>NZ_BDBY01000387.1 GCF_001613225.1 Nocardia pseudovaccinii NBRC 100343
GTCACGAGGGGATCCACCGGTCGCGTGCCGCCACTGATGACCTGCTGGGTGGCGGGGCCGTCGAAGTATCGCTGCCCGCTGTCCAGGAATTCCTGACGGGTGGCGCTATTTATCCAATCCTGCAGACGACCGACGGAGTCGAAAGCGGTAGACCACGACCCATTCGGGCTGCACCGCGCTGGGAGCGGCGAGCTCGGCTCCGAGGAATCCCGGATAACCCGATGCCGCGGCGTTCAGATCCTCCTGCCAGGACCTGAAGGCCTCCTCGGAACCCGGGCGCACCTGCTGGCCGATGATGACCGTCGCCGCGTTGTCGGTGAGTTTTCCGGCTCCCATCGCAGTCTCCTCACGGCTCGGGTCGGACCGGAACCGGTATGAGTCGCCGATAGATGCGCTCGGGCGTGAGCGGCAGCGCACGGAATCGGACGCCCGTCGCGTCCTGCAGCGCATTGGCCAGCGCGGGCGCGACCGGATTGACGCAGCACTCCGCGATGCCTTTCGAGTGCATCGCCCCGACGGAATCGGCGGAGTCGACCGTCAGTACTTCGGTGCGGGGAATGTCGGCGTAGGCCGGGATGCGGTAGTTGCGCAGGTTCGGGTCGACCATCGCGCCGTTCACGTCGACGTGGAAGTTCTCGGTCAGCGCGAAACCGATGCCCTGCGCGACACCGCCCTCGATCTGGCCGCGCACCTGCGCCGGGTTGATGAGGACGCCGGCGTCGGTGGCGTGCACGCTGTAGAGGATGCGGATCTCACCCGTCATCCGATGCACGGCGACGCGGAAGCCGTGGGTGTTGAAGACGACGCTGCGCGGTAACCCGAAGGCCTTGCGCGCCTCGGTCAATCGGATGCCGCGACCGCGCGCCACCTCGATCAGCTCCGACAGCGATACGCGGCTGTCACAGCAGACGATCCCGGTGTCGTCCATCGCACACGAAGCGATATCGACACCGGTATGTTCGGCCGCCAAGAACAGCATGCGATCGCGCAGCGCCTCGGCCGCCCGCAGCACCTTGCAGCAGCCCTCCTCGGCGGCCCCGACGGTATCGGCCAGCACCGCGACCACGCGTTGACAGACGAAGCGCACCATGTCGTCGAGGATGTAGGTGTCGCTGGGATCGACGAGGTGATCGGTGTGGATCGCGGTCGTGAAGCGCTTGCGCGGCACGTCCTCCCAGGTATAAACGCGATGCACACCGGGAACCGCGAGCGCCGCGGTCTTGTCGATCGACACGATGCGGGCATGGGCGTGCGGGGAGCGCAGCATCTTCAGGTGCAGCATGCCGTCGATCGCGGTGTCCATGGTGAATTCGGCGCGACCGGTCACCACCTCGGCGCCCGCCGGAGTTCCGACGCTGGTCCCGATTACTCGGCCCGGCCGGGCGACCTCGATCTCGGCGACACCGTGCACCGCGTCTTCGATCGCCCGGTAGCCGGTGCAGCGGCAGAGGTTGCCCTTGAGCGCGCGCGAAAGGTCTTGCCGCTGAGCGTCGGTGAGCGCCACCGTGGTCATGATCAGGCCCGCGGTGCAGAAGCCGCATTGGAAGCCGGGACCGTCGCGGAACTGTCGCTGCATCGGGTGCATGTCCTCGGGTGAACCGAGACCTTCGATAGTGGTGACCGCACGTCCCTCGGCACGAAATGCGGGCGTGATGCAGCTGTGCACGGGATCGCCGTCGAGCCATACCGTGCAGGCGCCGCAATCACCCGCGTCGCACCCCTTTTTGACACCGTGGCAGCCGAGCGAGCGCAGGAATGTGCGCAGGCACTGACCCGGATTCGGCGCGGCGTCGAAGGTATTTCCGTTCACGCTGTATGTCACGGCGGACCGCCTTCGCTGAGCTCGACGCGGATCTCCTCGGCGAAGTACCCGGCCAGGTGGTGCCGGTGGTCGGGTGTGCCGTTCGGGTCGCTGAACCACAGGCCTTCGGGGATGGCGTCGATGCGTTCGCGCAGTGCGGCGGCGGGCATGGTGTCGAACGCCAAGCGCACCGGGCGGGTGGTGCCCGCGGTAATGGTGAGCAGCAGGTCCGCGGTCCACGGCGACTGGGTGGCAATCAGGAACAGCGTGGAGCGGCCCAGGCGCGTCAGGGAGAAGCGCCGGTGCGCACACCGCTTGCGAAGTGCGCCGACCGAAATATCGATCCGGCGCACGATCTCGCCGGGGCCGAGGACGTTGCGGTGGTCGCCGAGGACGAAGTCGGCGGCATCGACGGTGCGTTCGGATCCGTCGGGAGCCCACACCGTGTATGTGGCTTCGAGCGCGACCGTCAACGTGATCATCGGGCCAGCGGGCAGCGACATGCAGATATTGCCGCCCACCGTCGCCGCGTTCCAGACCTTGAACGAGGACAGGAACGCCTCACAGCAGGTGGTGAACAGCGTCCCGGCGGGCCAGTCACTCGGCGGCGCAAAGGAATTCAGCTCGCGGATGGTGCACGTCGCGCCGATCGCCAGGCTCGCGGCGCTCGGCACCAGGCTGTCCAAGCCGAGTGCGGTGAGATCGAGGAGACGGCGCAGCTCCGGCTGCTCGGTCGAGAACAACCAGGTTCCCCCGGCCAGCCACGCGTCGCCGTCGCGCCAGGCCGCGCCCGGTCGGTCGGAAGGTCGCCGAACGATATCGGTGATCGTATTGAGATCCATAGCGCCGCTCCCTCTGGGAAGGTGCCACCGATCGCCCGCCGAGTTCGATCACGCAACAACGACTCTTTCGGGGTCATCGCCGATCACGTACTCGCCTTGGGTCAACGTACCCGACCCGACTAGGACGCGACCAGCAATCCCGCAGCCACCATGCGGCCGTTGCGGATCAACTCCTTCGCGAGCTGTGCTTACCGGCACCAGCTGGCGAGCCAGGCGCTGTGTCCGAGGTGACGGCGCCGTTCCAGGCGGCATCGTCGGACAGCGCGGCGTGTGTGCCGCCGGATACACGCCGAACGGCGGGAACCGCGACGGTCGCGACGCTGGCGGCGACCGCGATCGCGGTGAGTAGCACCATTGCCCCGTGCAGCCCGGTGTGCGCCGCCAGCTGGCCGGTGGCCAGGTAGGCGACGGGTGTGAGCAGCGTCGAGCCGAAATCATCGATCGATCTCACGCGCGATAGCACGGCCAGCGGTATCCGCTCCTGTAAGAGTGTGCGCCAGTACACCATTGCCATCGAGACGGCGGCTCCGGACAGCGCGCTGTAGACGCCGATGATCGACAGACCGAGCCCGCTGACCAGCAGCGCGGGACGCGCCGCCGCGACGGCCAGCAGTGCCGCGCAGACCGCGGCCGGGCGAGCGGCGGATATGCGCAGCGCGACCGCGCTCCCGAGCACGGCACCCGCGGCGAAGGTCGCCATGATCACCGCCCACCCGTCCGGACCGCCGAATTCCAGCTGCGCGACCTGCGGCCCGAGCACGAGTACGGCGGGCACCGCCACCGCGCTGAATACGGTGAAGTTCGCTATCGAGGTCCACAGCCAGGTCCGGGTCGCCACCTCGCGCCAGCCGGTTCGCAGTGCGATCAATAGGGGTTCCGGTGCAGTCCGCTCGCTCGCGGCCGGGCGGCGGACCCCGAGCAGCACAACCGCGCTGATCAGGAAGGTAACGGCATCGACGGCCACCGCCGCACCGAGCCCCGCCGCGGCGATGAGTACCGCACCCAGCGCCGGACCGACAACACGCAGCAGGCTGCTCGACATGGCGACCAGTGCGTTCGCGGCGCGCAGTGAGTCGGCGGGCACAAGTTGCGCGACGATGCCACCCAAAGCCGGAGTGAACAGTGCCTGCGCGCCGCCGTAGATCATCTGCAACACCATGATCTGCCACAGCTGAGCCGCCCCGAATGCCAGCAATACGGCCAGTACGGCCTGGGTGGCCGCGCGGGTGAGATCCGCCGCGATCATCAACTCGCGACGCGGAAACCGATCGGCCAGCACCCCGCCGAGCAAGAGCAGTCCGGTCAGCGGCACGAAGCGGGCGGCGAGGACGCCACCGAGCGCAGCGGGTGATCCGCCGATCTCCAAGACGACGAAGGTGAGCGCGAGCACCGCCGGGGCATCCCCCGCCATCGATACCGTCTGACCGACGAAGAGCAAACGGAAATCGCTCAGCCGCAGGATATTACGCGCGCTCATCGAACCACTCGCGCACGATGACGGCCGCCTTGTCCGGCGGGACCATCGACACGCCGTCGCCGCGCGCCCCGCGCCACATCTCGTACACGACACGGGATTCCGGCTCCACCACCGTTTCGCCCGCCGCCCGCAGACTCGCCACATGCCGCTGGATCACGGGCTTGTCCCACATGACCTTGTTCATATGCGGGAACCACAAGCAGGGTCGCGGCGCGGCGAGCAGTGTGGTCGTCGCGGGCGTCGACGCGAGTCCCAGCGCCGAGGCCGCGACCAGGTGCGCGGTGGCCGGGAGCACCACGATGCCGTTCGAGGTCAACGCGAGTTCGACCGGATTGAGGGTCGGGCTTTCGGAGGTGATGACTTCGTCGGCCAACCAGCCGACCACTTCCCGTGGTACGAATCGCTCCGCGCTGCGGGTGAGCAGCACGACAATCTCGCCGGGCTGAGTCTTGCGAAGTTCGGTCAGATAGAGCGGCAGGACCAGGGATGCGCTGGAGCCTGCGGCGATCACCACGAGCGCGCCATGGCGCATGACTGATCTCCTATCGATGGAAGCGGGGATCGCCCGGTACGCACGGGCGATCCCCTCGGGTTCAGCAGGTCGGGCCGTCGTCGACTCCTGTCTCGATCATGGGATTACCTCCTTTCACTTGTGCGAGTTCGGGTTTCAGAACCGGCAGTTGCCGGGGTCCGGTTCGCTGATGCCGGAGGGTTGGCCGGTCGGCGTGATGAGGACAACGTCGAGTGTCAGCGGTTTGTCGGTCTCGTTGCGCACGGTGTGGACGTGGCGCGGGTGCTCGACCCAGCCTCGACCGACGCCGAATGTGGTTGGCGCGCAGTGCCGATCGTCGGCCTCATATCGAGTCGCGATGCCGTCGGCGACATTCACGAGTACGTCACCGGGATGCGAATGCCAGCCGACACTGCCGCCAGGGGCCACGGTGAGCACGGAGAACTGGACATCGACGGGGCCGTCCGGAGCGATATGGATCGGCTCGGTGACAGTCGCCTTGCTGAGTTGCTCGCCGGTCACACCGACATTCGGCGTGGCCACTGCGGGCAGTGTCGCAGCGGTCGACAATACGGCGAGACCGATTGCCGCACCGATGAATCCAACACACCGACGGACGCTGCTGGACATGGATATCCTCCCCGCGAAATAGACCTGTTCTCCGCTCCGTGCCAGCTCCTCCCAGCCGGTCGGTGCGGTTGCGAACAAGCATCCGGGCGATGCCTTTCACCGGCATCTCACACGCGTCTCACGAGATATCCGCGCTGCTCACAACACCGAAATCTATTGCGGCGGAGCTATTTCGCGGCCGAAACGGCGGAGGCCGACCGGGCAATCGCCCAGTCGGCCTCGTGCGGCGTGCCCTTCGATCAGTCTGCGGACACCGCGGACTCGGCAACCTGATGGCCGGAGCCCCTGCGCCGGAACGGTCGCAACCGCCGCGGCGGCCGCGGCGGCTGCGCCTCGGCCGATTCCGGATCCTGTACGCGAGTTGCCGTCGCCTCGATCCAATCCGATGCCTCGACGGCCCCGTGGCGCGACAGATCGGTGCCGCGCACCGCCTGTTCGCACCGGCGAGCCAGATCACGGCGATCGAGTCCGGGATTCTCGACCGGCTCGAGCACCACCTCGGCCACCATGCCGCGCGAGCGCAGAACCCGCTTCGCCGAAGTGCCGAAGCCGTCGTCACCGACGAATCCGGGAATGGTCGACTGGGTGCCGTGCGCGTCCAGATACCGCACGCGCACCGGCTGCACCGAGGTTCCGGTGTCCACCGCCGCCTGGAAGAGCGCGGGGCGCATCCGGCCGTAGGCGCGGCCACACCAGGTGGTCCCCTCGGGGAACACCGCGACTCGATCCCCCGCCGCCAGCCGTTCACCGAGGCGCGCCACCACACCGGGCAATTCGCGCAGTCGTTCGCGTTCGATCGGAATGACCCGCATGAGTTTGGCCAGCCCACCGAGCAGCGGCCAATCGACCATATCGGCGCGGGCCACGAAGCACAGTGGCTGCACCGCGGCCATGACGACCACATCGGTCCAGCCGATATGTCCGGCCACGATCAGCAGCCCGTCACCCGAATCGCCGAAGCGCGCATCGGCCGACTCCCCCGCATCGGCTCGGTTGTCGACAACGCGCAACCGAATCCCCAGACAGCTCAAAACACTTCGCGCATACCGCCGCTGCAGCTGTTCGCGCCGTCCGCGCGGCGTCACAACATTGACAACGGGAAAGCTGAGCAACAATCCGGCCACGCCGAATAGTCGGCCGATCACCCGTGCGGTGCCGATCTCATCGACCGGATCGATACAGCCGGGCCCACATGGGCTCGACGGCATCCAGGAATGCGCGGTGCGCTCTGCGGGCGGCGCGTCGAACACCATCTGACTCACCGTCCCCCGTCGAGTGCATTGGCCGCGTCTTGTAATCGGTTGAGGTAGCGGGTGTTGATCGTGTTCAGACCGAGCAGCGCGACGAAATCGGCGACCGCGAAATCCGGATCGTGCGCCGGTTCACCGCAGATCTCCGCGCCCAGGCGCAGGTAGCCGCGCAGCAGCGGAGGCAGCTTCGGGCGTGCGGGCGGCGTCATCTCGTCCAGCGTCAGCCCGTCGACGACCACCGGGCGATGGGGGTATACCCGCCGCTCGGGATCGGATCCGTGGCGGCCGAGCAACATATCGCGCACGCCGCGCACATTCACACCGGCCGGATCGGCGGGGGTGTCCTGCATGGGTACCGAGACGCAGCCCATCACCCATTCGTATCCGGTGAGCTGGATGTAGTGCAGGATGCCCGCCCACATGAGGGTCAGCACCGAGCCGTTGCGGTGGTCGGGCACCACACATGCACGGCCCATTTCCACGATCCGGTTGCCCTCCGGATCCAGTTGGGCCAGCTCGAATTCGGTGGCCGTGTAGTAACCACCCGCGGCAGTCACCTTGTCCGGCGGCAGCATTCGGTAGCAGCCGACGAATTCCTCGGTCCGGTCGTCTCGGACCAGCAGATGGTCGCAGTGCTCGTCGAAATGGTCCGCGTCGAGACCCGTTCCGTTGTCGGGAATCCGGAAGCCGGGCTCACTGGCGAAGACGCCGTAGCGCAGGCGCTGCGCGGCCAGTCGGTGCGCCGAATCGGAGGAGACGACCAGCGAATACCGAGACCGTTCCGCCCCGGAGTCCGTCGGTCGAGCCGGGGCTGTCAACACGGACGAAATAGTCATATCCGTGATGAAGCCAGTCCGAAACTGCGCCCTAGCAACCTCGAAGTGTCGCCGCGATGCCGGTTCGGTGAACGAGATGATGATCACACCGAGCGTTCACCGAACTGTCGCGTCGCGTTCCGTCTCCCGCATCGCTACCGCCGCCTTTTGCCTGATCCGTGACCTTTTCGGAACAGTCAGGCGGCGTCGCGCTCCGATATCCGGACCGGATCCCGCGCCGTATCCACCTCGTCGAAACCGGGTCGGCCCGTGCCGATGAAGGCGACGAGCCACGAGGCCACGGCGGCGAAACGGTTGCGGAACCCGACCAGGTACAGCAGGTGCACCGCGAGCCACATGGTCCACGCGATGACGCCGCGGAAGGTGATGTGCTCGTTGAGTTTCACCACCGCGCTGAACCGGCTGATCACCGCCATGCTGCCCTTGTCCCAGTACTTGAACGGGGTGCCGGGGAGCTGCTTGCGGCGAATGATGTCGGCGGCGTGCCTGCCCTCCTGCATGGCGACCGGCGACTGGCCAGGATATCCGTTGAGCGAGGTCATATCGCCGATGGCGTAGATATCGGCATGTCCGCCGACCGTCAGGTCCGGATTGATCAAAAGCCTTCCGGCCCGGTCGGTTTCGCAGCCGGTGGCCTCGGCCAGGATCTGCGCGAACCCGCCCGCCTGCACACCCGCCGACCAGACCACCGTCTCGGCCGCGATCCGGCGCTCGATGCCCTGCTTGTCCTTGACGGTCACCTTGCCGTATTCGATATCGGTCACGAAGGTGCCGAGCAGCACCTCGACACCGCTCTTGGTCAGCGATGCCTTCGCGTACTCCGACAGTCCGCCACCGAAGGGCGGCAGCACCTCGCCCGCGCCCTCGACCAGCGTCACCGAAACTTCTTGGTGGTAGTGCCGTTTCGCGAGTTCCTTCAGCTGACCGGCAACCTCGACACCGGTCGCGCCCGCGCCGACCACTACGAAGCTCAGCAGTCGCTTGCGGGTCTCCGCATCGGCGCCCTTGGCCTCGGTGAAGACGCGTTCGATCTGTGCGCGCAGCAGCTTCGCATCGTCGATGGTCTTGA
>NZ_BDBY01000388.1 GCF_001613225.1 Nocardia pseudovaccinii NBRC 100343
ATGGCGACGACCTTGCCGAGCCGGACGTCGGCTTCCCTGTGCCTGCGCAGTACCGAGGCGATCGGCGGCGCGATCTCGTGCGATGCCAGCACACCTGTCGCGACCTGGTAGAGCAACGGCTGGAAGAGATGCTCCGGAGTGCTCGAGATAAGAACGTAATTGATGCCCGATTTGGCCAACTGCTTAGCGGCGGCAAGCCCCCCGAATCCCGATCCAACGATGACAACATCTGCGTGTTCCATGACAGCCTCCTTCTCTCATTACCAACCGTCATTCGATCCGCAGATATTTCAGGTGTTCAGGCGCATAATAGATATGACTCTTATCTGGATCGCTCATAACTGCGCTTCGCTGGCGCTCAGCTCCGTTACGAGCGATCGCTCGGCTCTGCCTATGATTCGCTCGCTGCGCTCGCGAATGGAATTGGAGATCAAGTGGAGCTTCGCCAGCTCACCTACTTCGTCGCGGTGTGCGAGGAGCTGAGTTTCAGCAGGGCCGCGGCCCGCTGCTACATCTCCCAGTCGGCGATCAGCCATCAGATCGCCCGATTGGAGCGTGACCTCGGCGTAGCCTTGTTCGAGCGTTCGACCAGGGCCGTTGTGCCGACCGACGCGACCATGCGGCTACTTCCGCTGGCTAAACAGATGCTCAGTCTGGAGTCGGCCATCCGCGCCACCGTGCGCACCTCCGGTCACCGCATCCGGCTGGCCGCCAATATGTCCTTCGCGACCCGATCCCTGTCCGCGATCGCCGGGGCGCGCGCCGCGCATCCGGATGCCGAAATCGAATTCGTCATCAAACCGTTCCGGCAGCGGATCACCGCGGTGGCCGATGGCGACTGCGATCTCGCGCTCATCCGCGGCAGTGTCGACGAGCCCGGTCTCGCGGTGGAGAAGCTGTGGATCGAGGACCTCGTCATCGCCACCTCCGCCGCCCATCCGCTGGCCCCGCAGGACCAGGTGACGCTGGCGGATCTGAGCCCGTATCCGCTGCTGCTCCCGCCCGAGCAGGAACAGGTCCTGCTGCACAATGTGATTCGGGCCGCCTTCGCCGAACTGTCGGCGGGCCCCACCTTCGGTCCGCCGATTCCACCGGACCACACCGCGACCATGGAGCTGATCAATCGCCCGGACGCCTGGACGGTGCTCTACGCCGACAGCCCGACCGAGGGCCTGGTCGTCCTGCACCTCGCCGAGCACCGACTACGTATTCCGGTCTCCGCGGTCTTGCGCAGCGATGCGCGCCGTTCGCCGATCCTCACCACGCTGCTGTCCGGATTGCACCGCCGCTGAGATCTGCTGTCTCCGAGCAGATCTCAGCGGCATCGGTGTCAGGCGTTCTCGCGGGTGAAGCTACGTGCGCCGATCACCATCGCCACCGCGGCGACCGCCAGCGTGAGCCCGGTCCCCAGGTACACCTCGGACGCACCGAAGTCGCCGCGGAACAGGGCCCTGGCCGCATCGACGGTGTGCGAGAACGGATTCACCTTGCCGATCGTGCGCAACCAACTCGGCCCTACGCTCAACGGCAGCAAAATGCCGGACAGCAGCATCAACGGCACCGCGAGACTGTTGAGCACCGAGGCGAGCACATCCTCGGATTTGGCCCACAGACCCAGCGCATAGGACGCCGCGGCCAAACCTGCCGCCATGACCGCGATCAACAACACCGACAGCACCACGCCGAGCGGATCCGGCCGAACGTCGAAGGCCGCCATGGCAACTCCGACGAGCACCAGCGCCTGGACAACGAGCACGACCATGTCTTTGAGCACGCGCCCGGTCAGCAGCGCGCCCCGGCTCGCGGGCGTGACCCGCTGCCGTTCGACGACCCCCGCGCGCAATTCCGCCACAATGCTGAATCCGACATAGATCGCGCCGAACAGCCCGGTCTGGATGACCAAAGCGGGCGTGAGCAGCTTCCACGGATCGGAGTCCGCGCCGAGCGACGGCGCGATGCCCTTGACGAGCGGCCCGAACAGCACCAGATACAGCACCGGCTGGGACAGACCGATCAAGACCCACACCGGATTTCGCAGATTTGCCCGCAGTTGGGACCAGAAGATCAGTCCGGTCTCGCGCATGAACCTCATGAGTGACTCGCCTCCCGCAGCGAACGCCCCGTAATGGTGAGAAAGACATCGTCGAGGCTGGGACGTTTGACAGTGAGCGCACCCGGTACGAGACCGCGCTCGTCCATGGCACGCAATAGGGGTACGACCGCGGCATCGCCACGATCCACGGTGAGATGCACCAGCGTCGCACCGATCCGGTCCGGACCCGCATCCTCCGAGCGCACCAGCGAGCGCACCTCGAGCACCGACTGGGCGACCTGGAGTGCGAGATCCGCATGGCCATTTTCGATTTCGAAGCTCACCACGTCGCCGGAGATGCGGCGCTTGAGTTCGTCGGGCGAGCCCTCGGCGACGATGCCGCCGTGGTCCATGATCAGCAGCCGGTCACACAGTGCGTCGGCCTCGTCCAGATAGTGGGTGGTGAGCACGACCGTGGTGCCTCGCTCGCGCAGGCGCCGGATGTGCTCCCACAGATTCGCGCGGCTCTGCGGATCCAGGCCGCTGGTCGGCTCGTCGAGGTAGATCAGCGCCGGGCCGTGCACCAGGCCGAGCGCGATATCGACGCGGCGGCGCTGACCGCCGGAGAGCTGGTTGCATTTGCGCCGGCCGAGGCCGTCCAGGTCGAGTGCGACGAGCAGTTCTTCGGCATTGTGCGTGGCTTGTACCTTGCTCAGCCCGAAAAGCCGTGCCTGCAACACCAATTCGTCGATGACCAGGGCATCGTCATTGGTCATTCCACCCTGGGCGACGTAGCCGATGCGCGAACGCACGGTCCGCTG
>NZ_BDBY01000389.1 GCF_001613225.1 Nocardia pseudovaccinii NBRC 100343
TTCAAACGTCCGCGCCAGCCCGCGTACCCGGATCACCGAGGTGCGAGTGCGATCACGAACGGAGTCGATCGTTTCCACCTGAACAACGGTAGAAACGATCGACCAAATAGTCAAGCTTTACTATTCAGTCTTGATCAGTCGATGATGGCGCTCCGGCCGTCCACCCGCGTCGGGAACCGTTCCCAGACCTCCAACTCACCACTTTCGATGCGTTCCAACGTTTTCTGCGACCAGCGCAGGTCGGCGCGTACATGTTCGGAGGCCAACCGGATCGCGTCGGCGACATGATGCGGTTCGGTCTCCGCCGGATCGCCGCTACCGGCCATCACGCGACGCTCCTCGCGATCGAGCTGCTCGAGTTCGGCCTCGAATTTCTTGATCCGGCTGCGCAGCGCGGCGACGACCTCGTCGCGAGGCGCCTGCGGCAGCAGCGCGACCGCCGCGGCATACGGATGCTTCGGCTGCTCGGCATCCCACAGCGCGTCACGCAGCAGCTGCGCGAAGACCTTCTCCCCCTCGGCGGTGAGCCGATAGGTCGTGCGCTCCGGCCGCGCACCGTCCTGCCCGACGCCCTCCACCGCGATGAGCCCGTCGCGCTGCAAGGTATTCAGCGCGCCGTACACCGAACCCGGTTTCACATTCGCCCAATTGTCCGCCCGCCAGGACAGCAACTCCCGCCGAACGTCGTAACCATGCACCGGCGCCAGCAGCCGCACCACGGCGAGCACCAGCATCCGAGTCGTAGGAACAGCCATATCCGCAGGTTATCCCACCCGCACGCGGCCACATGAAAACGCAAGTGGCCCCGGCCGTTACCAGCCGGAGCCACTCGGACAGTGCTGATCTCTGTCAGCTCAGCGCATCCTGACCGATGGGAGCAGAGACCTTCCCGTCAGTAGGCGAGCGCGGTCCACGGGATATCGATCGGGAACGGGTGCGTGAACGACACTCGCTCCTCGCCGTCGTTCACCCATTCACCGACGAGCCGATATTCAACCGGATGCAACGGGGTGACCCCATCAGGCAGAGGCCCGTACCCGGTTTCCAGGCCGTATGCGCGAATCCTCGCAATGGCACTGACATCGGAATCGAGCGTCACCTCCCAGTACCACGGGATCCCGGCCTTCGCATACCGGCCTTTCTTGGCCTCCATATCGGGCCCGGAGTTCGACGGTGAAAGTACTTCACCGACAAGCAGTGTGTCGGCGGCCCGTATGTCCTGGTAGGGCGGGAGGCAACCGAACACGAGGAAGTCTGGAGTGAGGAAGTCCGATTTTCCGCTCGTCCCGAGGAACACGTTGGTCTCGAACTCGGCCTCCCAGCAGGCTCCAGGGTGCTCCGACATGGTTTCGCGCGCACACCGCTCGATTTCGTGAACGATGCGGCGGCTGAACCGCTGATGCTCCCGGGGACCGCGGCGCATCCACACCACGCGCCCTTCCCAGAGCTCGATCTGCTCCGCAATCTCTTCGGGCAGACGTTCCAGTTCCTCCCATGTCATGTGTTCGGGCAGGTCTGGACGCTCGATACGGGGCAGCGACATGCCGCAATGATAGCGGTGGAAAAACCCGTGGCCCCGGCCGTTTCCGGCCGGGGCCACGCGAAAAGCGCGGAACTAGCCCTTGTGCGCCTTCACAGCCTCGGTCAGCTGCGGGGCGACATTGAACAGGTCGCCGACGATGCCGTAGTCCGCGATCTCGAAGATCGGGGCCTCTTCGTCCTTGTTGACCGCGACGATGGTCTTCGAGGTCTGCATACCGGCGCGGTGCTGGATGGCGCCGGAGATGCCGAGGGCGATGTACAGCTGCGGGGAGACCGTCTTACCGGTCTGACCGACCTGGAACTGGCCCGGGTAGTAGCCCGAGTCGACCGCGGCACGCGAAGCGCCGACGGCGGCGCCGAGCGAATCGGCCAGCGCCTCGACGACCGCGAAGTTGTCGGCGGAACCGACACCGCGACCACCGGAGACGACGATGCTCGCCTCGGTCAGCTCCGGACGGTCGCCACCGACGACCGGCTCGCGCGAGGTCACCTTCACGACGCCCTCTTCCTGCGCGGGCACCTCGACGGTCACCTTCTCACCCGCACCGGCCGAGGCGGTGGCCTCGACGGCGCCCGGACGCACCGAGATCACCGGCACGTCGCCGGTGGCCTTCGCGTCGACGGTGAACGCGCCACCGAAGATGGAGTGCACGACCGAACCGTCGGACTTGACGTCGATGACATCGACGAGCAGGCCGGAGCCGATGCGCGCGGCGAGGCGGCCCGACACCTCCTTGCCCTCGGCGGTGGCGGCGACGATCACGGCGGCCGGGGAAATCGACTCGACCAGACCGGCGAGCACGTCGACCTTCGGGGTGACCAGGAAGTTCTCGACATCGTCGGATTCGGCGATGTAGATCTTCGCGGCGCCCGCGGCGGCCAGCGCGTCGGCCAGCTTCTCGCCGGTACCGGCCGGGCCGGTCACGACGGCCGCGGGCTCACCCAGCGCGCTCGCGGCGGTGAGCAGTTCGGTGCTGACCTTCTTGATCGCACCGTCGGCGTGCTCGACGAGCACAAGTACTTCTGCCATTTGTGTTCTCTCCTAAGCAGTCTCGGGCGGGATCAGATGATCTTCTGACCGACCAGGTAGGCGGCGATCTTGGTGCCGCCGTCGCCCTCGTCCGCGATCTTCTCGCCCGCGGTGCGCGGGGGCTTCGGGGTGGCCGCGGTGACGGCGGTGCCCGAGTTGGCGACACCGACGGTCGACGGGTCGACGCCCAGGTCGGCCAGCGTGAAGGTCTGCACTTCCTTCTTCTTCGCGGCCATGATGCCCTTGAAGGAGGGGAAGCGCGGCTCGTTGATCTTCTCGGTGACGCTGACGATGGCCGGGAGGGTGGCCTCCAGCTTGAACACGCCCTCGTCGGTCTCCCGCTCACCGGTGATCTTGTCGCCGTCGACGGACAGCTTGCGCAGGTGCGTCAGCTGCGGCAGGCCCAGGTACTCGGCGATGATCGCGGGCACGGCGCCGGCGCGACCATCGGTGGCCTCGTTGCCCGCGATGACCAGCTCGACACCCTCGACCTGGCCCAGCGCGCTGGCCAGCACCCAGGCGGTCTGCACGGCGTCGGAGCCGTGGATCGCCGGATCGTTGATATGGATGGCCTTGTCGGCGCCCATGGACAGCGCCTTGCGGATGGCCTCGGTGGCCCGGTCCGGACCGGCGGCCAGCACGGTGACCTCGCCGCCCTGGGCTTCCTTGATCAGCAGCGCTTCTTCGACGGCGCGCTCGTTGATCTCGTCGAGGACGGCGTCGGCGGCTTCGCGATCGAGGGTGAAGTCACCGTCGGTCAGCTTGCGCTCGGACCAGGTGTCGGGAACCTGCTTGATGAGTACGACGATGTTCGGCATCGGTCTTCGTCGACCTCCTGTTCTGGTTACACGTGTGTGGTGGTCGCACGAGCGGCGCCGTACGTCCTTAGTTTGTAGCTCAGGGCGTGACACTACCCTACGTTAAGTTACTCGCGGGTAACTTAGTCGCTTCTCTCTCACAACGGTGGTCCTGGCGATAATGTGCGGCCGCGTTACCAGTAACGTCGGAGCGATGAGCGAGGCTGTGATCCCTGCCGCAGTGGGCACCACCCCGGGCATTACTCCCGAGTCGGCCGTGGAGCCGTTGCCGCTGACCGGCGAGCGGACCGTACCCGGCATCGCCGAGGAGAACTACTGGTTCCGTCGGCACGAGATCGTCTACGCACGCCTGCTCGAGCGTTGCGCCGGAAAGACGGTGCTGGAGGCCGGATCCGGTGAGGGTTACGGCGCGAACATGATCGCCGATGTGGCGACCAAGGTGATCGGCCTCGACTACGACACCAGCGCGGTCGAGCACGTGCGCGCCCGCTACCCGCGCGTTGAGATGATCCAGGGCAACCTCGCCGCGCTGCCGCTGGAAGACGAGTCGGTCGATGTCGTGGTGAATTTCCAAGTGATCGAACACCTCTGGGACCAGGGCCAGTTCATCCGGGAATGCCTGCGGGTGCTGCGGCCCGGCGGTGAGCTGCTGATCAGCACGCCCAATCGGATCACCTTCTCCCCCGGCCGCGACACTCCGCTCAACCCGTTCCACACCCGCGAACTCAATGCCGACGAACTCACCGAACTGCTCGTCGACGCGGGTTTCCGGGTCACGCTCATGACCGGGGTGCACCACGGCCCGACGCTGAAGGCGTTGGACGCCAAGCACGGTGGCTCGTTCATCGATGCCCAGATCGAGCGCGCGCTGGCCGGGGAGCCGTGGCCCGCCGAGCTGACCGCCGATGTCGCCGCGGTCGCCATCGACGATTTCGCACTGGCCACCGAGGACATCGATGCGAGCCTCGATCTGGTCGCCATCGCGGTGAAGCCTTGAGCAGACAAGAAGTTCCCGGCCAGTTCACTCTGGTCCTGCATTCCCATCTGCCCTGGCTGGCCCACCACGGTCGCTGGCCGGTCGGCGAGGAATGGCTCTACCAATCCTGGGCCGCCTCTTACCTTCCGGTCGTCGACGTGCTGAGAACCCTTGCCGCGGAAGGCCGTTCACATCTGCTCAGTCTCGGCATCACGCCGGTGCTCGCCGCCCAGCTGGACGATCCGCATTGCCTTGCGGGCATGCATCATTGGCTCGGCAACTGGCAGCTGCGCGCCGACGAGGCCGCGATGGCGGGCAATATCGCACTCGGCAGGCATGAGCACCGGCTGGCCGCGGCGGCACTCGCGGAATTCGAACAGCACTGGCGCCACGGCGCGGCGCCGGTCTGGCGGCAGCTCATCGACGCCGAGGCCATCGAGCTGCTCGGCGGCCCGCTCGCGCACCCGTTCCAGCCACTGCTGCACCCGCGACTGCGCGCCTTCCAGCTCGACGAGGGCTTGGTCGATGCCCGGCACCGCTGGGGCCACACCCCGACCGGCATCTGGGCGCCCGAATGTGGCTACACCCCCGGTATGGAGACCGGATACGCGGCCGCGGGTGTGACACATTTCATGGTCGACGGACCCGCACTGCGCGGCGACACCACCCTCGGACGGCCGGTCCGGGAATCGGATGTGGTGGCCTTCGGGCGGGATCTGCAGGTGAGCTACCGGGTTTGGTCGCCCAAGTCCGGCTATCCGGGCCAGAGTTCCTACCGTGACTTTCATCACTATGACCACGCGACGGGTCTCAAACCCGCTCGCGTCACCGGCAAGACGGTCGCCGGTCCGGACAAGGCCCCGTACGACCCGGAACTGGCGGCCGGGGCGGTGGTTCGCGATGTCGACGATTTCGTGCGGACCGTGCGCGAACGGCTGATCGAGGAATCGGCGCGTATCGGACGTCCGGCCCTGGTCGTCGCCGCATTCGATACCGAATTGTTCGGACACTGGTGGCACGAGGGTCCGCAGTGGCTGGCCCAGGTGCTGCGGGCACTGCCCGAGGCGGGCGTCACCGTCGGCACGCTGGCCGATGCCAGGATGCGCGGGTTCGTCGGCGAGCCGGTGCCGCTTGCCGATTCGTCCTGGGGTTCGGGTAAGGATTGGCGAGTTTGGGCCGGTGACCAGGTGAAAGACCTGGTGGATCTGAACGACGATATTGTCCGGCTCACCCTCGATACGGTCGACAAGATGCGGGCCGCGGACGGCGGCGCCGCACTGCGCGACCCGGTTGCCGATCAACTGCTGCGCGAGGCCATCCTCACCGTCTCCAGCGACTGGGCATTCATGGTCAGCAAGGACTCCGCGGCTGGCTATGCACGCGACCGCGCGCACCGGCACGCCCACGCCGTGCGGGAAATCGCCGCCGCCGTCGGGGCGGGCCAAGTCGCCAAAGCACACCAGTTGGCGGCAGGATGGGGGGCGGCCGACGGCTTCTTCCCGAGTTTGGACGCACGGCGGCTGGCGATCGCGGACCGAGACTCCGCCTGATAAGGACATTCATGAAGATCTTGATGGTGTCGTGGGAGTACCCACCGGTTGTGGTCGGTGGGCTGGGCCGCCATGTGCATCACCTGGCGGTCGAACTGGCCGCGGCCGGTCACGAAGTGGTCGTGCTCGCCCGCCGCCCCTCCGGCACCGACTCCGTGACCCACCCCACCCACTCCTTCATCGCCGAGGGCGTGCTGGTGGTCGCGGTCGCGGAGGATCCGCCGTGCTTCGACTTCGGCGAAGACATGCTCGCTTGGACGCTGGCCATGGGCCACGCGATGGTGCGCGCGGGAGTCGCGCTCGGCAAGCCCGGCATCGGCGACGGCTGGGTCCCGGATGTCGTGCACGCACACGACTGGCTGGTCGCGCATCCGGCGATCGCGCTGGCCGAGTACTACGACGTGCCGCTGGTTTCCACCATCCACGCCACCGAGGCCGGGCGGCACAGCGGTTGGGTCTCGGGCCGGGTCAACAAGCAGGTGCATTCGGTCGAGTGGTGGCTGGCCAATGAATCGGATGCGCTGATCACCTGCTCGACCTCCATGCAGGACGAGGTGGAGCGGCTCTACGGGCCCGAACGAGTGCCGATGACGGTGATCCGCAACGGAATCGATGTGGGCGCGTGGACCTTTCGGCCGCGCGCACCGCGCACCGGTCCGCCGCGTCTGCTCTATGTGGGTCGGCTCGAGTACGAGAAGGGTGTGCAGGATGCGATCGCCGCGCTGCCGCGCATCCGCCGCGCCCACCCCGGCACCACGCTGACCGTCGCCGGTATCGGCACCCAGTTCGAATGGCTGCGCGAACGCGCCCGGGTGCATCGGGTCGCGCGGGCGGTGACCTTCGCCGGTCAGCTCGATCACGAGGAACTGCTCGGCTGGTTGCACGGCGCCGATGCCATCGTGCTGCCGAGCCGCTACGAACCCTTCGGCATCGTCGCACTCGAGGCGGCCGCCGCCGGTACCCCGCTGATCACCTCCACCGCGGGTGGTCTCGGCGAGGCCGTCATCGACGGCGTCACCGGCGCATCCTTCGAACCGGCGGATGTGGACGGCATCGTCGAAGCCGTGCGCGCCACCCTCGACGATCCGGCCGCCACCCAGGACCGCGCCTACGCCGCGCGCGAACGCCTCACCGCGGATTTCGCCTGGGACGTCGTGGCCGCCGAAACCGCCCTGGTCTACTCCTCGGCCAAACGCCGGGTCCGCAACCCCCTCGGCCGCCCCACCATCATCGAACGTCCCCTCCCCGAGCGCGATCCGAAGTAGCGCCTAGCTCTCCAACTTCTTGACGATCTTCTGGATGGTGAGCCAGGTGCGGGTGGTGATCTCCTTGCTGTAGGTCTTCTCCATCCAGGCCATGAAGTTCGGGGTGCGGGGTTCGGTGTTGTCGATGACCGAGAGGACGACGCGGGCGGCGGTGTCGTAGCCGACGATCCGGACACCGGGTTCGGTGTGCTTGTGCAGATCCTTCGCGACGTTGGGCGGGGCCTGTTTGAGGAACGTCGCGGTCAGGTAGGTGCCGCGGCCGTGGGTCAGGCCCGGAAACGGATCGGTGTCGAGCAGGTCGCGCAATTCGTCATAGGTGCGCACGATGGTGCCGCCCGGAATTCCGAGTTCGCTGTTCAGCGCGTCCTGGATGCGGGCTTCCAACTTCGCGATATCGGTGTCCGCGGTACGGAAGACCACATTGCCGCTGGCCAATACCGTGGCGACCTTCTCGAATCCGAGTCCCTCGAACACCCCGCGCAGCTTCTCCCCCTTCATATTGGGGTTCGTCGGCATGATCCCGCGCAACAGCGCCGCGTACCTGTTCATGCCGTGACCGTACCGACTGCCACCGACGCGTACCGGCATACTCGGCCGAGATAGCACGAGCCCCGGGTCCGTTCCGGATCCCGGGGACCGGGTCCGCTCATGCCGACTGGGTGGCGCCGTTCTTCTTGCGCTCGATATCTTCCAGCGCGGCAACATATTTGGCGCGCTCCTCGGCACCGGCCTCCCAGGTCGCCTTGCGGTTCTTGACGACCTTGGCGGGCGCGCCGACGGCGATGCTGTAGTCCGGAATCTCGCCCTTGACCACCGCGTGCGCACCGAGCACACAGCCACGGCCGACGCGGGTTTCGCGCAGCACCGTCACCTTGGCGGCGATCCAGGTGTCCGGGCCGATGCGGACCGGGCTCTTGACGATGCCCTGATCCTTGATCGGCATATTGATGTCGTCCATGCGGTGGTCGAAGTCACAGATGTAGCACCAGTCCGCGACCAGCGTGGATTCACCGATCTCGATATCGAGGTAGGTGTTGACCACATTGTCCTTGCCGAAGACGACCTTGTCGCCGATGCGCAGCGAACCCTCGTGGCAGCGAATGGCATTGCCGTCACCGATATGCACCCAGCGGCCGATCTCCATCCGGCCCAATTCGGGGGTCGCGTGGATTTCGACGCGCTTGCCGAGGAAGACCATGCCGCGCAGCACGATATGCGGATTGGCCGCCTTGAATTTGAACAGCCGGTAGTACCGCACCAGATACCAGGGCGTGTACGCCTTGTTCGCGAGCACCCAGCGCAGCGACGCCAGCGTCAGAAATCGCGCTTGCTGCGGATCCCGGCGGCGCGAGCCGCGCCACCGCGAGCGCAACGGTGCGCCCCACATGCTCGTCACGAAGTCATCTCCTGTCGTGGTCCTTGACATGGCGACCGTCCCGGTCGCGACGGCTAGAGCTTATCCCGTCGGAAAACACCGCCGGGACCCGTACAACGTCGGCGGACCCTCCCGTACAGTGATCGCTGCGCCGCCGACGGCGGCGGCGAACCTCCACGCGGGCGGTGGTGCGCGTACCCGGGGGTCGACACGCTTTCGGTCACGTCCCCAGCGGGCAACGACGACAGGAGTGCAGCAGGTGCGAAGCGGCGGCGTACTGGCCAACCCGGCGCGCGGACTCACCCTGTCCCGACTGGGCGCGGCGGCGGCCATCGGCGCACTGGTGTTGACGGGCTGCGGTACCGACGTCGACGACATCACCGTCGGATCGGGCAAGGGCTGGACCACCGCGCACCACGACGGCCGCAACAGTGGCGTCAGCCCGGTCACCGGCTCGCGCAAACTATCGCTGAGCTGGTCGCGGCCGGTCGGTGGCTCGATCGAGGAACCCGTGACGCTCGGCCCGGACGGGCAAATGTTCGTCACCACCCTGACCCCGAGCAACTGCGCCATTCTCTCACTGCAGATGCCGACCGGCCGCAAGCGCTTCTGCAACGCGCTGGGACCGAACGCGATCTCCGCGCCCTCGGTGGTCGACAGCGGCACCAATGTCTACGTCGGCGACGACAGCGGGGTCAGTGCGTTCAACTCGATCGGGCAGCCGCGCTGGCGAACTCCCGTTGCGGGCGTACCGGTTTCGGCGCAGTTCACCGGCGACGGGAACATCCTGACGGTCACCCAGTCCGGCCAGGTGGATGTGCTGAGCCGCCAGACCGGGGAGCGCGTCGTCAGCACCGCCCAACTGCTGGGCGATCCCGATTTCCTGGAGTACCCCGATCTCACCCGGCCCGCGTCCGGACAGGGTCTCGGCGACTGCGCGAGCGGCGGGCCACAGTGCCCGGTCGCCAATATCTCGCCGATCGAGGTGTCCAGCGGCCGCTTCTTCGTCACGCTGTGGCAGCCGGGCAAGCCGATCGCCGCACTGGTCGCATTGCGCTACGCCGACAATAAGATTCAGCAGGAATGGAGCGCGGACCTGCTCACCGACGGCAGCGCGACCAGCCCGACGCTGTCCGCCGACGGCCGGACCGTCTACGTCGGCGACAACGCCAAACGCCTCATCGCGATCGACGCCGCCGACGGCCGGACCAAATGGGTGCAGCCGCTGGATTGGGCGCCGCGCGGCGGCATTTCGGTCTCCAACGACGGCCTGATCATCCCGGCAGGCGACGACGGCCACCTGCTCGCCCTGCGCGACAAGGGCGACGCCGCCGAAATCGCCTGGGAGCGTAAGGATCTCACCCTGCGCGGCACCCCGGTCCAGACCGCGGGAGACACCGGCTACACCGCCGCCGCCATCGGCGACGGCATCAACCTGATCACCTTCGACACCAAGACCGGCGCAACCGTCGATTCGGACGTCCTCCCGGACGCGAAGGGCACCACCACCGGCACCTCCGTCGGCCCCAAGGGCGAGGTAGTCCTCGCCACCCGCATCGGCGAAGTCTTCACCTTCAAACCCGAGCAGTAGTTGGCCGCGTCGGCGGCAGAGTTCGAGACCAGTGCAGGTCAGAGGTGGGATGCAGGCGCAATGAAGCCGTGAGCGGCTGATTCGCAGCGCAATCCGGGACTC
>NZ_BDBY01000390.1 GCF_001613225.1 Nocardia pseudovaccinii NBRC 100343
CACGAGTGCGTCCACTTCCTCCGTCGACCGGGCCTCGACATTCAGCCGCAGCAACGGTTCGGTATTCGACGCGCGCAGATTGAACCAGGCGTCGTCGGCGAGCTGGACGGTGACGCCGTCCAACCGGTCCACCGATATGGCCCGATCGCCGAATGCGTCCACTACAGCCATCGTCCGCTCCTTCGCGTCCGCCACTGTCGAGTTGATCTCTCCGGACGCCGCATACGTTTCGTACGACGACATGAGTTCCGAAATCGGCCGGTCCTTCTCACCGAGCGCCGCCAGCACGTGCAGGGCCGCGAGCATGCCGGAATCGGCGCCCCAGAAATCGCGGAAGTAGTAGTGCGCGGAATGCTCACCGCCGAATACCGCGCCGGTGGCCGCCATCTCCTGCTTGATGAACGAATGCCCGACGCGGGTGCGCACCGGGGTGCCGCCGAGCTCGTGCACCAGTTCGGGTACTGCGTGCGAGGTGATCAGGTTGTGGATGATGGCCGCGCCCGGTTCCTTGGCCAGCTCACGCTCGGCGACCAGGGCGGTGATCGCCGATGGCGAAATCGGATTGCCGTTCTCGTCCACCACGAAGCAGCGGTCGGCGTCGCCGTCGAAGGCGAGGCCGATATCGGCGCCGGACTTGCGGACCAGCTCCTGCAGATCGACCAGATTCTTCGGATCGAGCGGATTGGCCTCGTGGTTGGGGAACGAGCCGTCCAACTCGAAGTAGAGCGGCACCAGGGTCAGCTGCGCCACGGTGCCCAGCACCTCGGGCACGGTGTGCCCGCCCATGCCATTGCCCGCGTCCACCGCGATGGTCAGCGGGCGGACAGCGTCGAGATCGACCAGTCCGCGCAGGAACTTCGCGTATTCGGCCAGCAGATCGACTTTCGTGGCGCTGCCCGGCGTTCCGGCGTAGCCGGGTACCCCGTTGACCACCTCGTCCTTGATCGTCGCCAGGCCGGTGTCCTGGCCGACCGGAAGCGCCTTCGCACGGCACAGCTTGATGCCGTTGTAGCGGGCCGGATTGTGGCTTGCGGTGAACATCGCGCCGGGACAGTCGAGGTCACCGGAGGCGAAGTAGAGCTGATCGGTCGATGCGAGCCCGATGTGCACCACGTCGAGGCCTTGGCCGAGTACGCCGTCGGCGAAGGCGGCGGCCAGTTCCGGGGAGGACTCGCGCATATCGTGTCCGATGACCACGCGGGTCGCGCCCTCGGCGCGCATCAACCGCGCGAACGCGGCCCCCACATCCTTGACGAATTCTCCGTCGATCTGTTCACCGACGACCCCGCGAACGTCATAAGCCTTGATCACCGCGTTCACGAATTCGGCAGAGCGGGCCACAGTCATGGTGACCACCCTAGTGGCTCGCGCCGACACCCCTGACACGGTCCCGTCCCGACTGCTAGCTGGGCGGGTCCGGGAGTACTCGGAGGTGTCCGCGCCGACCGGTGCGCGTGGCGCGCGGTGCGGGCGGGGCGTAATCGGAGTAGCCACGCTGGTCGTGCTCCGGGGGACGGCGGCGCAGCCCGGCCTCGCGGACCGCTTCGGCCAATGCCGTCAGATCATCGTCATCCGGTGTGCTGGAAGAGAATCCGCCCTCGTGGCGAACCATCTCCCAACCCTTTGGCGCGGTGATTCGGGAAGCATGTGTTTCACACAGATCCCAGGAATGCGGTTCGGCCACCGTCGCCAGTGGCCCGACCACCGCGGTCGAGTCGGAGTACACGTAGGTGAGCGTCGCAACAGCGGGATTCTTGCAACCTGGTCGGCAGCAACGACGCATGGGGATCACGCCGATGAGAGTAACGCGCTCGACGTTGCGATGTGCTCAGACACGCTAAGGATTCGGCGTTTTCGGGCGAGTTCATCCCCGTTCGGCGGTGTGTTCGTCACACGCCTTCGGGATCGATGAGGTCCGGATCGACGCCGAGATAGGTGGCGATCTGCTGGACGAGGACCTCGCGCAGTAGATCGACCAGATCGTCGGGATCGCCCGCGCGCAGTTCGAGTGGCTTGCGGAACAACACAACTCGGGCGCGGGTGGCCACCCCGTGCCGGTCCACGCCGGCCGGAACGAGTCGCGAGAGCGGCACCGGTCCGTCGGCCACCACCTCGTCCGGCCAGGTGACCGAATCCGGGTGCAGCGGACGGATTTTCGGCACATCGTCGACAGCGATATCGAGCTTGGTGAGTCGATCGTGCCACCGGGTGTCCAAGGGTGCGAAGGCCTCGAGGACCAGCCGGTCGAACTGCTGCCCCCTGGTGCGCCAAGCCGGCACCGTCGGTGGGAGCATCGGCCCGCGTACCCCGCGTCCACGACGGATCACCGATCGTGCGGTCGGCGGACGACGATTACGTGAACGGGCCATGACTAAAACTTAGTCAGCCCGCCTCTGCTATGCGCACCCGAGGCGGGCCGACGCGAAGTTCTAGCCGATGCCGCGCTTCAGGCGGCGCCGCTCTCGTTCGGAGAGACCGCCCCAGATGCCGAAGCGTTCATCGTGCGCGAGCGCGTATTCCAGGCACTCGTCGCGTACCTCGCAGCCCATGCAGATCCGTTTGGCCTCACGGGTCGAGCCGCCCTTCTCGGGGAAGAACGCCTCCGGATCGGTCTGTGCGCACAGGGCACGTTCCTGCCACTGCTCCTCGATCGATTCGAACATCTCGTCGAAGCCCGTCACGACCAAGCTGAGCCGGGGTGCTGTCACTCCGTCGGTCATCTCAGGCCCGATCCGGTCCGGTTCGATCCGACCGATCTCTGCGCAGACGCCACGTGCTGCGCCTGCTGTGGAATCGGTTTGCGATACGCCGCCCGGCATGCCCGAAGGGGCCAGCTCATTGGCCATCGCTCCGCCTCCTCACTGTGTGTTAGCGCAGATTGATTCTTTCCGTCGGACCAACACGCACACCGACGGCCGTACCCCGCGACGTTGTCCCGCGGACATCCCCGAGCTTGTCACCCCGGTGCGAACACTTGTTCGAAAAGCTGTCCGCGCCTTGAACTCTCGCGCGAACCCGAAATGACATGACTGTGATTAGACACGCCGAACGTGTCGATGGTCAAGCCGCCGTCGCAATTCCGTTACTATCCGCTACCGCTTTCCGTAGCTGATCTTGAACCCGGAATAGCAAATGACCGGCAAATACGGCGCGAACCGCGCCCGCTCCGGCAGCGCATAGGCTGTGTCGATGTGACTCCACAACAAGCGGACACCGCACCCGCAAGTGGGCCCAAGATCGTCGTCCTGGTGGGCGGGGTCGGCGGCGCGCGCTTCCTTCAGGGCGTCCGGGAACTACTGCCCGATGCGGATGTTTCCGCCATCGTCAATGTCGGTGACGACGTCTGGATGCACGGCCTCCGGATCTGCCCCGACCTCGATACCTGCATGTACACCCTCGGTGGCGGCATCGATACCGAACGCGGTTGGGGCCGGGTCGCCGAAACCTGGCACGCCAAGGAAGAACTGGCCAAATATCATGCCCAACCCGATTGGTTCGGTTTGGGGGATCGCGATATCGCGACGCACTTGGTTCGGACCGAAATGCTGCGTGCCGGGTACCCGCTCTCCGCGGTCACCGAGGCGTTGTGCAACCGGTGGCAGCCGGGCGTAAAACTCATCCCGGCTACCGACGATCGCTGCGAAACACATGTCGTTGTCAGTGACCCCGACAACCCTGGCGAACGCCGCGCGATCCATTTCCAAGAGTGGTGGGTTCGCTACCGCGCGGACATCGAGACGCACGGATTCGCCACAATTGGGGCGGATGACGCCAAACCGGCACCAAATGTGACGCAGATCATAGCCGGGGCCGATGCGGTGCTATTGGCCCCCTCCAACCCCGTGGTGAGCATCGGCGCCATCCTCGCGGTGCCCGGCATTCGCGGCGCACTGCGCACCACCGAGGCCAAGGTGATCGGCATCTCCGGCGTGATCGACGGAAAACCGCTGCGCGGCATGGCTGACGAATGCCTCTCAGTGATCGGCGTGGAAACCACCGCCGAGGCGATCGGGCGGCACTACGGCGCGCGCTCGGCCACCGGCATCCTGGACGGATGGCTGATCCACAGCACCGATACCGCGGATGTGCCCGGTGTCGAAGTGCGCAGCGTGCCGCTATTGATGACCGATCCGCCGACCACCGCCGAAATGGTGCGGGAGGCGCTCGACTTGGCTGGGGTGAGCGAGCGCAGCGAGCGAACCGAAGGCACAGCGCCGCCAGTCATGGCGGAACCGAGCGTCAGCGAGGTGAAGCCATGACTACGCAAGAGCCATTGACGGGACCGGCCGATCACGCGGCGGGGGAGTTGCGGATCCTGCCGATCACCGGGCTGCCGGAATTCCGGCCCGGCGACGATCTCGCCGAACATATCGCCGCCGCCGCGCCCTGGTTGGTCGACGGCGACATCCTGGTCGTCACGAGCAAGATCGTCGCCAAGGTCGAGGGCCGCATCGTCGAGGCGCCGCTGGATCCGGAGGAGCGCGATACCGCGCGCCGCGCGCTGGTGGAGCAGGAGGCGGTGCGCGTACTCGCGCGCAAGGGTCGCACGCTGATCACCGAGAACAAGCTCGGCATCGTGCAGGCCGCCTCGGGGGTGGACGGATCCAATGTCGAGCAAGGTGAGCTCGTGCTGCTGCCATCGGATCCGGATGGGAGTGCGAAGGCTTTGCGCACCGCGCTGTCGGAGCGGCTCGGGGTGGACATCGCGGTGCTCGTCACCGACACCATGGGCCGGGCCTGGCGCAACGGTCAGACCGACACCGCCATCGGCTCCGCCGGATTGCGGGTGCTGCACGACTATGCGGGCGCGGTCGACGGGCAGGGCAATGAACTCCATGTCACCCAGGTGGCGGTGGCCGACGAATTGGCCGCCGCCGCGGATCTGGTGAAGGGCAAGCTCGGTGGTGTCCCGGTCGCGGTGGTGCGCGGACTGCCGGTCACCGATGACGGCTCCTGTGCCGCGGATCTGTTGCGCGGCGGCACCGATGACCTGTTCTGGCTCGGCACGGCCGAGGCGATCGAGCAGGGGCGCTCCGAGGCGTTGCTGCTGCGTCGCTCGATCCGTCAATTCGCCGATGCCCCAGTCGATCCCGAACGCATCCGCGCCGCGGTGGCGAAGGCGCTCACCGCGCCCGCGCCGCATCACACCCGCCCGGTGCGCTTCGTCTGGGTCCGCAAGCCCGGTCTGCGCGCGCAGCTGCTGGAAGCCATGGCCGAGCGGTGGCGGGCCGATCTCACCGTGGACGGTCTCGATCCGGAGCGGGTGCAACGTCGCATCGCCCGCGGCCGCATCCTGCACGACGCACCCGAGGTGATCATCCCGTTCTGCGTGCCCGATGGCGCACACGACTATCCGGATGAGCGGCGGCGCGGCAATGAACGCACCATGTTCACCGTCGCGGTGGGCGCCGCGGTACAGGGCCTGCTCGTCGCGCTGGCCACCGAGGGCATCGGCAGTTGCTGGATCGGCTCGACCATCTTCGCCCCGGAGGTCACCCGCGAGGTTCTCGGCCTTGCCGACGACTGGAACCCTTTGGGCGCCATTGCCATAGGCCACCCCCTCGAAGAACTCACCCCACGTCCGGTCTTCGGACCGGGCCCCGGCCTGGTCGAACTGTGAGCGAGCGTCAGCGAGTGAACTATCAACACAGCGTGCAATCGCACACGACAGGGCCGAGCGCCAGCGAGGCACGGTCGTGAGCGCGAGTTCGCTGCACGCCTCGGCAACGCGGTTACTGGAGGCGTGGAAGCCGACGGGTGTCGATGCCTCGCTGCGCGAGGCGATGCTGGCCTTCCTCGGATCCGCGCCGCGCGGGTGTCTGCGCGAGCATGCACCCGGTCACATCACAGCCTCGGCCGTCGTCTTCTCGCACGACGAGCGCGAGGTGCTGCTGACGCTGCACCCGCGGGTCGGCCGTTGGATCCAGCTCGGCGGCCACTGCGAGGAGGGTGACGAGACGGTGGCCGACGCCGCACTGCGCGAGGCGACCGAGGAGTCCGGCATAACCGGCCTGCACATGGATGCCGAACTCTATGGCGCGCAGGCTCATCCGATCACCTGCTCGCTCGGCGTCCCGACCCGCCACCTCGACCTGCTGTTCCGCATCGTCGCGCCGCCCGGTGCGGTCCCGATCCGCAGCCATGAGTCGACCGATCTGCGCTGGTGGCCGATCGACGCACTGCCCGGCGACGCCGACGTCCTGCTTCGCTGAATCTCGACAGCTCGCTCGCCGCGTCAACCCGCCCTCGACGGGATGACGCGGCGATCGTCGTTTCGGGCGTGCCGCGCTGTCCGATTTGCCGTTTCCGCCAGAGTTTACAAATTCATAAATTTGTCTAGACAGAAGACAAGTTGATCTCTAATGTCCAAGTAAGTGGTACTGCACATCACATGTGATGTGCCGCTTGGATGAGGAGACAACGATGTCCACGGAAACCCATGCGCCTGGCCGCCCGGCCGCAGCGACCGATTGGCGCGACCGCAAGCGATACATGTGGCTGTGGGGGTTATTCGCGCCGACGGGCCTTTTCACCATCGGCCTTCCGCTGATCTGGGCGTTCAACGAATTCGGCTGGCACGGGCTGGCCCAAGTGCCGTTCTGGCTGGGCCCGGTGCTGGTGTACGTGGTGATCCCGCTGGCCGATATCTTCTTCGGTCCGGACGGCGACAATCCGCCCGACGAGGTGATGGAGTACCTGGAGAACGACAAGTACTACCGCTATCTCACCTACCTGTACCTGCCGTTCCAGTACGCGACGCTGATCTTGGGGTGCTACCTGATCACGGCGGACAACCTGAGCTGGCTCGGTATCGACGGCGGGCTGCACATCGTCGACAAGATCGGCCTGGCCATCACCATCGGCATGATCGGCGGCATCGGCATCAATACCGCGCACGAACTCGGCCACAAGAAGGTCGATCTGGAGCGCTGGCTGTCGCGCATCGCCCTGGCCCAGTCCTGCTACGGCCATTTCTATATCGAGCACAACCGCGGCCACCACGTGCGTGTCGCGACGCCTGAGGATCCCGCGAGTTCCCGTGTCGGCGAATCGTTCTGGGCCTTCTGGCCGCGCACGGTGCGGGGCAGCTTCATCTCCTCGTGGCGGCTGGAGAAGACCCGGCTGGATCGGCTGGGCAAGAAGCCGTGGAGTCTGCGCAACGAGGTGCTCAGTGCCTGGCTGATGTCGGTGGCGTTGTTCGCGGTCCTGCTCGCGGTGTTCGGAATCGGCCTGCTGCCGTATCTGATCCTGCAGGCGGTCGTCGGCTTCAGCCTGCTGGAGGCGGTCAACTATCTCGAGCACTACGGTCTGGTCCGCCAGCGCACCGCTTCCGGCCGGTACGAGCGGCCCGCCCCCGTGCACAGTTGGAACAGCGACCACATCGTCACCAATATCTTCCTGTACCACCTGCAGCGGCACAGTGATCACCATGCGTATCCGACCCGCCGCTATCAGACGCTGCGCAGTTGGGACGGTGCGCCGAATCTGCCGAGCGGCTATGCCAGCATGATCCTGCTCGCCTACTTCCCGCCGCTGTGGCGGCGCGTGATGGACAAACGGGTGCTCGCGCATTACGGCGGCGATATCACCCGCGCCAATATCCATCCGGCCAAGCGGGCCAAGGTGATCGCGCGCTACGGTACGGCCGAGTCGGAGGCGTGATCATGAGCAGATTTCGTTGTCCCGTCTGCGATTACATCTACGACGAGCTGAAAGGCGCACCGCACGAAGGGTTTCCGGCGGGCACGGCGTGGGAGAAGATACCCGACGACTGGTGCTGTCCGGACTGCGGTGTGCGCGAGAAGATCGACTTCGAACCGATGGGGGTTCCCAAATGACGGAATACAAACTGTTTCAATGCATCCAGTGCGGCTTCGAGTACGACGAGGCCAAGGGCTGGCCGGAGGACGGGATCGAGCCGGGCACCCGTTGGGACGACATTCCGGACGATTGGACCTGCCCGGACTGCGGCGCCGCCAAGGCCGACTTCTACATGGTCGAGATCGAACGGTCGTGAATTTTGACTGCGGCAACCACCCGTGACAACCTCGCGGGTATGCCGCGCAACGGACCCAGGGTTTCCTATCAGGAGGCGGCGCGGGAACTCCTGCGCACCTCCGTCCTGGATTCGATGCGCGAGCTGCTCACCGAGCGGGACTGGTCCAAGATCACCCTCGGTGATGTAGCCACCCGCGCCGGTGTCAGCAGGCAGACCCTCTACAACGAATTCGGTTCGCGCGCCGGGCTGGCGCAGTCCTATGCGCTACGCCTGGCCGACGATCTGGTCGATCATGTCGGCTCCGCGATCGATGGCAATATCGGCGACGCGCGCGCCGCGTTCGAAGAGGGGCTGCGCGACTTCTTCCAGGCCGCCGCCGCCGACCCGCTGGTCCAGTCGCTGGTCGCCGGTGAGGTGAAGCTGGATCTGTTGCGGCTCATCACCCTTGATGCCGAGCCGTTGCTCGAACATGCGACCGCTCGGCTGTCCATCGCATTCGAGCACAGCTGGGTGCAGGCGACGGCCGCCGAATCCGACGTGCTGGCACAAGCTTTGGTGCGTATCGCGCTGAGCTATATCCCGACACCGCCCGCGGCCGGGCGTAATGCCCCCGCCGAATTGAGTGCCGTCTTCAGTCCGTACGTCGAGGCGATTCTCGCCGCGCGCGAACAGCGCTGATCCCACCGCTGGGAAATTGACTGTTTGCGGCGAGTATGCCCTGATCATGGCTACATATGAGGGTTCTTGAAAACCAACCGCCACGCACGTAACGATTGACATCTTTCGGCGCCACGTTGCTGTGTAACGGTCGTAAGGTCTGTATGTATTGTCAAGCGTCGGAGTTAGGGTACTTATTTAGCGGGGCAAACGTGCAAACGGTTGGCAAACCGGCGGGGTCGCCCGACCCCAAACGCCATCTGTGGGTTTTGGGCCTGATCGCTCCTGCGATCGCGTTGTTGCCATCGCAGCTGGTCTTGCATACCGGTGCCGCGGTCTTCTGGTGGATCGGGCCGATCATCGTGTTGATCGTCATCCCGGTGCTGGACTGGGTCATCGGCGTGGACGGCAGCAATCCGCGCGACGAGGATTACGAGTTGCTGTCCAACGATCGGTACTACCGGTGGTGCACCTATCTGTTCCTGCCGGTCCAGTTGGTCGGCCTGGTCATCGCCTCGCTCATGTGGGCGGGGGACGAGCTGGCCGTGCTCGACAAGCTCGGGCTGGCGGCGACTCTCGGGTTCGTCAGCGGTATCGGCATCAACGCGGCGCATGAACTCGGGCATCGGGTCGAACATCTGGAGCGCTGGCTGGCCAAGGTTTCGCTCGCGCAGTCCGCATACGGGCACTTCTTCGTCGAGCACAACCGCGGCCATCACGCGCGGGTGGCGACGCCGGAGGATCCGGCCAGCGCCAGGATGGGCGAATCCCTCTGGGAGTTCTTGCCGCGCAGCATTTCCGGCGGATACCGTTCCGCCATCCGGCTCGAACGCGAGCGCCTCACTCGCAAGGGCAAACGCTGGTTCAGCGTGGACAACCAAGTCCTGCAGGCGTGGGCGATGACTGTGGTGCTGTTCGGCACGCTGCTGGCGGTTTTCGGCTGGCGCTTGCTGCCGTACTTGGCGCTGCAGGCGGTGATCGGCGTCATGCTGCTGGAGACGGTGAATTACATCGAGCACTACGGACTGCTGCGGGCCCGTCGGCCCAATGGTCTTTACCAGCGCTGCTCTCCGCGCGATAGCTGGAACAGCGACCATCTGGTCACCAACATCTTCCTGTTCCACCTGCAGCGGCACAGCGATCACCACGCGAATCCGGGGCGCCGGTACCAGACCCTGCGCAGTTCGATGCAGGCGCCGCAGCTGCCCGCCGGATACCTGTCCATGATCGTGTTCGCGGCCGTCCCGCCGCTGTGGCGACACATCATGGATCACCGTGTACTGGCCCATTACGGCGGCGACATCACCCTCGCGAATATCCAGCCGCGTAAGCGCCGTCGGATCCTGATGTCCTATGGCGTGACCGCGTAGTCCGGCGGGTGTACTGAGCGGTTAGCCTTGACCCGGTACTGACGAACCAGGAGAGGCTGATAGAGGCAGATGACGACCTCAGAACTTCCCGCACGCACGTCCCTGACCGCCGATGTCCGCAACGGCATCGATTACAAGGTGGCGGACCTGTCGCTGGCCGAATTCGGTCGCAAGGAGATCCGCCTCGCCGAGCACGAGATGCCCGGTCTGATGGCGCTGCGCCGCGAGTACGCGGAGGTGCTGCCGCTGCGGGGTGCGCGCATCTCGGGTTCGCTGCACATGACCATCCAGACCGCCGTGCTGATCGAGACGCTGACCGCGCTGGGCGCCGAGGTCCGCTGGGCCTCCTGCAACATCTTCTCCACCCAGGACCATGCCGCCGCCGCGGTCGTCGTCGGACCGCACGGCACCGTGGACGAGCCCAAGGGCACCGCGGTCTTCGCCTGGAAGGGCGAGACCCTGGAGGAGTATTGGTGGGCCGCCGAGCAGATGCTGACCTGGCCGGGCGAGCCGGCCAATATGATCCTCGACGACGGCGGTGACGCCACCATGCTCGTGCTGCGCGGCGCGCAGTTCGAGAAGGCGGGCCTGGTGCCGCCGGAGGACGAGGACCACTCGACCGAGTACAAGGTCTTCCTGAACCTGCTGCGCGAGCGCTTCGAAACCGATAAGACCAAGTGGGGCAAGATCGCCGAATCGGTGCAGGGCGTCACCGAGGAGACCACCACCGGCGTGCTGCGGCTCTACCAGTTCGCGGCTGCGGGTGAGTTGGTGTTCCCGGCGATCAACGTCAACGACTCGGTCACCAAGTCCAAGTTCGACAACAAGTACGGCACCCGCCACTCGCTCATCGACGGAATCAACCGGGGCACCGACGTTTTGATCGGTGGCAAGAAGGTGCTGATCTGCGGCTACGGCGACGTCGGCAAGGGCTGCGCGGAATCGCTTGCGGGACAGGGCGCCCGGGTGCAGGTCACCGAGATCGATCCGATCAACGCGCTGCAGGCGCTGATGGACGGCTACGACGTCGTGACCGTCGAGCAGGCGATCGGCCAGGCCGATATCGTCATCACCTCGACCGGCAACAAGGACATCATCACCCTCGACCATATGAAGGCGATGAAGGACCAGGCCATCCTCGGCAATATCGGTCACTTCGACAACGAGATCGATATGGCGGCGCTGGAGCGTTCCGGTGCAACGAAATTGAATATCAAGCCGCAGGTCGACCTGTGGACGTTCAAGGAGTCGGGCAAGTCCATCATCGTGCTGTCCGAGGGCCGGCTGCTGAATCTCGGCAATGCGACCGGACATCCGTCGTTCGTGATGTCGAACAGCTTCTCCAATCAGGTGATCGCGCAGATCGAACTGTGGACCAAGCCGGAAGAGTATGACAACGAGGTCTACCGCCTGCCCAAGCATCTGGATGAGAAGGTCGCGCGCATCCACGTCGAGGCGCTCGGCGGCACGCTGACCAAGCTCACCAAGGATCAGGCCGAGTACATCGGCGTCGATGTCGAGGGCCCGTACAAGCCCGAGCACTACCGCTACTGAGCCGCCGCAGGTAGCGCCGAAAAGACCTGCGCCCCGCCGACCGAGCCCGGTCGGCGGGGCGCTGTCGTTCGGTGCCGTGGTCTGGCGGTAGCCTGCTCGCCATGGGCGTGTTGATTGCGGTCGAGGGCCTCGACGGCGCTGGGAAGCGGACGCTGATCGACAGTGTCCTCGCCAACCTCCGCGCGCGGGGCCTGCGCGCGGAAACACTCGCGTTTCCGCGCTATGACCGGTCCGTCCACGCCGATCTCGCGGCCGAGGCATTGCGTGGCGCCCATGGCGATCTCGCCGATTCGGTGCACGGCATGGCGCTGATGTTCGCACTCGATCGGGCGGCGGCGCGCGACGACCTGTCGAAGCTGTTGGCCGACAACGACATCGTGGTCCTGGACCGTTACGTGGCCTCCAACGCCGCGTATTCGGCTGCGCGCCTGCATCAGTCGGCCGACGGCGAAATCGTCCGCTGGGTGGGCGAATTGGAGTTCGGCCGGTTCGAGTTGCCGGTGCCGACGCTGCAGTTGTTGCTGGACGTGCCGACCGAGGTCGCGGCCGAGCGTGCCCGGCTGCGTGGCGAACTCGACGACAGTCGCGCACTCGATGCCTACGAGCGCGACGGCGGACTACAGCGGCGCACCGGCGAGGTGTACCGTGAGCTGGCCGAACGGGACTGGTACGGGCCGTGGTCGAGATACCGATCCGATGACGATCCGGCGACGCTGACTACTCGTTTGGTCGAAATTGTTGCTGGATAAGGTTGGATGTGCGGCGGGATTGCACCAGTGTTGGCGTGGCGGCCCGTTCCGAGCGCGAGAGATGACAACATAGTACTTATGAAGCCGAAGATTCTGGTCGTCGACGACGATATGGCACTCGCTGAGATGCTGACGATCGTCTTGCGCGGGGAAGGGTTCGACCCGCATGTGGTCGGCGACGGCACGCAGGCGCTGGCGGCGGTTCGGGAGATTCGTCCCGATCTGGTGCTGCTCGACCTGATGCTGCCGGGCATGAACGGTATCGACGTGTGCCGGGTGCTGCGGGCCGACTCCGGAGTTCCGATCGTGATGCTCACGGCGAAGACCGATACGGTCGATGTCGTGCTCGGTCTGGAGTCCGGTGCCGACGATTACATCGTCAAACCCTTCAAGCCGAAGGAACTCGTCGCCCGCGTGCGCGCGCGCCTGCGGCGCACCGAGGAGGAGCCCGCCGAGCTGCTCTCCATCGCCGATATCGTCATCGATGTGCCCGCGCACAAGGTGACCCGCGGCGGTGCGCAGATCTCGCTGACACCGCTGGAGTTCGATCTGCTCGTCGCGCTGGCCCGCAAACCGCGTCAGGTCTTCACCCGTGAGGTCCTGCTCGAGCAGGTCTGGGGCTACCGGCACGCGGCCGACACCCGCCTGGTGAACGTGCACGTGCAGCGGTTGCGGGCGAAGGTCGAGAAGGATCCCGAGAATCCGGAGATCGTGCTGACCGTCCGCGGTGTGGGCTACAAGGCCGGACCACCGTGAGCAAGCGCGGCGAGCGAACCGAAGACACAGCGTTCGCGAGAACGGCGCAGCCGAGCGCCAGCGAGGCGAAGCCGTGATCGGTGGCGACGCGGATCGTTCGACCGCCTCGCCCGGTGTGGTGCAGCGCCTCGAACGGTCCCTCGCGCCGGTGGTCGCCTGGCTCAAGGAAGTCGGCAGCGCACTCGGCCATGTTTGGCGGCGTTCGCTGCAGTTGCGCGTCATCGTGTCCACACTCACCCTGTCGCTGATCGTCATCACGATCCTCGGCGTGGTGCTGACCAGTCAGATCACCGATCGGCTGATCGACGCGAAGATCAACGGTGCGGTCGAGGAGATGGATCGCGCCCGCAATACGGTGGAGAGCCAGCTCGCCGGTGTGCACGATATCGGCACCCAGCAGCAGCGGCTCATCGATGCCCGCAACGCGCTGTCCAACCGCGGCGGGACCGGCCAATCCACCGGTGTCGCAGGCAGTTTCGATTCCGCGCTGAGCATCGTCGGCGGCACCCCGCAGCAGCAGATCTCGACCGGGCCGATCCAGGAGGTGCCCGAGGAACTGCGCCGCTTCGTCGCGCGCAACCAGGTCAGCTACCAGTTCGCCTCGGTCGCGGATCCGGATGGCTACCACGGCCGGGCGCTGATCATCGGCAGCCCGAGCGCGGAGATTCCGACGCTGCAGATCTACCTGATCTTCCCGCTGGCCAATGAGGAGCGCAGCCTGTCGTTGATGCGCGGCACCATGTTGATCGGTGGCGTCGTGCTGCTGGTGCTGTTGGCCGCGATCACCGCACTGGTCACCCGGCAGGTGGTGTTGCCGATCCGCTCGGCCGCGCGGATCGCGGGCCGGTTCGCCGACGGCAGGCTCAAGGAACGCATGCTGGTGCGCGGCGAGGACGATATGGCGCGGCTGGCGCAGGCCTTCAACGAGATGGCCGAGAGTCTGTCCAACCAGATCAACGAGTTGGCGGAATTCGGAAATCTGCAGCGTCGCTTCACCTCCGATGTCAGCCACGAGCTGCGTACCCCGCTGACCACCGTCCGCATGGCGGCCGACCTGATCCACGGCAGCAGCGACGATCTCGATCCGGCGCTGGCCCGCAGTTCCGAATTGCTGGTCACCGAACTCGACCGCTTCGAGGGTCTGCTCAACGATCTGCTCGAGATCAGCCGTCACGACGCCGGTGTTGCCGAACTGCAGGTCGAATCGCTCGACGTACGGATGTGCGCGCGGGCGGCGATCTCCACGGTGCGGCATCTGGCCAAGGAATCCGGTGTCGAGGTGGTCATCGATATGCCGGAGGAGCCGCTGGTCGCCGAGGTCGATCCGCGACGGGTGGAGCGGGTGCTGCGCAATCTGCTGGCCAATGCGATCGACCACAGCGAGGGCAAGCCGGTGCTGATCCGGATGCGCGGCGATCTGGAGGCCAACGCGGTCGCGGTGATCGTGCGCGATCAGGGTGTCGGCCTGCGGCCCGGCGAGGAGAAATTGGTCTTCAACCGGTTCTGGCGTTCGGACCCGTCCCGGATGCGGCGTTCCGGCGGCACCGGACTCGGTCTGTCGATCAGCGTCGAGGACGCCAATCTGCACGAGGGCAAGCTCGAGGCATGGGGCGAGATCGGTATCGGCGCGAGCTTCCGGCTCACCCTGCCGCTGGTGCGCGGCAAGAAGATGGGCGCGAGCCCGCTGCCGCTGGAACCGGTGCTGCGCAAGTCATTGCCCGCGCCGCGGGTAGATCCGGAACCGGTCGAGGATCCGGCCGCCGACGAGTCGGAAGCCACAGCCACGGTCACCGAGCTGCCGGTGATCCGCGTCGAGACCAACGGTGGCGAAGCGCTCCCGGGTGGAACTGCCGCGGAAGCGACGGACACCGATGCGGCGGAGGCGGACGACTCGAACGGTGTCGGTTCGACCGGACTCACCAACGGCACGGGACCGGAGGCCGAGCAAACCGAATCCACCGAACCGAAGCAGGCCGGGCACAGCGTGCCGGGTGACGGCGGGGACGTACAGTCATGAGGATGCGTAGCTGGTATCCGAGGCGCACCTCGCTCCGGCTGTCCGCGCTGGGTGCGGCGGCCGTAGCCGCGCTGTTGGTACTGACCGGATGCGCGAGCCTGCCGGAATCCTCCGCGCCGCAGGCACTCGGCACCATCAATCGCCAGCCCACCTCCGACGGTCCGCCGCCGCCCATCGGCGGTCGCGATCCGGACCTGCTGCTCCGCGATTTCCTGCAGGCCACCGCGGATCCGGCCAACCGGCACGTGGCCGCACGGCAGTACATGACACCGTCGGCATCGGCGCAGTGGGACGACACGGCGGGCACGCTGATCGTGGACCGGGCCGATACCCTGCGCGAATCGCGCTCGGGCGATAAGGCGACCTATGTGATCCGGGCGCACAAGGTCGGCGAACTGGCCGCCGACGGCGCCTATCGGGCCATCGACGCGCCCTTGGAAAACAAGATCGAAATGACCAAGGTCGACGGCGAATGGCGCATCGATGAGCTGCCCGACGGCGTGGTGATGGAGCAGACCGCCTTCGCCAAGTCCTACCGCCGCTACGTGCTGTACTTCATCGACCCGACCGGCACCACCGCCGTCCCCGATCTGCGCTGGATCTCGGTGGCCAAGAACCAGCTGGCCCAGCGCCTGCTCAGCCTGCTGGCCGAGGGCACCCAGCCCGCGCTCACCTCGGTCGTGCGCAATCAACTCGCACCACCGGTGACCCTGCGTGGCCCGATCACCAGGCCGAACAATGACGACAACGACGTCGGTGTCGGACTCGGCGGTGTGCGCATCGATTTCGCGGGTGCGTCCGGGCTGTCCCCGCGCGATAAAGAACTCCTCGCCGGACAGGTGGTGCTCACGCTGGCGGGTGCGGAAATCCTCGGACCGTACATGCTGCTCGCCGACGGCAAACCGTTCGACGATCGTTTCGCCGCCAACGGCTGGTCGGTCGCCGATGTCGAACAGCTGAGCCCAGCTGTCTACGCGCGCAACCAGATCGGGTTGCACGCGCTGCGCAACGGCTCGCTGGTGCAGGTCACCGACGGCGGGATGATCACACCGCCCGGCTACTTCGGTGCGGTGAACAATCTGCAGTCGGTCGCGCTCTCCCCGGACGGTCAGTTGGTCGCCGCGGTCGCCGATGCCGGACGTCCGCCGCCGGAGCCGCCGCGCACGCTGATGGTCGGCAGCTACGGCGGCAACGCCTTCCCGGTCGCCGAGGGCTCCACCATCAGCCGACCGTCCTGGAATGCCGACGGCACCGCCGCCTGGGCCGTGATCGATGGCGAACGGGTCATCCGCGCCGTCAACGATCGCGCCACCGGAAACGTCTCGGTACAGGATGTGGACATCTCGGCCCTGATGGCCTCGGCACAGGGATCGCCGCTGCGGCTGCCGATCACCGAGTTGCGGGTATCGCGCTCGGGTGTGCGCGCGGCCCTCATCGCCGACGGCAAGGTCTATGTGGCGGTGGTCGAACGACGCCCCGACGGCAAATACGCGCTCACCTCGCCGGTGCCGCTCGCGCTCTCGCTCAGCACCCGCGCGGTTTCGTTGAGCTGGCTCACCGCGGACACCATCGTGATTGCCAGGGAGGGCAATGTCGATCCGCTCTCGACCGTCTCCATCGACGGATCCCAGTTCGCCCCGCAAACCAGCCAGAATCTGACCGCGCCGGTCCGGGTGGTCAGTGCCTCGCCGGAGACCGAGTATGTCGGCGACTCGCGTGCGGTGCTCCAACTGCAGTACAGCGAGCAGACCTCCGACCGGTTCTGGCGCGAGGTGCCCGGCCTCAACGGCGACAACTCGGTCCCGGTGCTACCTGGCTGATCGTCGGCAGCGAAACGAATACTGCGACACCGATATTCGCGAATCTGTCGGTGGGCAGGCGCAGACTCGGGCGATGCGAACCCTGTTGGATCTGATCCTGGCGACGGCCTGTGCCGGATGCGGTGTGGCGGGTGTGGGCTGGTGTGCGGACTGTGCGGCCACCCTGGCTGAGCCGCCGACGCGGGTGTGGCCACGCGCCGATCCGGGTGTGCCGTGCTGGGCGCTCGCCTCGTACGCGGGTCCGGCCCGGCGGGCGGTGCTCGCGGCGAAGGAGCACGGGCGCCGCGATCTGGCCGAGCCGGTGGGGCTGGCACTTGCCGATGGTCTGGCGCGGCTGCGCGATGATCAGCGGTCGCTGGTATTGATCCCGGCGCCGAGTCGGCGGGTGGCCGCGCGCCGCCGCGGCGGAGATCCGGTGGTGCGCACGACGCGGGCGGCGGCCCGATGGCTGCCGGATAGCCGGGTGATACCGATGTTGCGGGTGTGGTGGGGTGTGCGCGATTCGGTGGGCTTGACAGTCGGTGAGCGACAACACAATCTGTGCGGTCGGATCATGGCCAGGCCAGGTACCGGAGCCGGGTCGGAAATCGCGCCGAATGCCGAGGTCGTACTGGTCGACGATGTGCTCACGACCGGCGCTACTGCCCGCGAATCGGTGCGCGCGCTCGAGCGGATCGGGGTGCAGGTACGTGCGGTGCTGGTGACGTGTTCGGCTTGACTCCGGGAAATTTGCGTGAACAGTGGCGGACCGCCCGTTGACGTACTAGCGTCGCGATCACACACCCGAACCGGGAGTTTGGAGGTGGCGCCTCGGACATCATGTGCCGAGAGATTGTCTATCGGCACGGCTCATCCCGCCGCACGCACGCTGGTCTGTGCGGCCATATCCGGGAGGTACGCGTGACGACTTCTTCACGACCTTCAGTGAAAGACGCCCTCGCTGTGAAAGAAACACAGGCCTCGGTGCTCGATGACAGCACCCTGGATGCGACAGAGCAATCCACAGCGGACCGACCTCGCGCCCCGCGCGGCGATGTCGTGGTGAAGGGCCGCAATGTGGAGGTTCCTGACCATTTCCGAATTTACGTCGCGGAGAAACTCTCCCGTGTAGAACGCTTCGATCCGTCGATATTCATCTTCGATGTGGAGTTGTTCCACGAACGCAATCGTCGTCAGCGTAAGGCCTGCCAGCGCGTCGAGATCACCGCGCGAGGCAAGGGCCCGGTCGTCCGGGCGGAGGCATGTGCGGACAGCTTCTACGCTGCCCTCGAATCGGTGACCGCCAAGTTGGAGAGTCGACTGCGTCGAACCAAGGATCGCCGCCGCGTCCACTACGGGGACAAGACCCCGGTCTCGGTGGCCGAGGCGACCGCCGATCTGATCGATGACTCCCTGTTCGCGCAGGCGGAGGGCGCCACCGCACACGAGCACCCCGAGGCCGAACGTAGCCGGCACGAAACGGAATCCCCGGATTACGCGGCCGGTCCCGGCCATATCGTCCGAACCAAGGTCCATTCCGGGACCCCGATGTCGGTCGACGACGCCCTCTACCAGATGGAGCTCGTCGGGCACGACTTCTTCCTCTTCCAGGACAAAGAGACCGACCGACCGTCTGTCGTCTACCGTCGCCACGCATTCGACTACGGCCTGATCCGGCTCGCGTAGCACAGCGCTGACCCTCGTTCTCCGGGCATTCAGCGCATCAGTTGAATGTCCGGAGAATATTGTTGTCTGCGTAACAGCTGATTTCGTAAGCACATGGGTAACTCATCGGGGACGTCCAAACCTCAGCCAGGCTGTCGACCGCCGGTCCGCGACGATGCTGCTGTGGCTCCCAACGTCCGGCCTGAGGTTCGGGGAGGCGGGGGAGAAAAAGGTTCTGTGCAGCACCGAATCTCGGCGCTGCGGGCGCATGGCCTGCAACATGACCAGGTCGGCGAAGGTTTCGGCATCGCGTTCGCGGGCGGATGCGTAATCGCTGCGCCCGAGCACGTAGGCGATGGACTCCGTGGAAATCGAGGGCAGTAGGTCCGCGAGGGCCGACATCGGTTGTGGCGCGGGGGTTTCGGTCCCCGATTCCGGTCCGTGGCCGAGCAGCATATGCCCCAGTTCGTGGACGATGATGTGCTCGGCATGCCATTCGGTGGTGTCGGCGCCGTAGACGATGATGTCGCTGTCGCGCTTGGCAATCCACAGACCGCTGCCGGTGCCGCAGCCGGTGCCCGCGAGCAATGCGGTGTCGACCGGTTGCAGGGTGATGGTGCGACCGCGATGGTCGGCGACGGCATCGAGGTATGCGGTCAGATTCCACGGGGACGGTACCGGTACGTCCCGGGATACTTCCCGGAACCTGTTCTCCATACCCGGCATTCGTCGGCAATCTCCTACAGCGCTGCGGTCCCGCCCCATGCAACCGACGATGCTACCGACTGTTCGGAAACTGCCCGTTCTACGGTCGCTCGGCCGGTTGATCCGCGCTGTGGATGAGCGCGGTCAGCGTGGTGAGATCGATATCGGATCCGCGCAGCGCGATGCTGGCGACATTGGCATCGCGCATGGTGGCGAGCAATTCGAGTTCCCGGTCGATCGCGGCCGCCGCCGCGCCCGCGGTGGTCAGATAGTCGGCGCTCACGCCGAAGCACTGTGCGATGGCGCTGAGCAGTTCGGACCCGACCGGCGTCGAGTCGAATTCGCCGCGCCGCAACCGGTCGAGCTGATCCGCCGGGACGGTGCGGCCCAATTGCGCACCGACCTGTTCGGCCACCGCGGCCGTCGTGCGCTCGGGCTCCGACCGCGGGTGCACGGTCGCGAATAGTCGATTCAACTTGTGGCTCAGTGTCAGTCGCGCTCGGCTCGTCGCATCGTCGATCATCTGTACTGCCCTCTACTGCTTGCCGTTTCGAATAGCTGTCACACCGGGATTGGCTGCCAGCCAACGTGCGCGGAAGCGGCCCTCGGTGCCAGCGTCCACATCCTCCGCGCGTCCGGCCAGCCAGCGGCGATAGCGGCGTTCCTCCAGGTCGGCGGGGTCGCTGGACTCGGCGGGCACATCGAGCAGATGCGAGAACGCCATTGCGACCAAAGGATGCAGCGTTTTGCCCGGTCCGCCGTTGCGTTCCAGCATGGCGGTGGCATAGCGCGCGGAGAGCCGGGAGACCACCCCGTTGAGATCCGAAATGGCCGCCACCAGATGGGGTTCGGTGGTCCGGCCGCGCTCGACCGCATCGTTGAGCCGACCGGCGGCGGCGAGCAGTCCGGTCAGGTCGGAAAGTTCGAATCGGATCGAGTCGGGTCCGGAGACGATCGACTCGTCGGTACCGGGGGTGTGCGTCGCGACCTCGTGCGTGGTCGGATCGCCGCCCGCATAGGTGCGCGCCGCGCTGCCGGGCAGCCAGCGCAGCGGCGCGTCGAGTTTGTTCAGGGTGTGCGTGCTGATGGTCGCATCGCCGTCTTCGATCTTGCGGATCGTCGGCGCCGAGGGCCCTCCCAGATCGCCGATCTGCATCTGGGTGAGGCCGAGTTCGTCGCGGCGTTCCTTGATGATTCGGCCGAAGCGCTTATGTCGCGACAGCTCCGAAGGGCTTTGCATAGTGAGCCTCATGCTAGAGGTTCTTTGGTGGAGATGACAACTTTGTAGAAAAGGTTTGAAAAACTAATAGAAAGATTGCTACTGTTTCCTCGCGCCGAGTGGTGTCGACGTCGACCTTGCGGGTTCCGGGACGAGCAGGGGCGTTCGCCGGGACAGGCGCCGCTCACCCGCTTCCCCGGGCCTTTTGTCGGCGCGGGGTGCCTCGACAGCGTCGTCGCGGGCTGGCGGTTGAGTGCCGGGCCCGCTTTCGGGCGTGCCCGAGGAGTTACCCGAGTGCTTGCGAAATCGGGCGCAGCGGGACGGTTGAGAATGCCCGGCTCAGCGGCGTTGGAGGGGATCGCTGAGCCGGGCCCTCGCTGGTCTGGACCTTGAACTTACTTTCGAGTAAGTTTGTGGGGTAGATCTCTCGAGGAGAAAATCCCATGGCTACCAGTGCTGCTCGCCGTGCCGTCATTGTTTCCGGTGCGCGCACGCCCTTCGTCAAGGCGTTCGGCGATTACACGCGGATGGATTCGATCGCGCTGGCCGATGCCGCGGTGCGTGGGCTGTTGGAACGGACCGGCCTGCCCGGAGCGCAGGTGCAGGCAATCGTGTGGGGCGGCGTGATTCTGCCTAGTGCCGCACCGAATATCGCGCGGGAGATCGCGCTGGATCTCGGTCTCGACCCCGGATGCGAGGGGTACACGGTGACGCGGGCGTGCGCCTCCGGACTCCAGGCGATCACCTCGGCAGTGGCGGCCATCGAGCGCGGCGAATACGACATCATGATCGCCGGCGGCAGCGATTCGACCAGCAATGCCGAGGTGAAGCTGCCGCAGAAGCTGGTGCACGCCGGTGCGCCGCTCGCACTCGGCAAGCCGAAGCCGAAGGATTATCTGGCGGCGGCGCGTCAGCTCGCGCCCTTCACCGATCTGCTGCCGAGCCGACCGAAGATCGCCGAACGCACCACCGGCGAGGTGATGGGGGAGTCGGCCGAGAAGATGGCCCGGATCCACGGGATCAGCCGCGCGGATCAGGACGAATTCGCCGCGCGCTCACATCACCGGGCCGCCGCGGCCATCGATTCGGGCCGCTTCGACGACGAGGTGCTGCGGGTGCGCACCCCCGAAGGCACGGATGTCACGCGCGACGGACTGGTGCGCGCGAATACCAGTGTCGAGAAGTTGGCGAAGCTGAAGCCGGTCTTCGCCCGCGACGGCAGCGTGACAGCGGGCAACGCCAGCCCGCTCACCGACGGCGCATCCGCGGTACTGCTGATGAGCGAGGAGCGGGCGCACGCCCTCGGCTACCGTCCGCTGGCCGCCTTACGCTCCTGGAGCTACGTCAGCGTCGACCCGGCCGATCAGGTGCTGATCGGCCCGGCCATCTCCATGCCGCGCGCCCTCGACAAGGCCGGAATGTCGCTGGGCGATATCGATCTCGTCGATATCCACGAGGCATTCGCGGCCCAGACGCTGTCCGTGCTCGCCGCACTGAACAGCGACGAGTGGGCCAAGACCCGCCTCGATCGCGACACCGCGGTCGGCGAGATCGATATCGACAAGCTCAACGTGCACGGCGGTTCGGTGTCGCTCGGACATCCGTTCGGCGCGACCGGCGCACGCATGGTCACCACTATGGCCAATGAGTTGGCCCGCACCGGACGGAACGCCGCCCTGCTCGGCATCTGCGCGGCGGGTGGCATCGGCGCGTCGGCCGTGCTGGAACGCGTCTGATAGCCGTCGGCCACCGGCTGTGGTTGCGTTCTCGATAGTTCGCCGAGCGTAGTCAATTGGTGGTTGGTGGTGGGGTTTTCGGCCGCCATTTGACTACCTTCGAATCCGAAGCGCTCGATCAGCTCAGGTGCGGAAGGTTTCTTGGTGGACGGCTTCGGTGAGGGGGCGGCCGGTGCGCCAGCCGAAGCGTTCGAGGTCGGGTACGCGTTGGAATTCGGCTACCGGTCCGACGCACAGCCAGGCGACGGGGCGGATGCCGTCGGGTAGGCCGACCAGGTCGGTGAGGAATTCGGCGTCGTAGAACGAGACCCATCCGACGCCGATCTGCTCGGCGGTAGCGGCCAGCCAGAGGTTCTGGATTGCGAGAACCGCCGAGTAGATGCCGGTTTCGGGAACTGTGGCGCGGCCGAGGATCTGCGGGCCGCCGCGGTCGTGGTCGTAGGTGACCACGATGCCGGTGCCGCTCTCGGTGATGCCCTCGATCTTGATCGGGTCGAAGGTCGCCGCCCGCTCCGGCGGCAGTGCGTCCCGGAATTCGATCCGCTTCTGCGCGACATGGTCCGCGAACTTCCGCAGCGTCGCATGCTCGCGCACCACGATGAAGTCCCACGGCTGTGAGTTGCCGACACTGGGCGCGCGATGTGCGGCATCGAGTATCCGCCACAGCGTCGCATCGTCGACGAGGTCACCGGTGAATTCGGCCCGTACATCCCGCCGCATCCGGATGGCCTCGTAAACGCTCAGATCTTCAGCACACACACCCTCAGTCAACCAGCCGCAACCGGCGCTCCCGCCGAGGCCCAAGCGGATACCACGAGCCCGCCGCGCCCGGAATGGCCAGCCCATCGAAAGGCGAAGGCGCCCACGGACTTCCGCAGGCGCCTTCGGTGTGACTGTGCGTCAGGCGACGGAAACGGCCCGGCGGGCGAACCGGCGGCGCCCATCCGCGAGCGCCGTGCGCAGACCGCGACGCTTACCGGTAACCGGGTCGAAGCTCGGCACCGTGGCACCGTCGAATTTGCGCTCCGAGGCGGTCTCGGGGGCGTCGTCGGCGGTCGCGCGCAGGTACTTGTTCGGCAGCGCCAGCTTCAGGATGGTGCGCCAGGACTTGAAGTACTGCACGGGAAGCGAACCAGTGGTGTAGGGCAGGTCGTACTTCTCGGCCAGGGCGCGCACCCGCACCGCGATATCGGCATAGCGGTTGCTCGGCAGATCCGGGAACAGGTGGTGTTCGATCTGGTGGCTCAGGTTGCCGGTCATGAAGTGCATCACCGGACCGCCGGAGATATTGGCGCTGCCCAGCATCTGGCGCAGGTACCACTGGCCCTTGGATTCGCCGTCGATATCGGCCTTGGTGAATTTCTCCGCGCCGTCCGGGAAGTGGCCGCAGAAGATCACCGCATTGGTCCAGATATTGCGGATGACATTGGCGGTCAGGTTCGCGGTGAGCGTCGAGAAGAACGCGGGCCCGGTGAGCAGCGGGAACAGCAGGTAATCCTTGCCGACCTGCTTGCCGATCTTGACCAGCACCTCGCGGCGCTTGACCTCGAATGCGGCCCGCTCCGGCGAGCCCTCCTTCAGCCGGTGCACCTTGCCGAGCTCCAGATGCTGGATCGCGACGCCGTATTCGAAGAACAGCTGCAGCACCAGGTTGTAGACCGGATTGCCGATATTGAACGGCCTCCACCGCTGATCCCGGGTGACGCGCAGCAGGCCGTAGCCGATGTCGTCGTCCATGCCGAGCACATTGGTGTACTTGTGGTGCAGGTAGTTGTGCGTCTGCTTCCAGTGCTTGGACGGGCCGGTGTTATCCCATTCCCAGGTGCTGGAGTGGACTTCCGGATCGTTCATCCAGTCCCACTGCCCATGCATGACGTTGTGCCCGATCTCCATATTCTCGATGATCTTGGCCGTGCTGAGCAGGGCAACACCGGCGAGCCAGGCGGGCGGCAGGAAACTGGCGAACAGCACCGTGCGGCCGCTGATCTCGAGCGCACGCTGCAGGCGGATGACATTGCGGATATACCGCGCGTCGCGAGCACCGCGCGAGGACTCGATATCGCGCCGGATCGCGTCGAACTCCGCACCGAGTGCCTCCACATCGGCTTCGGTGAGGTGCGCGTATTCCTTGACATCCGAGATCGCCATGGCGGTTACAGTACCGTAAGTTACGAGACCGTAGGTTGTGAGGACCGTCTCCAGGATGTGGCAAATCCCCCATTGCAAACGCGGCTGGGGGATGCTATCTCATCGGCGACGTCGGCTGCGACGGATCGCCCGTTCGCGCATGGCCTTTCGCTGCAGTGTCGCCTTCTCCTGACGTGCCTTTTCCTGCAGCGCCAGCTTGGCCTCGCGCAGCACTTCCTTCTCGTGCCGAGCTTTTTCCCGCAACACCACCTTGGCCTCGCGCAGCGCCGAACGCAGGCCACGACGCTTTCCGGTCTCGGGGTCGACGGGCAGCCAGTGCGTCTCGTTCCACTTGTCGGCCCAGCGCTCGGCATTCGGCATCGACGGCATGGCGGGCAGCGAGACACCGGCGAATTTGCGCTCCGAGGAGGTCTCCGGTGCGTCGTCGGCGGTGCGCTTGAGGAAGCGGTCCGGAAGTGCGAGCTTGTGGATGGTCCGGAAGGCCAGCAGATACTGCTTGCCGAGCGAGCCGGTGGTGTAGGGCAGGTCGTACTTGTCGCACAGTTCGCGGACCCGCTCGGCGATTTCCGGATACCGGTTGCTGGGCAGGTCGGGGAACAGGTGATGTTCGATCTGGTAGCAGAGATTGCCGCTCATGAAGGCCATGGCGGGTCCGGCCTTGAAGTTGGCGCTGCCGAGCATCTGGCGCAGATACCATTCGCCGCTGGTCTCGCCCTCGAGCTGTTCGATGGTGAATTTCTCGGCGCCGTCGGGGAAGTGGCCGCAGAAGATCACCGCGTAGGCCCACAGGTTGCGCACCAGGTTGGCGGTCGCATTCGCCTTCAGCGTGGACTTGAACGCCGGTCCGGTGAGCGCCGGGTAGATCAGGAAGTCCTTGGCCACCTGACGGCCGATCTTGCGACCGAAGTCTTTGTTCGGCACCGACATCAGCTGGTAGCGCGGCGCACCGGAGAGTTCCTTCTCGATGCTCCAGTCGTGCAGCGCGATACCCCATTCGAAGGTGGCCGCGAGCAGGATATTGGCCAGCGGCTGGATCAGATGGATCGGCCGCCACTGCTCGTCGCGGGTCATCCGCAGGATGCCGAAGCCGAGGTCCTCGTCCTTGCCGAGCACATTGGTGTAGGTGTGGTGCGAATAGTTGTGCGCCCGCCGCCACTGCACCGACGGCCCGGTCATATCCCACTCCCAGGTGCTGGAGTGGATTTCCGGATCGTTCATCCAGTCCCACTGCCCGTGGCTGATGTTGTGCCCGAGCTCCATATTCTCGATGATCTTGGCGACCGACAGCAGAGCCGTCCCCGTCAGCCAGGCCCACCGGTTGCGGCTGCCGAACAGCACACCGCGCGCGAGCACTTCGAGCCCGCGCTGCGCCGCGATCGTGCGCCGGATGTACTTGGCGTCACGTTCACCGCGGGACAGCTCGACGGAGCGCCGGATGGAATCGAGTTCCTGCCCCAGTGTTTCGATGTCGGCCGCCGTGAGATGGGCGAACGCCTTGATATCGGTGATGGCCACCGGGGTCCTTTCCCTGACTGGATGTACCTCGAGGGTACCTGTCGGCTCCCCCCGAGGGTGCGTCTGCGAGTGTCGCTGTCTCAGACGTCGAGTGCGCAGTCGCCCGCCGCGGCCGAGATGCAGGTCTGTACCTTGTCGCCCTCGCGGCGCTCGTCACCATTGCGCAGATCGCGAGCATGTCCGGAAGTCAGTGTGACGACACAGGTTTGGCAGATGCCCATCCGGCAGCCGAAGGGCATCTGCACGCCAGCGGATTCGCCTGCCTCCAGCAGACTGGTCGCGCCGTCGACCTGCACGGTGCGCCCGGTCTTGTCGAATGTGACTGTGCCGCCCTCGCCGACGGCGGAGCGCTCGATCTCGAAGCGCTCGACATGCAGCCGGTCGCTGATGTCGGCCGCACGCCAATGCTGTTCGATCTCGTCGAGCATGGCGGCCGGACCGCAGGCCCAGGTCTGGCGCTCGCGCCAATCGGGGAAGTGTTCGTCCAGTGTGGTGAGGGAGAACCTGCCCTGCTCATCGGTCAGGTGCAGATGCGAGGAGAAGCTGGGGCGGCGATCGTGCAGATCGCGCAGTTCGACGCCGAACATCACATCGTCGCGGGTGCGCGCGGAGTGCACATGCACGACATCGGTGACCATGTCGCGGCGATCCAGCGCGCGCAGCATGGACATGACCGGGGTGATACCGCTGCCCGCGGTGAGGAACAGCACCTTCTCCGGCGGCGGCGACGGCAGCACGAAACCGCCCTGCGGTGCGGCCAACCGGACGATGGTGCCCGCGGCGACACCGCTGACAAGGTGGCTGGACAGGAAACCCTCGGGCATCGCCTTGACCGCGATGGAGATCAGCCGCTTGCCGCGGTGTTCCGGGTCGGTCCAGTTCGGCGGGCAGGTCAGCGAGTACGAGCGCCAGTGCCAGCGGCCGTCGACCAGGATGCCGATGCCGATGTATTGACCCGGCTCGTATTTCCAGTCGAAGCCCCAGCCCGGCTTGATGACCAGGGTGGCCGAATCGGCGGTTTCCTTGCGCACCTCGACAATTCGGCCGCGCAGCTCGCGCGCCGACCACAGTGGATTCGCCAGGTGCAGATAGTCGTCGGGCAGCAGTGGCGTGGTGACGCGCGCGACGGCGCCGCGCAGTACGTTCAGCCGTCCACCGCGTTCGGCGACTTCCGCCGCCGGAGCCTCCAGCCACTCCCGGACCGTGTGCACCGAGAGTGCCGCTTTTTTCAAGACCATTGCCGCCGTTCGTCTCCCTGTCGTAGCAACCGGTGAAGCCGCCTCGCAGCCAGGTTACGGCATCGTAGGTTAGTGCGGAATGTGTAGGTTGCCGCTCACAGTAATTCGAGCAGGAACGGTAGCTCCTGGGCGGCGTACCAGGCCAGCTGATGGTCCTCGGCATCACCGAGCACGAATTCGGCATCGGCGTCGCCGAGGTCGGCGGCATCGACGACATCGACCGCCTTGGCCACCTCGGGTTCGGCCTCGGCCAGGTCGACGTGCACCGAGGCGATCCGGTCGTAGCCGATCGGTCCGGCCAATCGCACCACCGCGTCGTCGAGGTCGGGGCGCAGCTTCGCGCCGGTCACATCGGCGGCGATGACCGCGCGGCGATAGACCGGGCTGTGGTAGGTGGTGGCGGGGTCGTCGTCGTCCTCGTCCCCGTCGTCGGACGCCTCCGTGGCCTCCTCGCGCTCGGCGGCCAGCAGGCGCAGCGAAGCCCGCGCGGCCTCGGCCATCGCGACCTCGGCCAATTCTTCGTCGTCACCGGAGGCGTAGGCCTCGCGCAGTGTCGGCGTGACCGCGAAAGCGGTGCCGCCTGCCGGGCGCAGTTCCCGGTCCGCGACGAGCTCACGCAGCATCGGCACGGTGGCGGGGATATAGACCCGCATGGTGTTCTCAGACGCAGGCACCGAGCATCTCCTCCATGGACTCGTGCACCGACGCGGCCAGCACGCCGATATCGGCCATCGCGTCGCGGTCGGCGTTGAGTCCGTAGAAGACGCGTCCGTCATAGGACGTGATCCCGATGCTCGAGGCCTGGTTGCGCAGCAGCGGCGACACCGGATACATCTCCAGCATCCGCGCGCCGCCGATATACATCGGGGTCTGCGGACCCGGTGCGTTGGTGATCACCAGATTGAACGTGTGCTCTGCGAACGTACTCGCCGCCCGCACACTCATCGCATGCAGGCTCGCCGGAGCGAAGCCGGCCAGGTGCACCAGGGTGCGCGCCCGCACGCCGCGCCGATGCTTGCTGTTGGCCTCGGTGGCATGGGAGATATGCGATAGGCGCATCACCGGATTCGGTTCGCCCACCGGCAGATCGATGAGAAACGAGGAGACCTCGCTGGCCGGTTTCAGCTGGTCGTCGATGCCTTCGACATAGACCGACATCGGCACCACCGCGCGCAGCACAGTCGATTCGGTGAGCGCCTCACCGCGAGAAAGCAGCCAATTGCGCAGCGCCCCGGTGACGACGGCCAGGATCGCATCATTGATCGAGCATTCGAAGCGCTTGCGGATCTTGCGGTAGTCCTCCAGATCCGTGCGCACCACATCGAAGCGGCGGTTGCGCGAGGTCTTGGCGTTGAGCGGACTGTCGGGTGCGCCGATGGTGGCCGCGCGCACGGCCGAAACCATCGAATCCACCGCCTTGCCCGTGGCCTCGACCACCGAGAACGCGTGCGCGCTCGCGTCGCGCGCCACCTCGAGCGCCTCGCGCGGCTGCGCGGCCAGGTGGGTGAGCGCGCCGATCAGCAGTTCCATCTCGTTGGGTTCGCGCGGCGCCACCCAGGCGTCATCGGCGATACCGCGCGGCGATGCGCTGGTATCGAGGATGACGTGCCCGATCTCGAGTGCGGTATCCCCGTCGACGAGCGCCGAATGGGTTTTGGTGAAGATCGCGGACCGGCCCTCGGCCAGGCCCTCGATTAAATACATCTCCCACAGTGGGCGGCTCTGATCGAGCGGTCGCGACGCCAGCCGCGCCACCAGATCGTGCAGCTGGCTATCGTTGCCCGGCTCGGGCAGTGCGGAGCGGCGGATGTGATAGGTGATATCGAAATGGCTGTCCTCGACCCAGACCGGGCGGCCGAGCGCGAACGGGACTTCGCGGACCTTCCTGCGATAGCGGGGGACCAGGGAAAGCCTGCTCTCCACCAGATCGACCAGTCCGTCGTAGTCGAGTGCCGTTTCCCCCGGTGCGGAGTCGCTACCTCGGACGATCGCGAGAGAGCCGATATGGATCGGATTGCTGCTCGACTCGAGCCGATAGAACTCCGCGTCCTGCGGCGTCAATCTCGTGATCACGCTGCCCGGTGCTCCTTCCGATGTGGCTCCCACCCGAGCCGTCTCATCGCCCATTGTGGTCGCCCACAACGGTTCGTCCTGCCCCCTGTGGCATATCCAGCGATATTCGCGCAACCCTTTACCCACGCCTGGTTCCGTGGAAGGCTGCATTGGTTCGAGACCGGAGGAACTCGATTCGCACACATTAATCGGGGTGCCGCATAACGGATGCCTTTTGAGCCGCGCTGCCCCTTGGTGTCGTCGCGTGCCGTCGGATCACGGGTCTTCCCTGGTAGACAGGGCTCCCGGCTCCGGCCGGACGAACGACTTACAACGTATGACACCTGCGCTGAAACAGGTTCCGGTCCATCGGATTCCCAGCCGATCCGACAGCCGACACACGGGTACGGTGAAAAGAAACGGCTGCCGCCTCGGCGGTAGCGGCGGATGCGGCGCTATGTCGCTGGTCATCGGCACCTAACATGGATGCCGCATTACCATGAAGCGTGCTGCGGATTCCGCCGTGCTCGGCGGGGTCATGTGCACACTGCCCGCCCCGGGTGACGGCCGAACATTTGACACACCGACCAGAGGACTGACGAGACCCGTGCCTGCGCTGACACTGACGAGGTTGCTACGGATTGGTGAGGGACGCACGGTCAAGCGGCTCGCCCACCTCGCGGAAGAGGTCCTCGCGCTCGGGCCCGAGATCGAGGAGCTCACCGACCACGAGCTGCGTGCCAAGACCGACGAATTCCGGGACCGCTACGCGGACGGCGAAACGCTGGACGATCTGCTCCTGGAGGCGTTCGCGGTGGCCCGTGAGGCGTCCTGGCGGGTGCTGAACCAGAAGCACTACAAGGTCCAGATCATGGGTGGCGCGGCGCTGCACCTCGGCAATATCGCCGAGATGAAGACCGGTGAGGGCAAGACCCTGACCTGTGTGCTGCCCGCCTACCTCAACGCGATCTCCGGCGACGGCGTGCACGTCGTCACGGTCAACGACTACCTGGCCAAGCGCGATGCCGAGTGGATGGGCCGCGTGCACCGCTTCCTCGGGCTGAGCGTCGGCGTGATCCTGTCCGGTATGACCCCGGCCGAGCGTCGCGAGTCCTACAACTCCGACATCACCTACGGCACCAACAACGAATTCGGCTTCGATTACCTGCGCGACAATATGACCCACTCGCTGGACGATCTGGTCCAGCGTGGGCACAACTTCGCCGTGGTCGACGAGGTCGACTCCATCCTCATCGACGAGGCCCGCACGCCGCTGATCATCTCGGGCCCGGCCGACGCCTCCTCGAAGTGGTACGCCGAATTCGCCCGCATCGCACCGCTGTTGAAGAAGGACCTGCACTACGAGGTCGATATCAAGAAGCGCACCATCGGTGTGCACGAAGCGGGCGTGGAGTTCGTCGAGGATCAGCTCGGCATCGACAACCTCTACGAGGCGGCCAATTCGCCGCTGGTGAGCTACCTGAACAACGCCATCAAGGCCAAGGAGCTCTACCACCGGGACAAGGACTACATCGTCCGCGACGGCGAGGTCATCATCGTCGACGAATTCACCGGCCGCATCCTGGTCGGGCGCCGCTACAACGAGGGCATGCACCAGGCGATCGAGGCGAAGGAAAACGTCGAGATCCAGCCGGAGAACCAGACCCTGGCCACCATCACGCTGCAGAACTATTTCCGCCTCTACGACAAGCTTTCCGGTATGACCGGTACCGCCGAGACCGAGGCCGCCGAGCTGCACCAGATCTACAGCCTCGGCGTGGTCCCGATTCCGACGAACAAGCCGATGGTCCGCGCGGATCAGTCCGATCTGATCTACAAGACCGAAGAGGCCAAGTTCTCGGCCGTGGTCGACGATGTCACCGAACGGCACGAGAAGGGCCAGCCGGTGCTGATCGGTACCACCAGCGTCGAGCGCTCGGAGTACCTGTCCAAGCAGTTCACCAAGCGCGGCATCGCGCACAACGTGCTGAACGCGAAGTTCCACGAGAAGGAAGCCGAGATCATCGCCGAGGCCGGTCGCCCGGGCGCGGTCACGGTCGCGACGAATATGGCCGGTCGTGGTACCGACGTCGTGCTCGGCGGTAACCCGGACATCATCACCGACATCATCCTGCGCAAGGAGGGTCTGGATCCGGTGGAGACGCCGGAGGAGTACCAGGCCGCGTGGTTGCCGACGCTGGAGCGGGTCAAGGAGCAGACCGCCGAGGACGCCGACGCGGTGCGCGATGCCGGTGGCCTGTACGTGCTCGGCACCGAGCGGCACGAATCGCGCCGTATCGATAACCAGCTACGCGGTCGTTCCGGCCGTCAGGGTGACCCGGGTGAGTCCCGGTTCTATCTGTCGCTGGGTGACGAGTTGATGCGGCGCTTCAACGGCGCCGCGCTCGAGGCCATCATGACCAGGCTCAACCTGCCCGACGATGTGCCGATCGAGGCGAAGATGGTCTCCAAGGCCATCAAGAGCGCGCAGACCCAGGTCGAGCAGCAGAACTTCGAGATCCGCAAGAACGTGCTCAAGTACGACGAGGTGATGAACCAGCAGCGCACCGTCATCTACGGCGAGCGCAACCGGATCCTGCGCGGCGAGGATATGGAGGGCCAGGTCCAGGAGATGATCACCGACGTGATCGCCGCCTACGCCGACGGCGCTACCGCCGAGGGCTACGTCGAGGACTGGGATCTGGACAAGCTGTGGACCGCATTGAAGACGCTGTACCCGGTGAGCCTGGACTACAGGGAGCTGACCGGTGAGACCGGTATCGGCGAGGCGGGCGATCTGACCAAGGACGAGCTGGTCGAATCGCTGCTCGATGACGCGCACGACGCCTACGAGAAGCGTGAACAGCAGATCGACGGTCTGGCCGGCGAGGGTTCGATGCGCAATCTCGAACGCCAGGTGCTGCTTTCGGTGCTGGACCGCAAGTGGCGCGAGCACCTCTACGAGATGGATTACCTCAAGGAGGGCATCGGCCTGCGTGCCATGGCGCAGCGCGATCCGCTGGTCGAATACCAGCGCGAGGGCTTCGACATGTTCGCCGCGATGCTCGACGGCCTGAAGGAGGAGTCGGTCGGCTTCCTGTTCAACCTGCAGGTCGAGGTGCAGCAGCCGCAGCCCGAGGGCGTCGCGGTCGATCCCGGCCTGCGCTCGCCGGTCGGCGCCACCGCGCCGCGTCCACTGCCCACCCAGCAAGCGCCGGTCGGCAATGGCGCGCCTGCGGCGTTGCGTGCCAAGGGGATCAGCGATTCCCGGGCCAACAACGGCTTCCACTATTCGGGTCCGGACGAGGGCGGCCACGCCGCGGTGCACAGTGACGCCGAGGAGTACGGCGACGGCAGCACTCGCCGTGAGCGCCGCGAGGCGGCCCGCGCACAGGCCAAGCCGAAGCGCGCACCGAAGACGCGTCGTCGGCACTGATTCGATCACGAAGGCGCCCATGGACTCGAGTCCATGGGCGCCTTCGTCGTCGGTGAACCGGCCACGAGGGGTGGTGCGGCGGAGTAGCTTACGAGGCGTGGACCGGGACACTGTCGAGAAATGGGTCGGTGGTTATGAACGGGCTTGGCGTGCGCCGGGCACCGCGATGCTCGAGGAGCTGTTCACCCGCGATGTCGAGTATCTGGTGTCGCCGTGGGCGGATCCGATCGTCGGTCTCGAACCGCTCGAGGTGTTCTGGGAGGCCGAGCGCAGTGGGCCGGACGAGGCGTTCACGATGGCAGCCGAGGTTGTCGCGGTAGAGGATTCGACCGCCGTGGTGCGGGTGGGCGTGGAGTATCGGTGGGACACGTTGTCGCGCTGGCGGGATCTGTGGGTATTGCGGTTCGACTCCGGCGGTCTGTGCGACCGATTCGAGGAGTGGCCCTTCGCGCCTGAACAGGCCGACGGGCACTGACTACCAGGATTCGTTGGAGTTCAGCGCGGTCAGCAGGAGCCGGATCGCGGCGACGCGGCGTTCCTTGCCGGGCAAGGTATCCAGCGCGCATTCGGGGTCCGCGGGCGGACCGAGATGGGTGCAGCCGCGGGGACAATCCTCGATGGCGGCGGCCAGATCGGTGAAGGCGGCGATGACATCGTCGGGCGTGATGTGAGCCAGTCCGAAGGAACGGACACCGGGTGTGTCGATGACCCAACCGCCCTGCGGGAGCGGCAGGGCCACGGATTGGGTTGAGGTGTGTTTGCCCTTGCCCACGCCGGAGACCTCGCCGACCGCCCGATCCGCATCGGGCACAAGGCGATTCACCAGCGTCGATTTGCCGACGCCGGAGTGGCCGATGAAGGCGGTGAGTCGGTCGGTGAGCAGCTCGAGAACCGGTTCGCTCGGGTCGTCGATACCGCCGTAGATGATGGTGAGGTCGAGATCGTCGAAGGCGGCGGCGAATTCGGATTCGGCGGCCAGATCGTGTTTGGTCAAACACAGAATCGGTTGCAGTCCACCGGCATACGCGGCGACCATGGCACGTTCGACGAAACCGGTGCGCGGCGGCGGATCGGCGAGGGCGACCACGATGAACAGCTGTTCGGCATTGCCGACGACGATCCGTTCGAACGGGTCGGTGTCATCGGCGGTGCGGCGCAGGACGGTTCGGCGTTCCCCGACGCGGACGATGCGAGCCAGGGTATCGGGTCTGCCGGACAGATCGCCGACCACGTCGACCTGATCGCCGACCACGATCGGGGTGCGGCCCAGTTCCCTGGCCCGCATGGCGACGATCAGCTTGTCCGGATCGCCGCCGAGCACGCAACCCCAGCGACCGCGGTCCACCGAAACGACCATGGCCGATTCCGCATCATTGTGCTGCGGACGGGTTTTCGTGCGTGGACGAGACGACTTGCCCGGGCGCACCCGGACATCCGACTCGTCGTAATCGCGACGTCTCAGCGGGCCGCTCCCTGATCGGTGAGCGTGGGATCGAGCATCCGCTCCCACAGGCCGACGAATCCGGGCAGTGTCTTGGCCGTGGTGCCGATATCCTCGATCGCCACGCCGGGCACCCGGAGTCCGAGAATCGCACCGGCCGTTGCCATTCGGTGGTCGGCATAGGAGTGCCAGTTGCCGCCGTGCAGCGGGGCCGGAATGATCTCGAGTCCGTCCTCGGTCTCGGTGACATTGCCGCCGAGCCGGTTGATCTCGGTGGACAGGGCGGCGAGCCGATCGGTCTCGTGCCCGCGCAGATGTGCGATACCGCGCAGCCGGGACGGCGAATCCGCAAGTGCCGCAAGGGCGGCCACGGTCGGGGTCAACTCGCCGACATCGTGCAGATCGATATCGATACCGGCCAGGCGCTCCGGGCCGTGCACGGTCAGCACGCCGTCGAACCGGGTGACCTCGGCCCCCATCCGCACCAGGATCTCCCGGATCACATCACCGGGCTGGGTGGTCAGGCGCGGCCAGTGCGGGATGCGGACCTCGCCGCCGGTGACGGCGGCCGCGGCCAGGAAGGGCGTGGCATTGGACAGGTCCGGCTCCACATCCCAGTTCACCGCGCGGATCGGGCCGGGTGCGACGGTCCAGGTCTGGGCCTTGCGGCTGTCGGCCGGTGCATCGACGGCGACCTCGGCGCGCCGCAGCATCTCCACCGTCATCTCGATATGCGGCATCGAGGGCAGTGCCTTGCCGTCGTGGTGCACCACGATGCCCTCGTCGAACCGGGCTGCCGACAGCAGCAGTCCGGAGACGAACTGGGACGATCCGGAGGCATCGATGGTGACCGAGCCGCCGCGCAGCGCACCCTTGCCGTGCACCGTGAACGGCAGTGCGTCGCCCTCGATTTCCGCGCCGATCCGGCGCAGTGCCTCCAGGATGGTGCCGAGTGGGCGAACCCGGGCCTGCTCGTCACCGTCGAAGGCGACATCGCCGGTGGCCAGGGCCGCGACCGGGGGCAGGAACCGCATCACGGTGCCGGCCAGGCCACAGTCGACGGTGCCGCCGTGCAGCGGCGCGGGTGTCACGGTCAGCGTGTCGGCGTCACCCTCGATCCGTGCGCCCATTGCACACAGGGCGCCGATCATGAGTTCGGTGTCGCGGCTGCGCAGCGCGCCGGAAATGGTTGAGGGACCCTCGGCGAGTGCGGCCAGGATCAGGGCCCGATTCGTGATCGATTTCGATCCGGGCAGGGTCACGGTCGCGTGCACGGGGACATCGACATGGGGCGCTGGCCAGAAACTCACCCGTCCATCTTCGCCCATCGCGTCACCGGACACACGGGCTGGGCTGTGTTTGATTTGCGGCGCCTGCGGCGCCGCGGGTTCGCGACCCCCTTCTGTCT
>NZ_BDBY01000391.1 GCF_001613225.1 Nocardia pseudovaccinii NBRC 100343
CGCGGCGGCCGCACCGGCCGCGAAGGCACCCGCGCCCGCGGCCCCGTCGCAGCTGGCGCACCTGCGCGGCACCGTGCAGAAGGCGAGCCGCATCCGCCAGATCACCGCGACCAAGACCCGGGAATCGCTGCAGACCACCGCGCAGCTGACCCAGGTGCACGAGGCGGATGTCACCAAGATCGCGGCGCTGCGCAGCCAGGCCAAGGCCGCGTTCAAGGACCGCGAGGGCGTCAACCTGACGTTCCTGCCGTTCTTCGCCAAGGCGGTCGTCGAGGCGCTCGGCGTGCACCCGAATGTGAACGCCAGCTACGACGAGGCCACCAAGGAGATCACCTACCACGCCTCGGTGCACCTCGGCATCGCCGTCGACACCGAGCAGGGTCTGCTGTCCCCGGTGATCCACAACGCCAGCGACCTGTCGCTGGCCGGACTGGCCCGCGCCATCGCCGATATCGCCAACCGCGCCCGCACCGGCGGCCTCAAGCCGGACGAGCTGGCCGGTGGCACCTTCACCATCACCAATATCGGCAGCCAGGGCGCGTTGTTCGACACCCCGATCCTGGTTCCGCCGCAGGCGGGCATGCTCGGCACGGGTGCGATCGTCAAGCGTCCGGTGGTGGTCACCGATGAGACCGGCAACGAGTCCATCGGCGTTCGGTCCATGTGCTACCTGCCACTCACCTACGATCACCGCCTCATCGACGGTGCCGACGCCGGTCGCTTCCTGACCACGATCCGGCACCGGCTCGAGGAAGCGGCGTTCGAGGCGGACCTCGGTCTGTAGTCGGAAAGGGTCGTCTGTCGCGTATGAAAGTGGTGATCGCCGGTTCGTCCGGGCTGATCGGGACGGCACTCGTCGCGGCGCTGCGCCGCGAGGGGCACGAAGTCGCCAGATTGGTACGCCGCTCCCCGAACGCGCCGGACGAATACCGCTGGGATCCCGCTCGCGCCGATCTGGACGAGCGGGCCCTGCGGGGCGCCGACGCACTGGTCAACCTCTGCGGGGCGAGCATCGGACGACGGCGCTGGAACGGCAGCTACAAACAGGAGCTGCGCGACAGTCGGCTCACCCCGACCGATGTCCTGGCCAATGCGGTCGCCGCCGCTGGTGTGCCGGTGCTGGTGAATGCCAGCGGCGTGCACTACTACGGCGGCGCCACCGGCAACCGCGTGGTCGATGAAACCGCCCCCGCGGGAACGGGTTTCCTCGCCACTCTCTGCCGGGATTGGGAGGCAGCGACCAAACCCGCCGTCGACGCGGGCGTGCGCACGGTGCTGCTACGCAGTGCCGTGGTGCTGTCCCATCACGGTGGCATGCTCAGCATGCTGCAGCCGCTGTATTCGCTCGGCCTCGGCGGGCGGCTCGGCAATGGACGGCAGTACACGCCGTGGATCTCGATGGCCGACGAGATCGGCGCGATCATCTTCGCGCTCACCCACGACAGCATTGCCGGGCCGATCAATTCCGTCGGCCCGGCACCGGTCACCAATGCCGAATTCAATCGGGCACTCGGCCGTGTGCTACACCGGCCGGCCCCATTCGTGGTGCCCGCGTTCGCATTACGCGCGCTGATCGGCGAATTCGCCGAAGAGGCGATCCTGAACGGGCCGCGCGCGATTCCAACGGTGCTGGAGGAGGCGGGGTATCCGTTCCAGCACCAGACGATCGGTGCGGCGCTGGCGGCCGCCCTCGGCCGCGACGACGACCGCTGACTCCGCATCCGAAGACCCCATGGAGTAGATCGATGACCGAGCTGGACACCCGACCCGCCACCGTCATCCGTGACGCGCGCGCGGGCGATCTGCCCGAGATCCTGGTCATCCACAATGCGAATATCGCCACTTCCACCGCCATCTGGGATCACGAGCAGGTCGATCTCGACGATCGGCACGCCTGGTTCCGCGACCGCACCGCCGCCGGGCTGCCGATTCTGGTCGCCGATATCGGCGGCGAGGTCGCCGGTTACGCCAGCTACGGCCCATGGCGGACCCGATCGGGTTACCGCTTCACGGTGGAGAATTCGGTCTACGTCGCCGAGCGTTTCCACCGCCGCGGAATTGCGAGTGCCCTGCTCACCGCGCTGATCGAGCGTGCCCGCCGGGCGGGTACCGTGCACGCCATGGTCGCCGCCATCGAATCCGGCAATACCGGTTCGATCGCCCTGCACGAGCGATTCGATTTCCGCACGGTCGGGGAACTGCCGGAAGTGGGCCGCAAATTCGGTCGCTGGATGGATCTGACGCTGATGCAGCTGACCCTGCCGATCGAGGGCGACTGAGCCGCACGGGCGTGCGCACCCACTTGCACCGATGCCAAACCTGGCAACCCTGTGGCATCGCCCACATCGGGTTGGTTTATCGAATCGACACACTCGGCGTACCGTCGAGGACGTGAACGACACGCGCACCACCTGGTCCGCCAGATTCGATACGACCCCGATCGTGGTCGAGGATCTCGGACTCATCGATTACCACAGCGCCTGGGAGATGCAGCGGTCGATCGCCGCGCAGCGGGCCGCCGGGGAGGGCTCCGACCATCTGCTCCTGCTGGAGCACCCGTCGGTCTACACCGCTGGTCGCCGCACCGAGGCCGAGGATCTGCCGATCGACGGCAGCCCGGTGGTGCAGGTCGATCGCGGCGGCAAGATCACCTGGCACGGTCCGGGCCAGCTGGTCGGCTACCCGATCGTGCGGCTGGCCGAGCCGGTGGATGTCGTGCACTACGTGCGCAGGCTGGAAGAAGCGCTGATCACCGTCTGCACCGGTCTCGGCCTGGATTGCGGGCGAGTCGAGGGCCGCTCCGGTGTCTGGCTGGCCGCGACCGAGCTCTACTCCGAGCGCAAGGTCGCCCAGATCGGCGTGCGGGTGCAGCAGGGCGTTGCGCTGCACGGCATCTCGCTCAACTGCAATTCCGCGCTGGACGGCTTCCAGGCGATCGTCCCGTGCGGCATCCGCGACGCCGGTGTCACCACGCTGACGCGCGAACTCGGTCGCGAGGTCACGGTGGCCGAAGTCAAGCCGCTCGTCGCCGATGCGATCACCCGCGCGCTCAATGGCGAACTCCCGGTGACCGCACGCGACATCGTCCGCACCGCACCGGCCGTGGAGTCCGCGAAAGCCGAATGAGTCGGCAGCTGTCGCGTTGCCCGGAACAGTGACGGACTGCATCCGACGGCGGCGCACGGCAGGCGTAAGGTCGATCGAGTGACCTCAGCTTCAGCACCGGCAGGACGCAAACTGCTACGCATCGAGGCGCGCAACGCGGAGACCCCGATCGAGCGCAAGCCTCAATGGATTCGGACCCGAGCCAAGATGGGCCCCGAGTACACCGAACTCAAGGGCCTGGTGAAACGCGAAGGCCTGCACACGGTGTGCGAGGAGGCGGGTTGTCCCAACATCTTCGAATGCTGGGAAGACCGTGAGGCCACCTTCCTCATCGGCGGCGAACAGTGCACCCGCCGTTGCGACTTCTGCCAGATCGACACCGGCAAACCCGCCGCACTCGATCGCGACGAGCCGCGCCGGGTCGCCGAAAGCGTCCAGGCGATGGGCCTGCGCTATTCCACCATCACCGGCGTCGCACGCGACGATCTCGAGGACGGTGGCGCCTGGCTCTACGCCGAAACCGTCCGCGCCATCAAGACTTTGAACCCGAACACCGGCGTCGAACTGCTCATCCCGGACTTCAACGCGGTCCCCGAGCAGTTGGCCGAGGTCTTCTCGTCACGCCCTGAGGTGCTCGCGCACAACCTGGAGACGGTGCCGCGCATCTTCAAGCGGATCCGCCCGGCGTTCCGCTACGAGCGCTCCCTCGCCGTGCTGACCGCCGCCCGGGAAGACGGCCTGGTCACCAAGTCGAACCTGATCCTCGGCATGGGCGAAACCCCCGAGGAAGTCACCCAGGCAATGCGCGACCTGCACGAGGCCGGTTGTGACATCCTCACCATCACCCAGTACCTGCGGCCCTCGCCGCGCCACCATCCGGTGGACCGCTGGGTCAAGCCGGAGGAATTCGTCGAGCACTCGCGCATGGCCGAGGAAATCGGGTTCGCCGGTGTCATGGCCGGGCCGCTGGTCCGCTCCTCGTACCGCGCGGGCCGCCTCTACGCCCAGGCAATGGCCCACCACGGCCGCGAAATCTCGCCTGCCATGGCGCATCTCGCAGCGGAGGGCACCGCTTCACAGGAGGCCAGCTCCGTGTTGGCCCGCTTCGGCGGCTAGTCGATCAACATCCCGGCTGGAACGGAAAGCACTGCGGTTCAGCCTGCCGAGCCGGAGCCGGTAGCTCCGGCGGCGCAACCGTCTCGGTATTCGGCACGAGGTGCGGCTGCACGCCGCTCCCGCGCTGGTTCACGCCCGCGGAAACCAGGATCCAGATCGTGCCGACGACGACCGCGGCGATCAGCAATGTCGCGAGGTGTTGCGGGAGGCCGGGAATGAGCTCGAGTCCTTTCGCCACTGCGGCCGAAGTACGCGTGCGTACTGCGGGCACCCGTCGGCGAGCCGAATCCTGGTTCGACCGCTCGGCGGCGGGCGGGGTTGGCGCCCGCAGGGGTTCCGGCTCGGTTTGTGGTGGAGTCGGTATCGCTTGCGGGTCGGAGTCGACCCACGACGACCACTCGTCGGCGTAGGGCGACGACGCTGGCGGTGCCGACTGCGCCTGATCGGCATCGACAGCGGCGATCGGTTCCGGCTCTGCCGGTAGCACGGATACGTGCGAACCCCCCGCATCCGAGCGAACCGCAAGCCGCGAGCGTTGCGCACCCCTCGCCTGAGCCCTGGCGATATCGGCCGAGAGCCATGGCGGGTACGGAGCCGTGGGAGGCGCCGACAAGGGCTGCGGTCCGGTGGATACGGTCCCCCTATCTACTATCGCGGTCGAAACAGACTGCGGCCCATCGTGCTTCGACAGTGATACCGCTTCGACCAGCGCCGTCGAGTTGTCCGCCGTCGTCGAATGATCGTCGACAAGGACTTCGGTGATATCGGAAGGCCGCGCCAGTGCCGACTCGAACCGTGGTTCGGAGAGCCCATCCGCATGCGGCCGTCCGGCAGCCACACTCGAACTGTCGACTGAAGCAGAGATAGCAGCGAGCGGAGCAGATGCGCGGGCGGCGCCGACCAGCGCCCTGGATTCCGAACGCATACGACGTCCCGACTCCGACGGAAATCCCTCGGCCGCGAGATTCTCGACCGTGACCACGTGCGACAGGTGAAGCTCGCCGAGTAGCGCATGCACCTGCTCCGCGGTCCAGATCAGCTTCCGATTCGCGGTCCGATGAAACCAAGCCCGCAGCCCGGCCGACGACCCGAGGACCACACAGTTCCCATGCTCGGACGCCTCGATATCGAGCATGACCGACGCGTCCCGAGGCGGCACAACCACGACCAATCCGTCGATGAAGGCGTCCGGATGCCGCTTGCGCACCAACTCCTCGAGATCGAGCACATGGCTCGTCACTCGGTCGAACGGACTGGTATCGCAATCGCGGGCAGGAACCGGATCGCCCTGGAACTGGAGGAGCCGCGAACGCCCGTCGGCCTGGCCCGAAACCCCGGTAGCCACCTCGGCGGCGGCCTCCTCGGCTTCGATCACGACCATCGCGCGTGGTGTGAACACCACCAGGCCCGCCTCCCGCACAGTCTCCTCGGAGTCGCGGTCGGGCCGGTGCCATCCCGAAATAGCAAGCCCCACAATGACATATTGACCGGTCCACGTTCGCATCCAGTCGAGCACGCACTGCTCGGATCGCGTAACCGCCGCCCGTTCGTTGACAACCAGCATCGAGGTCACCCTCCCTCTCGTCCGCGCAGTCGACCCACCAACGGTATTCAGCGCGACCGCCTGACGAGAATTCGAAAGGCACCGTAAGAGTGTGGTTTTGGCGACAAAAGGTGTCACTACACCGGCGTGGCGGCGACAGACACGAGTGTCGCGACGGTGCGACACACGACATGGTCGCCGCCGCTTGGGGCGCGAAATCCCAGCTACGAGGCCACTGCCCACCAAGGCACCGCGTCGCAAGAGGCGAGTGCGGCCCTCTCTTCGGCAGCTGACCCGCGCAACTCCGGCGTGCCCGCTTGCGGCTTCGGCTCAGCAGGAATCGACAGGGCCACGGCCACGGCGATCCTCAACGCCGCCGGGTCGGTGTTATCGGTTGCGAGAAGGCCGGATCCCCCTGCGGAATCGAGTCGAGTCTTCTCCCTCGGAGACGGGTCAAGAGCGCCGTGCGGACGAGCCGCAGATTTCTGGCGAGATGCATGGAGTGGGCGACCCAACCGCACACTCGAATTTCACTGCCGCACTTGACTTCAACCAACAGCAGCGAGGAGACGGTGCGAGTCAGGTGGTTGCAGAGTGCGCCGCCTGGACGACACCGAGTTGCTGCATCATCCCGAGCGTGTCCCAGCATGCCCAGTTTTCGATGATCTTGCCGTCCTGGAAGCGACTGATTGTGATTCCCTGAACGACCGCTGATTTGCCTGTCGGGGACATGCCCATCATCTCGCCGTCGTTGGTGCCTGTGCCCGTCCATCGGGTAGTGACGAAATCGCCTTCGGCGATCTGTTCGTTGACCAGGAACCGTTGATCCGAGAACGCGGCGAGATACATCTGCACGAGCTTTTTGAAGCCGTCGGGGCCATGGACCTCGGCGAACGGGTTCTGTGGATCGTGGTTGATGCAGTCAGCGGCGATCACCTCGTCGAATACATCGAGGTCTCGCGCGTTCCATGCGTCGAAGATGCGCTTGGCGGTGGCCTTGTTCTGCTCTGACATGGCGCTTCCTATCGATTGGTGGCGCCGGACTGGCGGGGCAGCCGTAGTCGCTACCGGCAGCATTCGCGGTGCCCGGCACCGAGTGCGGTGTGGAGCGCGGCCGCGATGCCAGCAGCAGACCCAGGCGCCGCGCCCGGTATGCGGACGCAGCCATCACGGCGGATGCCCCGTCCGGATGCTGTCGGCAGGCATCCAGCAACCCGCCGATCACAAACCCTGAAACCGGTGTACCGCAATCATTGTGCGCCTGTTTCGTGCGTGAGGTAAGGGCAACGGAGAATGCGGGGACCTGTCCCGTGCTCGCATGATGTCTACCTGCGGCGGATAGTTCAAAGAGCTGATTTGAGATCGACAATGAGCGGCCTCGGACAGGAACACTGTGGCAATGCAGGAACCGGGCTCTGCCAGACCCGACACCGGGCGCGGCGCCCAATCCAATGCCATCGGATCGCTCGATCCATGGACGTGCCATAAGCATGGGCCTGCGCATAAATACGGGAATACCCGATATCGGGCCATTCCTCGCAAATGGCAGCCGTCATCCGGAGGGTACGAGATCACCCTTTCCGTCCACAACCAGCGCGGATAGCGGCGTAAGTGATGGCAGAAAGTGCGGATTCAGCGGAGGCTGGGTAAGGGTATCCCATTGCACGGCCTGAACGCGTCTTCCGTTTGAGAGGAAGAGGTAGTAGCCCGTCGTTGGGCCGTCGGAGTTCGGGCTGTAGGGAAGGCTCCGCCAGCAGGGTGCGGGCCGGTCGATCTGTGCCCGCTTATTCAGTTCATCGACCGTCTCATCCGCGTAGACCGTGATCATTCGGTCCCAACTGTCAGACCACCCAGCGACACGAGCGATATCGCCGAGAGTGGTCGCGGTGTTGGTGGCGGCGGCCTTGCCGATTTCCTCCTTGAGGCGTTGACCGGATCCCAATGGTTCATCCCACCTGCCGAAGTCGAAAATATCCGTACCGCATACTTCCTCGGCAGATGGCGGATAACCACATCCGCTCATCATCGACACCGCCACCCCGACGAGCGCAAGATACTGGATCTTCATATCAGTCCTCATTGCTTCCCCGGCAGCGGGAGCCCCACCCCGGATTGGAGATCGGTAGCCGCGACCTGCACTTGGTTGCTCCAGGTGATCTGTGGTTGAGATTGCCCGTCCGGCGTTTTGAGCACGACCGCATGCCCATCCTGAATGGCCTCAGAAATCTTGGTCCGCAGCTGCTCCGGACTCGCATCGGGGTTATTGAGTGCGATTTCACGACCAAGATCATTATTGTAAAGATCCATCGCCTCGCGTGCCGACGGATTCCCGCCCGTCTTTTCGTGCGCTGTCGTATAAGTCTGGGTCCATTCCGCACCGAATTCTTGAGTCATCCGCGCATTCCAATACGCGTGCCGGAACGCATCACCATGACCATCCGAAAACACCTGTCTTTGGAATCTCGGATCCACTCCAGAATATTGGTCCTCGGCGGCCTGCTCCGCCTCCGTTTTGATGTCATAGAACTCCTTGAGCCCGATGACCCCGTGCCTGCTGACAAGGCTTTCCAGCGCGGTGGCCTCCTCACGCGGCATCGCCCCCGCTTTGAAGGTCGGATCCCAGCTGCGGACGATATCGAGGAGCCAGCCGCTCGGCCACACCACGGTTTCTTTGGTGGCATCCGTTTGATAATCGGTCAGAATCTTCGCCAGCTCGGTATCGGAGGGCATAGCGATGAGCGCCTGCCGGGCCGGATTCGGGACCTTCTCGAGCACACCCTGAATCGTCCCCTCTGCCATCAGGTCCGCTTCCTGAATTCGGTTCAAGCAGACGCGCAGCCCACCGCTCAGCCGGGCCTCCTCCAATTCCTTATGCGCGATAGCCGTGCCCGGCGACCACCAGTACTTCTTCATCCACTCCCAATTGGACTTGCGCGACCCCACCTCGCCGTCATCCAGGTAGAAGAGATCCCATTCGGAGTCCTCTACCTCCTTGATCGCCGCGCGAATCAGCAGGATCATCCCTTCGAAAACGGCGGTCGTGGAATTGATGACTCCGGCCAGTTCTTGGTAGATATCGACGGTGGTGAGCGCGTCTTTGCGGTCATCCTGGGCGCGCTGACGAGCGGATTCGCCGGACTCGCTGTTGAAGTACTCATACGAGCCCGCGACCGCGCTGGCCGCAGCTTCGACTTCGGCTTCGACCTCCTCGGCGACCCGATTGAGGGCTGCGACCAAGTCCCGAGCCGGGTTGAGATTCCACGCCAGAACCTTCGAGATTTTCAGCGGCTCCGTTTCACTCATCGCGGCCCGGCCTGATCGAGCTCTACAGCGCGCTGTCTGTCCAGCTCCTCGAACTCGTTCGCCGCCTTTTCCGCGAGATCCCCGATTCCGGTGAACCGACCAGCATGGAACTTCAGTACTTCATCGAGAGCCTTCAGCGTCTCCTCGGCCCGGGTCAGTGCCAGCGATTCCTTCGCCCTGGCACGGGCTTGATCGCGAGCCGGGACGGCCACCGGTGCCTTGCCTGCGAGGGTGGTCGCGCGTCCGCGCACGCCGTTTGCGAGTTCGCGAACTCGCCCAGGATCGATCTCGAACATCCCGCGACCTCAGACGACGTATTCGTGGCCAGTGCCGTTGTCACCGCGGCGATGCGTCGGGACGTACGTCGGCGGCGCGGCCGATAGCTCCATGAAGATCTGCTGGGCTTCGGCTTCGGCGTTCGTATACGCCACTCGATGCCGATCAGCGATGAGCATGGCCAGTCGGCTCATTCCATGCTCCGCCGCGTGGGGTGCGAGTCGCAGATCCGTAATCGCCCCGCGGGCATCGGTTTCGATGTACACACTGCCGTCGGCGGACTGCGCTCGCCCCCGCACCCGTTCGGTCGCCTCATTGATCTGCTTGATCCGCGCGGCCAACTCTTCAGTGTCCTCAGACATTCCGCCCCAACCACCCAATCATCTTCCAGCCGCGTCGATTCCGCAGGTATCCGCAAACGTAGCAGTTCCGCCTATCGAGCCCGGCACGCCGCGGGCAGTGCGGTTCGTTGGCATGGGGCCGGACCCAGCGTTGATCTTCGAATACCCCCGGACGCACCAACCTTGCACAGACTGGTCGGTCGACCTGACTCGCTGGAACGGCTCGCGCCCTGAGTTGTTATCCCGATTACGCGCAACAGCCGACCGGACCGTCCCATCACACACATAGCCCCGGGACCCGTCTGACCGGATCCTGAACCCCATGTACACGCCAACCCAAACGCAAATGAACACATCGGATCGCCCGATCCGTGCACGCGATGCGACCGCTGGTGGGAAGCTCGAAGGACCGTAAGTGTCGACCGAGAAAGCGAGACACATGGTCGAGAAAGCGAGTGCGTCCGCAGGGACCAACGGTAGAGGTGTGACGGCGCAGCGACCGGAGGACATCCGGAATGTAGTGCTGGTCGGGCACAGCGGGTCGGGTAAGACCACGTTGGTGGAGGCGTTGGCGCTCACGGCGGGCGCGGTGAATCGCGCGGGCCGGGTGGAGGACGGGACGTCGCTATCGGATTACGACGAGATCGAACACCGCCAGCACCGATCGGTGCAGCTGTCGGTGGTGCCGATGGTGTGGCACGGGATAAAGATCAATCTGCTGGATACCCCCGGATACGCCGATTTCGTCGGCGAGCTGCGCGCGGGTCTGCGCGCGGCGGATGCGGCCCTGTTCGTCATCTCGGCGGCCGAGGGCGCCGAGGCCGTGAGCGGTGCGACCCGCGCGCTGTGGGAGGAGTGCGCGGCGGTCGGGATGCCGCGGGCCATCGTGATCACCCACCTCGACACCGCACGCGCCGAATTCGATGAGATGACCGAGACCTGTCGACAGGTACTCGGCGGCGGTTCCTCGGAAAACATTCTGCCGCTGCATCTTCCGGTGTACGGACCGAAGAGTCCGGACGGTCATCGCCCGGTGACCGGACTGGTCGAACTGCTGCCGCACTGCATCGCGGACTACTCCTCCGGCGAGGAGGTCCAGTGCGAACCGTCCACCGATCAGCTGCCGCTGCTCGAGGAGGCGCGCAACCGGCTGATCGAGGGCATCATCGCCGAGAGCGAAGACGAAACCCTGATGGAGCGCTATCTCGGCGGCGAGGAGATCGAGCTGGCCGCGCTGGTCGAGGACCTCGAACGCGCGGTCGCCCGGGGCAGCTTCCATCCCGTGCTGTTCGGCGCGCCCGCCCCGGAAGGAGCCAAACAAGGCCTGGGCACCATCGAACTGCTGGAGCTGATCACCGGCGGATTTCCCACACCCTCGGAACATGCGGTCTCGGCGGTCAACACCTCCGACGGCGCGGCGCCGACACCGTTGCATTGCGATCCGGACGGCACGTTGGCCGCTGAGGTGATCCGCACCGCCTCGGATCCATATGTCGGCCGGGTCTCGCTGGTCCGCGTATTCTCCGGCACGCTGCGACCCGACGACACCGTGCATGTCTGCGGTCACGGCTTGGAGGACCGCGGCCACGAAAGCCACGATGTGGACGAGCGCATCGGCGCCATCACCGCACCGTTCGGCAAACAGCAGCGCCCACTTGGCCAGGCCATCGCCGGTGATATCGCCTACGTCACCAAATTGAGCCACGCGGAAACCGGCGATACCCTGTCCGGCACCGCCGCACCGCTGCTGATCGAACCATGGCAGATGCCGGATCCCCTGCTGCCCATCGCCATTCAGGCACGCAGCAAGGCGGATGAGGACAAGCTCTCCAGCGGCCTGGCTCGGCTGGCGGCCGAGGATCCCGCGATCCGGCTGGAACAGAATCCCGACACCCACCAGATCGTGCTGTGGTGTCTGGGCGAGGCGCACCGCGATGTCGCGCTGGAGCGGTTGCGCACCAGGTTCGGCGTGCAGGTCGACGTGATCGACCACAAGGTCGCGCTGCGAGAAACGTTCGCGGGCAAGGCGACCGGCAAAGGCAGGCACGTCAAACAGTCGGGCGGGCACGGACAATACGCGGTCTGCGAGATCGAAGTGGAACCGCTGCCGGGCGGTTCGGGCATCGAATTCGTCGACCGGGTGGTCGGCGGGGTCGTACCGCGACAATTCATTCCGTCGGTGGAGAAGGGTGTCCGCGCCCAGGCCACGCGCGGAGTGGCGGCCGGATACCCGCTGGTCGATATGCGCGTGACCCTCTTCGACGGCAAGGCGCATTCGGTCGACTCCTCCGATGCCGCATTCCAGACAGCGGGCGCGCTCGCGTTGCGCGAGGCCGCGGCCGCCGCCGGTATCGACCTGCTCGAACCGATCGCCGAAGTATGGGTGGTGGTAACCGACGACTATGTCGGTCCGGTACTCAGCGATCTGTCCGGACGCCGCGGACGCGTCCTCGGCACCGAACCGCACGGCACCGGCCGCACCCGTATCCACGCCGAGGTGCCCGAACTCGAACTCACCCGTTACGCAATAGATCTGCGCTCCATCTCACATGGCGCGGGTGATTTCACGCGCTCGTATATCCGGCACGAACCGATGCCGAACGCGCTGGCCGGTTCGGTCCGCGAGCAGGCCAGGAAGTCGGGCTGATACCCAGCACCGCAGGATGTTTCGCTAGCGTCGAAGGAGCCGGGTGAGCAGTCCAGAGCGTTTCGTCGTCGACACCGAGCATTTCGGCAAGATCGTGATCACTCGGACCGACGAAAGAGTGGTCGCCACACCGGTATTCGACGATGCCACGGCCGTGACCATCGAGCGGATCGGTCCGCGCACTCGTCAGCGCGTTCCCATCGGTACGCGAAATGCCAAGCGGCTGAGGGCATCGATCAAGGATCGCCCGATCAGGTTGACGGTCGGGCGCGGACATTTCTACTACCGGCAAACCTATCGCGCGGTCGCCGAGATCGATGGCAAGATTTTGCGGCTGATGCCGACGGATCTGCACTCCAGCACCTTGGTGGTGGGGCAACGGGATCGGGGCGAGCATGTGCTCGGCGAATTCATGTTGACGGGGACGCACCACATCGAGGTCGTCTGGGAATTGCCATTCACCGTGCGCGATCCCGGGGTAACTGTTCGCCAGCCCACCGTGGAGGACGCTCTTATCGCGTACGCGTTGGTCACAGCTTTCGGCACCGGAGGCGTGTCACTATGGGAACTCGTCGAGATGGTGCTCCCGATCTGAACTTCTGCTGTCGCACAGAGTGTGCGGAGTTCGCACAGGCTATTCGTCCGTTGCCAGGATGGTCGTGAGACACATCGTGTGCAGTGGGTATGGGGAGTGGAGTGGAGTGGAGTGCGCGATCGTGACTGCTTGTGCGACGGCTCGCAGGTTCGGGCCCGCCCCTTCGGAAAGGAATGGGCCCGAACCGTTCTCGTTAGCTCACCAGGTTCTTCCGAAGTTGCACGAGAGTGCCACCGTCGAGGCCCAAGCCCTGCGTCAGGAACTTCCCGAAATCGCCATAGGCCTGCTCCATCGCAGCGATCGCGGTATCCAGATACTCGTCGCTGACCACTTGCAGCGGAATCAGCAGATCGGGATTCTGCATCAGCCCCGCCTGCTTCACCTGCTCGCGCAACTTGGCATCCGCCGCGGCCCGATACTGATTCGACAGCAGATAATCCTGCCGCGCAGTCTGTTCAGGCACCCCGACGGCCCGCAACACCACATACGTCAGCCAGCCAGTCCGATCCTTACCCGAGGTGCAGTGGTACAGCGTCGCCCGATCGGCCGCCGCCAGATCCCGAATCGTCTGCCCGAACTTCGCCCGTGAATCATCGGTGAAGAAGCTCCGATACACATTCGCCATGATCTCCTCGGCCTTCCCGTTCCCGAGCAGCTCCTCCTGCTTCTGCGGATCCCGAGACTGAATCGCCGCCAACATCTGCTGGAACAACCCGGTGTCATCAATCGGCCGCGCCACCTTCTGCACCCCCGCAGGCACCTTGTCGGCCCCCGCGAACTGAACCTCCGCCGGTGTCCGCAGATCAATAACGGCTTTGAGATTCAGGGTTCCCAGCTTCTGCACATCGGAGTCCGTCAACTTCTCCAGCGAGTCAGACCGAATAACCTTTCCCGCCTTGACCTTCGCCCCGTCATAAGTCCGATACCCCCCGATATCCCGAACATTGACCGCCCCCTGCAAATCGATCTTCCCGCCGACCGCCGCAACACTCGGCTCAGCCACCGCCGAAGGCTGCACCCCCGTGGCAGTCAACGCCAAAGCCGCCCCAGCAGCACCTATAAGTGAAACAAGTGAAATCCTCATGGCGCGGGACAGTAGAACCCACCCCACCCCTCGTGCGCCGCTTCCCACCGATTCCGCCGCCGTTACCCCACTCACCGGTATTCCCGTGCCGCTCAATGAGATTCAGACTGTTCCTTCGGCGCTAAACGGCCCCTCGCCAGCGAAACCCGAGATAGATTGCAGCAGTGCCGAAGCAGTATATGCCTACTCGAAATTGATTGCACGGCATACTGATTGTTACCGCCGGGCTACGGCACTTATGTTTTCGACATCACCTCCTCCCACCGCGCTCGATCGAACTGCTCGCGCGCCCTTCGTAGTTCCTCCAGGGGGATAGGACCGTTGAGCTGCTCGTAATCCGCCAGGTACTCATCGCGCGGCGTCGCGCGGAAACCTCCGCCGCCGTCCAAAGGGCCTTCGGCGGCACCATCTTTCGTGGCATGCACCGAACAACCAGCGATTTTCGCCCGACAATGTCGGCGCTGCGCCCGGCACAACCATCGCGGCTACCCGGCTCCGATCTTCCTACGGCGACTCCAAGGCAGCGACTTCTTCGACATGTACATCCGCAGCTTCGAACTGGGAAACCGCTCGATCAGGAAGCCGACACCGTAGGAGGCGATCGTGCCGATCGGGTCGATTACCAGGGATACCGCTTCCATCCCCACGCCGAGGACCCCGAGGCCCCATCGATCCACGATCCCGACGAAATCGCCGAGTGCAGGTCCGAGACCGTCTCGAAAACCGAGACACCCGAATACCATTGCGTCGAATCCTCCCGCTGCGCGATCAGCGGGTTCGATGAGGTCTCGGTCAATTCGAGGCCCCGTCAGGGGGTGACCGCCTTCAACTGTGCGGCCCGCGAGGCGTCGACGGTTTCGAAGCTGTCGGCGACGCCGCGGAGCTTGCCCGCGTCCTCCCCCAACGCGGTTTGCGCCGATTCGATCGCGTCGACGCCGCCGGTCTCCACCGAATCGACGAATAGTGGTGGGAGGAAGGCACACAGCTTTCCGAACGCGTCCGTGGGAAGTGATACCGCCTGTGCCGCCTCCAGTGCCTGCGACAGGGATCGGCCGACTTTCTCCACATTCGCGGCGTGCGTCCGCAACTTCTCCGGCTCTACCGAAACTTCGCTCATCTACCCCCTCAGCACTCCCGGTTCCGAATTTCCCTGTGACCGAACCGGTATGCCCACCATAACCAGGGCCGCGAGCCAAGAGCTCCCCGAGAAACGACGGAGCCCCATCCGCCGAAACGGATGGGGCTCCTTGCCTTACAACGACTTACACGTCGAAGTAGAGCTCGAATTCGTACGGGTGCGGACGCAGGTTCACGGGCGCGATTTCGTTTTCACGCTTGAGGTTGATCCAGGTCTCGATCAGGTCCGGGGTGAACACGTTACCTTCGGTGAGGTAGTCGTGGTCGGCCTCGAGGCGGTCGATGACCGAAGCCAGGCTGGTGGGGGCCTGCGGGATGCCCTTGGCCTCCTCCGGCGGGAGCTCGTAGAGGTCCTTGTCGACCGGGGCCTTCGGCTCGATCTTCTTCTTGATGCCGTCCAGGCCGGCCATCATCATGGCGGCGAAGGCCAGGTACGGGTTACCCGAGGAGTCGGGCGCACGGAACTCGATGCGCTTGGCCTTCGGGTTGTTGCCGGTGACCGGGATGCGGACCGCGGCGGAGCGGTTGCGCTGCGAGTACACCAGGTTGATCGGGGCCTCGTAGCCCGGGACCAGGCGGTGGTAGGAGTTCACGGTCGGGTTGGTGAACGCCAGCAGCGAGGGGGCGTGGTGCAGGATGCCGCCGATGTAGTGGCGCGCCAGATCCGACAGGCCCGCGTAGCCGGCCTCGTCGTGGAACAGCGGCTTGCCGTCCTTCCACAGCGACTGGTGCACGTGCATGCCCGAGCCGTTGTCGCCGAAGAGCGGCTTCGGCATGAAGGTGACGGTCTTGCCCTCGGCCCACGCGGTGTTCTTCACGATGTACTTGAACAGCTGCAGGTCGTCGGCCGCGCCGAGCAGGGTGCCGAACTTGTAGTTGATCTCGGCCTGACCGGCGGTGCCGACCTCGTGGTGGCCACGCTCGAGTTCGAAGCCCGCGTTCTGCAGGTTGGTCGAGATCTTGTCGCGCAGGTCGACGTAGTGGTCGTACGGGGCGACCGGGAAGTAACCGCCCTTGTTACGGACCTTGTAGCCGCGGTTCAGGGTGCCGTCCGGGTTGAACTCCGCGCCGGTGTTCCAGGAGCCCGAGATCGACTCGATCTCGTAGAAGGCGCCGTTCATGCCCGAGTCGTAACGGATGGAGTCGAAGATGTAGAACTCGGCCTCGGCACCGAAGTAGGCGGTGTCGGCGATGCCGGTGCTCTTCAGGTACTCCTCCGCCTTGCGCGCGACGTTACGCGGGTCGCGGCTGTAGGCCTCCCGGGTGAACGGGTCGTGCACGAAGAAGTTGAGGTTCAGCGTCTTGGCCTGGCGGAACGGGTCCAGCCGAGCGGTGCTGAAGTCGGGGAGCAACAGCATGTCCGACTCGTCGATGGACTGGAAGCCACGGACGGAGGAGCCGTCGAACGCT
>NZ_BDBY01000392.1 GCF_001613225.1 Nocardia pseudovaccinii NBRC 100343
TCGGCCGTGCTGAACGTCACTTGTTCTCCTTACGGATCGGTTCCCAGCCAGTGTCGATTGCATGGGTTCGTCGCGTCCAGACGCTATGGACGCGATGTTTCCCAGCAATCAAGGCTGTGTTTCGCCAGTGTTACACGTGCGGCTGGCCGGGTGTTGATGGCCACCCGGGCTCGAACAGCATCGTAATCCTGTCATTTCTACCAGCGCCCGCCGAGGTCACTTGGGTTAATGCGATGTCCTACGACCGGTCGTAGAGGCCTATTCTGGGGACCATGGCACGCATCAGCGGATCCTGGCTCTCCGGACCTTCGGCCGACCCGGGCGATCCGGCAACCCCCGAGTTCCCCGGTCAGCACCTGGGTCTGCCGCGCTCGGGCGCCGGGTCACTGGTCGGCATGATGCGGCGCATCGTCGCGCTCGTGGTGGACTGGTTCATCTCGCTCGGTGTGACCGCAATCATCGTTCGACCGAACCCGGACAAGATCATCGCTGGCATGGATATTCCGGCCGGGAAGCCGCGGCCGTCGAACTTCGAGGCGATTGTGAGTGCGCTCACTACACCCAACCTGCTCGTCTGGTTCGTGATCGGCGTCGTCGCGGTGTCGTTGTTCGGGTACACGCCGGGGCAGTACTTCCTGCGCCTGCGCGTCATCCGCATCGATGCGCCGGTGGCCGTCGGCTTCGTGCGTGCGTTGGCCCGCCAGGTGCTGCTGGTCTTCGTGGTTCCGGCGCTGTTCACCGACGCCGACGGTCGTGGCATGCACGACCGCGCCACCGGCACCGCGGTCGTACGCTCGCGCTAGCGCCTCCGGGCGGCCGCCGGAACAGTACGCTCCGGCGGTGTCTCTGAATCCGGTCATGCTGGCGGTCCGCCTGTTCCTCGAACTCGCCGCCATTTCCTCGTTCGCGGTCTGCGGTTGGCGCGCGTTCGATTCGCCCTGGCGCTATGTGCTGGTTGTACTGCTGCCGCTTGCCGCCGCCGCGGCTTGGGGGACGTTCGCGGTGCCCGGCGACCCGAGCCGCAGCGGAAGCGCTCCGGTCGCGGTGCACGGCCAGGTGCGGCTGCTGGTCGAGATAGTGGTGCTGTTCGGTGGCGCGGCGGCATTCTGGCTCGCGGAGTTGCCGCGCTGGGCCCTGGTCTTCACCGCGGTGCTCGTCGGCTACCACGCCGTCGGCTACGACCGGATCACCTGGTTGCTCGGCATCGGGCGAAGCGGATCGACTCCATAGAAACGCGAAAGACCCGCATCCCATGGGGATGCGGGCCTCGTAACCGGATCAGCGCCGACGGATGGTGCGCTGCACCCCGCGCATCTTGGCGCCCGCGGGCATCGGGCCCTTGGGCAGTGCCGGACCGCTGCGCGAACTCAGCGCGGCCAGGCGACCCTCGATGAGGTCCATGCGCTTGGCATCGATATTGCGGGGCAGCTTGGTGAGGTGCTTCTGCAGTTCCTTCAGCGGGATCTGGCCCTCGTCGTTGCCGATGATGATGTCGTAGATCGGGGTGTCGCCGATGAGTCGCGCGGTGCGCTTCTTCTCCTGCGCCAGTAGCGACTTCAGCCGCTGCGGGGAACCCTCGCCGATCAGGATGACGCCCGGCAGACCGATCACCCGGTGCACCGCATCCAGCTGAGTGGTGGCGGCGATGCCATTGCTGACCCGCCATTTGCCCTGCAGGTTTTCCAGCACCCAGGCCGCCGCACCCGCCTGGCCCTCGGCCTTGGCGTAGACATTCCGCTGCACCCGGCGACCGAAGATGATGAACGCGACGAGCACACCGAGCAGCAGACCGAGCGGCAACAGGAACCACTGCAGCCCGAAGATCAGGCCGACCACCAGGAAAACGACCGTGATGCCGACGACGGCGCCGATCATCAAAGGCAGCAGCAGCTTGTCTTCCTTGCGCTGCATCTGGAACGCCTGCCAGAGCTGCTGGCGGCGTTCTTTCGACTGCTGCTTGCGGGCCGCCTTAGCCGCGGCCTTCGCTTCCTTCGACGGCGTGCCGCCCTTGCCTACTGCCATATTCACAGAATAGTGGCACGTCGGGTGGGTGCCCCCACCGCGTCAGTTCACGCCGCGACGCGCGATCTCGCCCAATGCGGTGAGATCCAGATCACCCGAGGTCTCGGTCCACCCCATGGCGCGCAACTCAGCGGGCGTGCCGACACCGAGCGCGTCGCGCAGGCCGACCGCGACCGAGCGGGCGAGCGCGCGCAAGGTGTCCAAAGACAGTGGCCAGAGCAGGGTGCGAGTCCAATTGTCGATCTCGCGCCGTGCGACGGGTTCGCGCCAGCCGAGCTCACGCAGCATGCGTTCAGCGGTCGGTGAGATGGGCTGCGCGAGATAGGAATTGCCCGCCAGTTCGACGGACAGTTTTATGTCGTATTGCACGAATTGGACGTATCGATTCCCGGGCGCGGCGATGACCAGCGTTGCCCGCGAAGGTAGTTCCGATAGGCACTGTGCCAGCGACCGCACGAATAGATCCCAATCTGTGGTCACACCGGCTCACTCATACTCCCGTTCAGGAAATGTGTAAATCCATGTCCTGACCTGCCCGAGTTGCCTCGACAGAGTTGGCCCGCCCCGACCGGCGCGGGTCTTCCCGTGACAGTACCCGTTGCCCGCATGATGCGGGTCTTACCTGGGTTTCCAGCGGGCGTATTTTCCGTCCCGACGCAACTCGCCGCGGACGCCAACGCTGCCAGATTCCGGGCGGCGTTGAGATCGCGATCCAGCACGAAACCGCACCGGTCGCAGCTGAATACCCGCTCGGACAGGCGCAGCTTGGCTTTCACCGCACCACAATCCGAACACGTCTTGCTCGACGGGAACCAGCGATCGGCCACCACGACCCGGCCACCGGCCCACCCGGACTTGCATTCGATCTGCCGCCGCAACTCGGCCCAGCCGACCCCGGCGATCCGTCGGGCCAGCCGTCGATTGGCCAGCATGCCCGCCACGTTGAGGTCCTCGATAACGACGGTGCCGTGCTCGCGGACCAGGCCGGTGGTGAGTTTGTGCAGCCCGTCGCGCCGAGCCGCTGCCACTCGCGCATGTAGCCGCACGATCCGAGCATGCGTCTTCCGCCACCTGTTCGATGGCTTTTCCCTGGCGCGCTTGTCTGGGCCGCATTGCCGCGCGGCTCGACGTTGAAGGCGACGCAGCGTGCGTAGGGCGCGTTCGAGATGTTTCGGGTTGGCGATCACGTCCGCGGTCGACAGCACAGCCAGCGATGTCACCCCCAGATCCACGCCGATCGTCGATTCCGGATGGTGGGCAGTCTTGACGGCCTTTTCGACCTCCACCTAGAACGACACGAACCATCGCCCTGCCCGGTGCGAGACCGTGGCCGAGCGGATACGCGCGGTGCCTCGCTCGAGGTGACGAGCCAGTTTTCGGGTCGACTCGTGAGTGCGGACGGTACCGATGCGCGGCAGCTTCACATGCCGACGGTCGCCGTCGGTGAGGCCGAACGCGCCGGTGGTGAACCGGCACGACAATCCGGCGCGGCGGCCCTTGAACCGCGGAAAACCCACCGTACGGCCGCGACGCTTGCCAGTGCGTGCGTCGGCCCAGTTCTGTAGCGCAGCAGCCAGGTTGGCCAGGCCGGAAGAATAGGCTTCTTTCGAATTCTCCGCCCACCAGGGCGCGATCTGGTCCTTGATCTGGTTCCACTGCTTGCGCAGAGCGTAGGCAGACCACGGCATGGGAGGGGTCAGATCATCGCCCGAGTGTCCATAGGTCGTTTCCGCGTGGCGCTGGTCGAGGTTGGCCTTCACCCGCGCCAGACCCCAGTTGTAGGCGAATCGCTGTGCCCCGCAATGCGACCGCAGTTGCGCCACCTGCCCAGCGGTGGGATCCAAGGCGAACCGGTATGATCGCAACACCGTCGTCACCCCGATCACGCTACCCGCAGGCACCGACAACACCGGCCCCCATCATCTGCCGATGATCACCCCACGACACAAAAACAACACCAAAACTCGAACCATCGTCCACCCCCGGTTCCTGGGGCTGGACTATCGACCAGTAGCGGTCGATAGTTCTCGAGTGACTGTGCTGTTGCGTGGTGTGGCCGGGGTTTTGTTGATGCTCGGATTACTGGCGCCGGTATCGGCGGCGGACCCGGTCGATGTGCCGTTCCAGTGGTCGCAGAGCTTCATCACCGCGCCGGACGGCACCCGGCTGCACGCCGACATCCTGCGCCCGCAAGGCATTTCCGCGGATACCCGCACGCCGGTGGTGATGACCGTCAGCCCGTATCGGTCGCATACCGCTTATCTGAGCGTGCCGCGGCTCGAAGATGGACCGTCCACCGACGACCTGCACGTCGCGATGTTCCTGAATGCGGGCTATACCTACGTCATCGTGGATCTGCGCGGCTACGGCGGCTCATCCGGTTGTCCGGATTTCGGTGGGTCGGGTGAACGTTCGGATGTGGCCACCGCCGTGGAGTGGGCCGCGGGGCAGCCGTGGTCGACCGGTCGGGTCGGCATGATCGGCACCTCCTACGAGGCCTGGACCGGAATGATGGGGCTGGCCGCCAAACCCGCCGGTCTGGCCGCCGTCGCGGCGTTCGGACCGGATGTCGACCCGTACGCGTACATGTACATGCAGGGCGTCGCGTGGAAGTTCTCCGGTAAGCCGGTCACCGAGAGCGGCATTCGCCCGGCCGAAATGACGGGTTTCGAACACCTGCTCATCGCCTCGACACCGGGCCGACCCGACGACTCCCCCGAGTACCAGTCCAATGCCGTCAACATATCGGCCGGTTGCTATGAGCAATTCGCGGCGAACACCACCGACCATGACGCAACCACCCCTTTCTGGCGTGAACGCGATCTCGTGGAAGAGTTGCGCGGCAATACCATTCCGCTGTTCGTCGGCCAGGGCTTTCTCGATTACAACACCCGGGCGTATCGCATCTTCGACGTCTGGAATGCGCTCGGTCCCGGCGATCATCGCGCTTGGTTCGGCCAATGGGGCCACAGCGATTGCGACAGCAAATGCGGTGCACCGGATTTCGATACCCAACTACTCGCCTTCTTCGACAAGCATGTCGCCGACCGCGATATCGAGGTGCCCGGCCCGCGGGTGACGGTCGGCCAATTCGACGGCGGTTGGCGCTCCGAAACCGCATGGCCGCCCGTCGATTCGCGACGCATTCCGATCGATCTGCGCACCGGCACCTATACCGATCGCGGCCTGCTGCCCGGACCCGATCGCGAGATCTGGTCCATTTCCGAGCCGCTGGGTACGACCCAGCACATCTCCGGAATTCCGACGGCAACGCTGCGACTGTCCGGTCCGCCGACCGCGACGGTCGCGGTCGAACTGTTCGATATCGCCCCCGACGGCCGCGGCACCATCATTACCCGCGGCATCGCTCCGGTCGCCGATACCGCCGAGATCAGACTGTTGGCGCAGGACTGGCCGATCATTGCCGGGCACCGCCTCGGCGTGCGGATCACCGATGTCGTCGACGATGTGTGGTCCCACACCGCCGCAAATGCGCAGGTCACCGTCGCCTCGGCGCGCCTGGACCTGCCCCTGCTCAGTACCCCGCGTACACCCGACCTCACCGGCGGCACCAGCGAGGCCTGGGCGAAGTGGCGCGACCAGAAGGTCCGCGCACTCGGGCCCGAGGTGTTGAATGCAGTGGTGCCCATGAACTTGCCGAATGAGACCGGCCCTCGATGACAGGTAACGCCGCGAAGACCCACACCACGCCGGTTGTCGTCGATACGCACGTCGCCGATCGCCTCGCGCAGGCCTTGCGCTGCGCGACGGTTTCCTACGAGCCATCGGATACCGCGGAGCCCACAGAACCCAGCGACGCAGCATTCGTCCGGCTGGGCGCGCACCTGGAACAGTCGTTCCCACTGGTCCACGCCGAACTGGAATTGGAGCGGTTCGGGCACAGCAGGCTGTATCGCTGGCCGGGCGTCGAACCGGATCGGGTGTCGGCGATTCTGCTCGCCCATCAGGATGTGGTGCCGGTCGATGATCTGGGGCGGTGGACGCATCCGCCGTTCGCGGGCGTGGTGGATGACGAATTCATCTGGGGCCGTGGGGCAATCGACGACAAGAGCCGGTTGATCGCGATTCTGGAGGCGGTCGAATCCGCACTCGCCGCGGGAGTTCGCCCGCGGCACACCATCTATCTGGCCTTCGGGCACGACGAGGAGGTGTTCGGCGATGACGGCGCGGTGCGCATGGCGCAACGGCTGCGCGAATCCGGTGTGCACGCGGATCTGCTGCTCGACGAGGGCGGCGTCATTCTCGACGATATCGCCGACGGCATAGACCGGCCGGTGGCCTCGATCATGGTGGGCGAGAAAGGCTATGCGACCGTTCGCCTTTCGGTATCGGCGGTGGGCGGACATTCGTCCATGCCCGGCAGACAGACCGCGGTCGGACAGATCGCCCGCGCGGTCGGCCGAATCCAGGACCATCCGATGCCGTTGCGATTGACGCCGGTGGTGTCCGACATGGTCACCAGACTGCGCCACGTCATGCCCGAATATCGCCGCCGCCTGCTCCGCTTCGCCGGACTGGCCTCTCCGGTGATCATCCGGATACTCGCGGCCCGTCCGCAGACCGAGGCGATGGTGCGCACGACGACCGCGCCGACGGTCATCCGCGGCGGCGTCAAACCCAATGTGCTGCCACAGCAGGCCGAGGCCCTGGTGAATTTCCGCATCCTGCCCGGCGATTCGGTCGAATCGGTGCTCGCACACTGCCGCAAGGTGGTGCGCGACGCGGACGTGCGGATCGAACTCGTCGGCATGACCTCGGAGCCCTCCCCCGGCAATCCGCCCGGCCCGGCATTCGACATGATCGCGGGCCTGGCCGAGTCCGTCGTCCCGGGCATCGCGGTGACCACCGGCATCGTCCCCGGCGCGACCGATTCCCGGCACTACGACGACCTCGCCGCGACCCGCTGCAACTTCGCCCCCATCCTGCTGACCAAGGCGGATGTGGAAACGATCCATGGAACCGACGAGCGCATCTCCCTGGTGAACTACGCTCGGCTCATCGAGTTCAACCGGCGGCTGATCGATCAGCTCGCGGCGCCACCACGTACCCAAGGAGCCGATGCATGACAACCGATCCAAAGGCCGACAAGCCGACACCGGTCACCGAGGGCGAATTCGACGGCATCGGCAGCCGAATCGCTTGGCGCGCATGGCTTCCCGATACCACCGCGGATGCGGTGATCGTGCTCGTGCACGGCGTCGCCGAACACTCCGGACGCTACGCCCATGTCGGAAAGCGATTGGCGGACAACGGCTTCGCGGTCTACGCGCTCGACCATCTCGGCCACGGCAAGTCGGCGGGCAACAACGCGAATATCGGTTCGATGGCGGGCTCGGCCGACAATGTCGCGGAGATGCTGAAGATCGCGAGCCGCGAACATCCGGATGTGCCGCGGTTCCTGCTCGCGCATTCGATGGGCAGCCTGATCACGTTGTATCTGGCGGTCCGGGCGCCGATCGACGTCGACGGCATCGTATTGTCGGCACCGCCGCTGGATATCGCGGTCGGCAATCCGCTGCAGCGTCTGGTCGGTCCGCTGCTGTCCCGGTTCGCGCCGAATCTCGGTGTGCTGAAACTGGATTCGTCGATGATCAGCCGCGATCCCGAGGTGGTTCGCGCCTACGACAACGATCCCCTGGTCTTCCGTGGCAAGCTCCCGGCCCGAACCGGTATGGAGATGCTCGATGCCACCGAGTTCGTCAAGAGCCGTCTGGACAAGCTCACCGTGCCGCTGCTGGTTTTGCACGGCACCGCCGACGCCATCGCGGCACCGTCGAGCACCGATCTGATCGAGCGGGGCGCGGGCTCGAAGGACCTGACGGTGATCCGCTACGAGGGCCTCTACCACGAGGTCTTCAATGAGCCCGAACAGGACAAGGTGCTCGCCGATGTCCTGGAGTGGCTGCGGGCCCACGTAGCGGACGAGTGAGCCGCTAGCGGTAGTTCGTCAGGCAGGTCTGCTCGCCGTCGAGGACTCCGGTGCGGAAAGCCTCCAACCGCTGGAAGCCGCTCGCCACCACCTTGCCGTCCACATCGCTGGCGACCAGACCGTCGGCGAGCAGTCCGGAGACCGCCTCGTCGAGATCGTTCGCCGACAGCCGCGGATCGCTGCCCGGCTCGCTCAGCTTGGTCGTCACGACTCCGGTGAGGCATGCGGTGCGCAACCCGGCGGTCTCGGCTCCGGTGACCGAGAGCTTGCGTTCCTGTTGCACCGCAAGGACATAGCGGGAGATGAACACGGCGAAGGCGTTGTAATCACCGTCCACCACCGCCGAGAGCGGTTCGTCGTCGCCCTTCATCGCCCCGCCGCGTTTGGCGAGTTCGGGCACATCGGTGCCGATCCTGTTCGAACTCGGGCAGTACGAGACCGGCTCGGTAGCAGTTACTTTCGAGCAGTTCTTGATGATCCCGTTGTAGTCGTACTGCGGCGCCCGCTGCAGCGGGAAGATCTTCGCCAGCGCCTGGCTCAGGCTGGTCAGCGATGCCACGTCGACCGGAAGCTGGGCGTCCTGCTCGCCGTCCTCATATGTCGTCGGCAGGGTGCCCCTGCGCTGCTCGATCTCCTTCTTGTTGATCTTCTTGCAGCCCTGGGCGCCGTCGGTGTAGCCGATCTGCACCGCGGTCACCCGCTCGAAGGCGGAGCCGTGCACATTCTTCGGGTTATCCGGATCGGAATCGCGCACGGCAATGGTGGCGCCGAGGACCGCGTTGAGACCGTCGGTCATATTCAGCGTGAAATGCGCCGAATTCCCTTCCGCCACATGGCGCAGGAACACACCGGCCAGACAGTCGGCCTGCTGCTCCTTCACCAGTGTCCCGGTGAAGAATCCGGCGATCTTGGCCTGCCCCTGGATGGAGTGACCGTATTCGTGCGCGAGCACCATCACGATCGCCATATCGCTGTACTTCTCCTGCAGCAGCGGCAGCAGCACACCGCGATCCCAGCCGATGGTGTGGTCCACGCTGCAGTAGGCGGCGTTGACCAGGTGATAGGTGCTGGACTTGCAGAAGGTGATCGCCTGCTCCTTGGACGCCTTGGCATCCCAGGAGATGTAGCGGCTCACCGGCTTGAAGGTGCCGGGAAAGTTCTTGCCGTACTCGGTCTTCCAGAAATCTTCCAGGTCGGCGATGGTGTTGAGGGCGAGTTTGTCGACCGCGCCGCCGTCGCCGTTCTCCGCGGTGAGCGGTGCGTCCGGGACCCCCTTGCGCGGGCCACTCGGACCGTTATTGGAAACCGCGCCGGTCAGCTCCCACGGATTGTCCGCGGTCACCGCGCTCGCCCCCGGCTGTCCCGTCTTGCTGTCGCAGCCGACCAGCGCCGCGTCGACCAACAGCAATACCGCGACCACCCCGAACCGCAGCCGTCTAGTCCTCATCAGGTCTTTCCTCCCCGAACTCACTGGGGTCCGTCCTCGGCGGACCCCGACCCGATGGGTCATACGCCTGCCCGTCGAGCGATCACATGGTAATCGCAGAAACCCCTGCGCGCGTATACGTCCGAGCGCATTCGCTCCGTCAGGCGTTCAACCGCACCTGTGCCAGTATCGCGCGATGATCGGATCCGGGAATGGTGAGCGAGCGGACGTCGGCCGCCGTGCCATCGGCGACCAGAATGTGGTCGATGCCGATCACCGGACCCCACCGGCGATCCGCCGGATAGGTGAGCAGCGGCCCGGCACCTGCCTGATCCGCCGCCGCGACGAACCGGCCGCGCAGCAGATCACGGAATGCCGAATGATCACGGGTGGCATTGAAATCCGCGCCGACGATCGCGGGACCCTGTTGCGCGTCGAGTATTTCGCGAATCCTGTTCAGTTCCGAACTCCACGCCGGGAAGTCGACCGAGGGCGGCACCGGATGGAATGCGAACACCGCGACCGGACCGCGCTGTGGATGCTCCATGGTGGCGGACAGATTGTTCATCCAGAATCCGTCGTATTTCTTGGTGTCCCGCAACGGATATCGGCTGTAGATCCCGGTGCCGTTGCCGCCCCCACGGGGCTGTAGGAACTGATGTGGCAGCAACTCTTCGATTCCGGCCGCCGCGAGTCGCTGCGCGACCTCTGGTGTCAGCTCGTCGACGGTGAGCACCTCGACCCGGTTCTCCCGCACCGCCCGAACCACCGCTGACGCATCGGCCTCCCCGAACAACAGATTCGACTGCATGACCGAAACTTCCGGCCCGCTCGCCGCCCGGCCCTCCGGAACGAACATCGGCACCTGCATCCACAACACCGATGCGACGATCACCCCGGCGACCGACGCACTCTTCCACCCCCGCGCTATCAGAAACAACAGCAACCCCAACACCGCGCCGAGCATCAAGTACGACGCACCCGACGCCAACAGCACCCAAGCCTGCCGCCGCCACGTCCCGAAATGCAGCACGATCCCCAGAACTCCCGCCGCCAAGGCGCACCACCCCAGCCCGAGCACCACCCGGTCCACCCATTTACGCATGCACCGACCCTAATGGGAGGCCATGGAGACGAGGTGCGGCGATTGTGGAGATCCCGTGGGGATGCCACGGCCTCCTACACTGACCAGCAGAGAGTGAGGTGGTCGCGATGTATGTCGAGGAGTTCACGGCGACGGGTGCGCTCACCGCGGACGCGGCCGAAGATCTTGCCGACACCGCGGGACGGTTCACCTCGCGGATCACGGTGACCTGCAATGGGCACACCGTGCTGACACCGGTGCTGCCGTCGTGTTGGGACGAGTTGCGGGTGCGCGCGGGCAGCACGGTATCGGTCACCGCCGAGCGGGGGTACCGCCCGCCCGACGATGAGGACCGCATCGCGCTGCGGGAATTCGTGCGCCGCTTCCAGCTGCTGACCGAGGTCGGCCCGGCGCGGCTTCCGCTCAGTGGCGGTGCATCTGCTCGACGAGCGTCGCGGCGTCCGTGGTGAGCGAACCACCGGCGAAAGCCAGTGTGGCCAAGGAACGTTCGGCCGCATCCGGATGGCCCGCGCCGCAGGCATCGGTCACCAGAATCGGGAGATAGCCCAGGTCCAGGCTGTGCCGGACGGTGGGTTCGATGCCGACCTCCAGAGCGATGCCCGCAATGGCGAAGGTGTCGATACCCAAGTCGCGCAAAGCGATATCGAGCGGTGTCGCCGCGAAGGCCGACATGGTGATCTTATCGATGACCACCTCGTTCGGACCGGGCGCCAGCTCGGGGACGAGCTGATACTGGGGCGAACCCTGCGGGAAGCTGGAATTCACCTCGTTCGGGTTGTCGACCCGCTGCCACTCCATGGCCGTCCGCAGTTGCGCGACACCGGCCGCCGCGGCCGGCAGCGACATATGCCGGGTGTAGAAGACGCGAAAACCGTTCTCCCGCGCCGCATCCCGCAGCTGCACACAGGTCTGGACGATCTTGTCACCGTCCGGCAGCTGCCGCACGATGCCGACCTGCATGTCGTAGACGATCAGCGCCATCCTGGTCGGGTCGCAGGCATCCGCGAGGGTCTGCGGAATACTCAGACCGTAGGCGTATTGCATCAGGCCGACACCACCTTCGTCCGGTCGTAAGGCTCGGCGACGTCGACGGAGGGATCCATCAGCGCCTCCAGCGGCAACGGGGCCTGCACCGGAACGTAGGTCCATTCCAGGTGACCGGCCTTGGTCAGCGGGAAATCGGCGACATAACGCTTGGCCTCTTCGACGCTGTCCACCTCGAATACGATCACCACGCCGGGCTCATCTGCGCGCGCATAGTTCTCGCGCACGATGCCCGCCTTCCACAGCCGCCACACATTGGCGACCTCCTCGGGAAGATAAGGGGTGATGGTCTCCATCGTCACGCCGGGCTTGAAGCTGTCGAAAACGATGACTTTCACGGGAATCGAACTCCATGTCTGCAGAATGTGGTGCGGCCGCGCCGCAGTGCGAGTTCCATGTAAGCCCGATGATTACAGTGTTACAAGAACGCACTTTTTGGTGAGTACCGGGAGGCGAGCAATGCCGGAGAAGCGCTATTACTGCGCGGTGGAGGTGACCGTCGATCTCATCGACGGCAAATGGAAGCCGGTCATCCTGGCCCACCTCAAGGAGGGCGTGCGCCGCTACGGCGAATTGCGGCGCCTGATGCCGAGCACCAGCGAGAAAATGCTCGTCCAGCAACTGCGCGACCTGGAGTCCGACGGCCTGATCCGCCGTACTACTTTCGACACCGTGCCGCCCCAGGTCGAATACGACCTGACCGAGGAAGGCTGGAGCCTGGTCCCGGTACTCACCGCCCTCTACGAATGGGGACAGAAACGCGCCGACCGCGCTGGCATCCCCCTGCCCTGAGCGAAAAGTCGAATTGCGGCCGCCGTGCCCGCTGAGAACCACCTTTCGACTACCGTCGGCGCGGGTCAACCGCCGAAGACACGCTCCACCACGGCTTTGGCACGGCGAGTAATGCGCATGTAGTTGTCCAGGAACTCGCTGCCATCATCGTTGGGCCACCCGGCGACCCGCGCGACGGCCGATAGTAGACGGCCCGGGCCGGGTAGTTGATCAGCTGGCTTGCCGCGGACGAGCACCAGTGCGTTGCGCGCTCTGGTCGCCGTGATCCAGGCTTCGCGCAGGAGCGAAACATCTTCGATCGCAAGCAATTTGGTTTGCTCGATGACATCGAGGGATTCCAGGGTCGAGGTGTTGTGCAGTGCGCGCACATCGTCGGCGTAGCGCAGCTGCATCAGCTGGACGGTCCATTCGATATCGGCGAGACCACCGCGTCCGAGTTTGGTGTGGGTCGCCGGATTCGCACCGCGCGGCAGGCGTTCGGCATCCACCCTGGCCTTGATCCTGCGGATCTCGCGCACCGCCTCCGCCGACACCCCGCCCTCGGGATAGCGCACCTTGTCGATGATGTGCAGGAACCGGACACCGAGGTCCTGATCCCCGGCCACCTGATGCGCGCGCAGCAGGGCCTGTACCTCCCACGGCTGCGCCCACTGCTCGTAGTAGGCGGCATAGGCGGCCAGCGTGCGCACCAGCGCGCCGTTGCGCCCCTCCGGGCGCAGTCCGGCGTCGACCTGCAGCGGCGGATCGGTACTCGGCGCACCGAGCAACCGCTGCACCTTCTCCGCAATGCCGATCGCCCATTTCACGGCCTTGGTCTCGTCCTCGCCGGGACGTGGGTCGCAGACGAAGAGCACATCGGCATCGGAGCCGTAACCGAGTTCCAGGCCGCCCAGCCGACCCATGCCGATCACCGCGAAATCGGCCGGTGCCGGTGCCCCGAGTTCGACCTCGCTGGCCCGGATCACCGCGCGCAGTGCGGCTTCCAGCACCGCGACCCACACCGAGGACAGCGCCCGGCACACCTGCGGCACGTCGAGCATGCCGAGCAGATCGGCCGAGGCCACCCGCGCCAATTCGTGTCGGCGCAGTGAACGAGCCGCGGCCACAGCACGTTTCGGATCGTCGTAGCGCGCCGCCGCGGTAAGGATGCCGCGCGCGACGTCTTCCGGCTGCGGGCTGAGCAACAGCGGCCCGCCCGGACCGTCGGCATACATCCGGATCGTGTCCGGTGCGTTGATCAGCAGATCCGGCAGATATTCCGAGGAGCCGAGCACGATCATCAACCGCTGTGCGATCGCGCCCTCGTCGCGCAATTCGCGCAGGAACCAGATCTGATCGTCCAGACCCTCCGAGACCCGCCGGTAGGCGAGCAGTCCGGCATCGGGATTCGGCGTGTCCCCGAGCCATTCGAGCAGGGTCGGCAAGAGCAGCGCCTGAATCCGGCCCTTGCGCGATACCCCGCCGGTCAACGCTTTCAGATGTCCCAGTGCGTTTTCCGGGGCCGCATAGCCGAGCGCCGCCAACTGACGGATCGCCGCGTCCGGGCTCAGGCGCAGCGCGTCGGGATCCATCTTGACCACCGATTCGAGCAGTGGCCGATAGAAGAGTTTGGCGTGTAATCGCCGCACCCGCACCGCATTTCGGCGAATCTCATTGCTCAGCACGCCGACCGCGTCCTGCCGTCCGTCCGGACGGATATGGGCCGCGCGCGCCAGCCAGCGCATGCCCTCCTCGTCATCGGCGGCGGGCAGAGTGTGGGTGCGCTTGAGCCGCTGCAACTGCAGCCGGTGTTCGAGCAGGCGCAGGAATTCATAGGAGGCGGTGAGATTCGCGGCATCGTCGCGGCCGACATAGCCGCCCGCCGCCAACGCCGTCAACGCCTCGATGGTGTCCTGCACATGCAGGGTCTCGTCCACCCGTCCGTGTACCAATTGCAGTAGCTGGACGGCGAATTCGACATCGCGCAGGCTGCCGTGGCCGAGTTTGAGTTCGCGCTCGCGCAGATCGGCGGGCACCAGATCCTCCACCCGGCGCCGCATCGCCTGCACATCGGCGACGAAGTCGGGGCGCTCGGAAGCGGTCCACACCATCGGCATCAGTGCGTCGCGGTACTGCTCCCCCAGCGCCAGATCGCCGGTCATCGGCCGCGCCTTGAGCAGTGCCTGGAACTCCCAGGTCCTGGCCCAGCGCTTGTAGTAGGCGATATGCGAGTCCAGGGTGCGCACCAGCGCGCCCGCCTTGCCTTCGGGCCGCAGCGCCGCATCGACCTCGAAGAAGGCGGCGCTGCCCACGCTCATCATCTCGGCGGCCATCCGGGTGGCTGTGGCATCGGCCGGTTCGGCGACGAAGACGACATCGACATCGCTGACGTAGTTGAGTTCGCAGGCACCGCTCTTGCCCATGGCGACCACGGCCAGCCGCACCGGCACCGGGGCGTCCTTACAGACCCGTGCCACCGCCACCGCGAGCGCCGCGGTCAGTGCGGCATCGGCGAGATCGGTGAGATGGCGGCCGACCACCTGATATGGCAGCACCGGCTCGTTCTCCACGGTGGCAGCCAGGTCCAGCGCGGCCAAGAGCATCAGCTGATCGCGATATCGCTTGCGCAGCAGCGCAATTGCCTCAGGACCGGATAGCTCGGCCCGGTACAGCACCGCATCCGCGTGCGGACTCTCGGCCGGTACGGCCTGTACCGCGTCCAGCAGGTCGGCGATCAACTCCTCGCGCGCGGGTAACTTGTCGCGCAGCAGAATTCGCCATGCGGGAGGGTCTGCGACCAGATGATCAGCGAATGCGCTCGACGATCCGATGAGCGCGAAAAGCCTGCCGCGCAAGGCGGTATCGATCCGCAGCGTCGAATCGAGTTCGGACCAGTCCTCGCCGAGCGCCGCCTGCAACCGCGTCAGCGTCAGCAGTGCGAGATCGGCATCGGGCGCGCGCGACAGCGCCCACAGCACCGGAATGGAGTCGATATTGTCCCAAGCCAACTCTCGTAACGAGGCGGCGGCGGTCGGCTCGAGCAAGCCGAGCCGACCGACACCGGGGACAGCAGAACGAGCAGACGGCGGCCGGACCATAAGTCCAACTTAGATGGCCGATCATCTCTTTCCACCCGGCCGGGGTGGAAAGAGTCGCAAACGTAGCCGACCGGGCCGGGTTTAACCGGCTAGAGGCCGAGGTACTCCTTCAGCTCGTACGGTGTCACCTGGCTGCGGTAGTCCGCCCATTCCCGGCGCTTGTTGCGCAGGAAGAAGTCGAAAACGTGCTCGCCGAGCGTCTCGGCGACCAGCTCCGAGCGCTCCATCGCCTGCAGCGCCTCGTCGAGCGTGCCAGGCAGCTCACGGAAGCCCATGGCGCGCCGCTCGGCGGCGGTCAGCGACCACACGTCGTCCTCCGCCTCCGGCGGCAGCGTGTAACCCTTCTCGATGCCACGCAGACCGGCAGCAAGCAGCACGGCGAAGGTCAGGTAGGGGTTGCAGGCCGAATCTGGACTGCGGATCTCGACACGGCGCGAGGAGGACTTGTTCGGGGTGTACATCGGCACCCGCACCAGCGCGGAGCGGTTGGACCGGCCCCACGAGGCCGCCGTCGGCGCCTCGCCGCCGTGGATGAGCCGCTTGTAGGAGTTCACCCATTGATTGGTGATCGCGCTGATCTCCGGGGCGTGCTCCAGGATGCCCGCGATGAACGCGCGCGCGGTCCCCGACAGGTTGTTCGGGTCGTCCGCATCGTGGAAGGCGTTGGCCTCCCCCTCGAACAGGCTCATGTGGGTGTGCATGGCCGAGCCCGGGTACTGGGCGAACGGCTTGGGCATGAAGGTCGCGCGCACGCCCTCGTCGATGGCCACTTCCTTGATCAGGTAGCGGAAGGTCATCACGTTGTCGGCCATGGACAGCGCGTCGGCGTAGCGCAGGTCGATCTCCTGCTGCCCCGGGGCGCCCTCATGATGGCTGAACTCCACCGAGATGCCCATCGACTCCAGCGCGTCGATGGCGTGGCGACGGAAGTTGGGTGCGGAATCGTGCACGGCTTGATCGAAGAAGCCGCCGGAATCGGCCGGGGTCGGCATGGAGCCGTCCTGCGGGCCGTTCTCCAGCAGGAAGAATTCGATCTCCGGGTGCACATAGCAGCTGAACCCGACGTCACCGGCCTTGTTGAGCTGACGCCGCAGCACATGGCGCGGGTCGGCCCAGGACGGCGAACCGTCGGGCATGGTGATATCGCAGAACATGCGCGCGGAGTGCTGGTGGCCCTTACTCGTCGACCACGGCAGCACCTGGAAGGTCGAGGGATCCGGCCGCGCGACCATATCGGCCTCCGACACCCGGGCGAAGCCCTCGATGGCCGAGCCGTCGAAGCCGATGCCCTCTTCGAAGGCGCCCTCGAGCTCCGCCGGAGCGATGGCAACGGACTTCAGATAGCCCAGCACATCGGTGAACCAGAGACGCACGAAGCGGATATCCCGCTCTTCGAGCGTCCGCAGCACGAATTCCTTCTGGCGATCCATGTCGCCGAGCGTAAGCACCTGGCGTTAAATCCGTGTTACATACACGCTTAGGGATTGCAATCCCATCATTCGGAATGAATCGCACGGGGTGCAAGATCACGGTGTGAGCTGGGAGTCAGCAGGTCAGACCGGCCTCTGGGACCTTCAGATCGGTGAGGTAGGAGATCACCGCGTCGTCAAGGCACTGGTCACCCGCGACCAGTGCCGCGGTGTGCCGGGTGCCCTTGTAGGTGATCAGTGCGGCTCCCAACTGGTTGGCCAGATCGACACCGGCTTGATACGGCGTCGCGGGATCCTCGGTGGTCGACACCACCACCGTCTTCGGCAGACCCGGCGCCGAAACCTTGTGCGGTGTGCTGGTGTTCGGCACCGGCCAGACGGCGCACAGTTCCAGCGGTGCGGTCCCGGTGCCGCGGCCGTCGTCCAGGAACGGCGCCGCCTTGCGGTATTCGGTGTCCTGTCGACCCGCCACCGCACGATCGTTGATCGGCGGATCGTCGACGCAGCGGATGGCGTTGAAGGCCTCCTGGGTGTTGTCGTAGTTGCCGTCGTCGCGGCGGC
>NZ_BDBY01000393.1 GCF_001613225.1 Nocardia pseudovaccinii NBRC 100343
GCGGGTGACGGCGTCGGCGAACGTGCTACGACTTCAATCCGTCCAGAGCCCTGCGGGCTTGGATTTCGGCGATCGCGGCGAGCTCGTCCCGGTTCACCGGGGCTTCACCCTTCGCGCGCAGGACAGCGACTTCCACTCGCACCGACACATTGCTGTCCTGCACGCCCACGATGTAGGTCATTCCGTTGCCGGTGTCCGTGGTCGCGGTATGCCAGTAACCCTGAGCGCCGATTCCGGTGACCTCGCCCGAGGCCCGCCCCGATCCGGTGGCGGCGGTGTCGGTCCGCTTCCAACTGTCGTAAGCGGGGGCGTCGTCGGCGCCGGTGATCTGGGCCTGCAGGCCGATGCCAGCTTCATCGACGGTGGCGTCGTCGGCGACAGTCGAGGGGCTGGTGTAGCGGAGAGCGCAGTACAGGTTGCCGCCGTCGGAGTTATTCGGCGGGAATTCCTGATGCACAGGGGCTTCCCTCGGGATGGACGACCACCTGTGCAACGGCACGGGATCGACAAGATCACACGCGTTCGCGATCCCACTCATCGAATAGATCCCCGGCGCCGGTTCCCGACGGGACGTCATCGTGGTCGCAGCCGCACTGGACGAGGCCGAGGTGCTGGACGGGGCCGGGGCAGCGGCGGACCCGCTGTCTGTGTCGCCGACGACGACACCGATCACCACACCGAGACCAAGCACCACCACCAGCCCGAGCACACCGACAACCATCAGACCCGCTCTGCCGCTGCCGGTCGGCGGCGGGTACGACGGTGGTGGCCCGTACCCCCGACCAGGTGGGCCGTATCCGGTAACTGGCTGACCGGGGGCATCCCCGGGCGCTGGCGTATACCTGCCCGCGTCCGGGACACCCCAGCTGCCAACTGGCGGATCAGGTTGTCGCACAGCCGGATCGGCGCCTTGCGGCGTCGACTGATCCTCATGTCCGCGCCGGGAATCGGTCATTCCCATAGCCCTCCGGTTCCCGCAACGGGCTCCCCGTCGACCTCGACTCCGACCCGATCGTATTCGAGCCACCGTCCGGTCGTCCGTACCGTTCCGCTCGAGTCGCCGGGTCGCTACTTCTCCCGCAGACCGTCCAGCGTCCTTCGGACCTGGGACCTGGCGATCGAATCGAGTTCGTCCCGCCTCACCGCGGGAGAACCCTGCTCACGCGTGAGGGAGATCTTCACCCGCACCGAGACATTGCCGTCCTGCACACAGACGACGTAGGCCATATTCGCGACAAGATTTCCTCTGACTTCGGAGTACCAGTAGCCCTGATTACCAATTCCGGTGACCGCACCGGAAGCCGACGCCGCTTCGGGTGTGGCGACATCGGCGTGCTTCCAATGGTCGTAGAAGGGCGGCGCCGCACCATTGGTGAATTCGGCCTCGACGCTCATGCCCGCCGCGTTCATGGGGAACTCGCCGGCGGTCGCGCTGGTATACCCGGCATCGCACTTCAGGCCGCCGCTTCCGTAGGCGGTTGGCCGCGTTTCCCTATGCTCGGGAGCACCTTTCGACGTGGGTGACCACTTGGTCAACGGCGTGGGATCGACAAGATCGCAGGCATTGGTGATCGCATTCATCGAATAGGTCCCGGTTTCCCGCCGGGCAGTAGCCGAGACCACGGCGGACTCGCTGCTACTGTCGCCACGGCCGACGACGACGCCGATCGCTACACCGAGTCCCAGCACCACCACAAGCCCGAGAACACCAGCGATGACGAGAACCGTTCTTCCGCTGCCGGTCGATGGTGGCGGATACGGCAGCGTCGGCCCATATCCCTGGCCAGGTGGCCGGTCAGGCATGACCCAGCCGCCAGCCGACGGATCCGGTTGCCGCACAGCGGGATCGATGCCGCCCAGCATAGGCGACTGACCGTCAGGTCCGCGCTGGGAATCGGTCATCCCTATAGCCCTTCGATTCCGCAACGAGCTCCCCCGTCGCCCCGCAACTCAGAGCCGATCGTATTCCCGCCACCATCGTCGCGGGCAACAACGGTCGGTGTCGCTGCCGTGTCAGCGGCCAGTTGAAAACTCGCCACTGGCGGCCACATAGTGTGGAGTTATGTGGCCTCAGCAAACGAGTGGCGGCGACGATCGAGCTTGGCGACTCTCCGATCATGCGGCTACTTATGGTGTATTCCGCCGACTCGGGATGCCTCCCAACCGGGCGGCTACAGCGCGAGCATGGCGGCAGCGACCTGGTCGGCCGCGGCGTGGCGCAGAGCGGTACCCATATCGTCGAGGACGAGCAGTCTCGCACCAGGGATGTCGGAGGCGAGGACCTCGCCGTTGCCGACCGGGAAGAACGGGTCGGCGCGACCGTGCACCACGAGCGTGGGCACGTCGAGCTCGCCGAGCCGGCCCCGCCAGCGCGGGGCGCAGTCGATCCGGGAGAACACCATCCCGAGCTGGTTCGCCTGGTGCACTGCGGGATCGCTCGACGGTGTCCGGTCCCAGATTCGGGCCGCGGTCGCCCGCGCCTCCTCCGGATCGTTGCCCATCGCCTCGGCCCCCGAGGCGGCGAATGCCGCGACAGCGTCGCGGTCGGTCCAGTCCGGCCGTGGGCGGGAAAACAGTTTGCCCATGACCGCGAGGTCGTGGTCGGGCAGGTCCTCGTCGACCGGGCCCGGCGCCACCGGCCGGGTGCCGACGAGAGTCAGTGCGGAGAACACGTCCGGGTGGTCCAGCGCGGCGACCTGAGCGACCATCCCACCGACGCCGACGCCACCGAGATGGGCGGTCCCGGCTCCGAGAACCTCGACCAGTGCGGCCGCGTCGGCGACAAGGTCCCGCAGGTCGTAGGCGGGATTTTCCGGGTCGAGGGTTGTCGACGCGCCGGAGTCACGCAGGTCGTAGCGGACCACGTGTCGCCCGCCGGACGCGAGCCGCTCGCACAGCGCGTCGGGCCAGGACAACATTGTTGTGCCGCCGACCAGCAAGACCAGCGGATCGTCCGCGCGGCCGAAGCTCTCGATGCCGAGATCCACACCGTTCGCCCGCACCGAGGTCATGCCCAATCGAAACGGTCTGGTCATGCCTGGACTCCTGTCTGTTGGTATACCCAGAGGTATCGACGACAGATTCACCCGAAAGTCATCGGTGGAGCCGAGATCGTGTCCACGCTCGCCCCGGATCGGGGAGTATCCGTGTTCGGTGGCCATTCCGTCAGATGATGAAACCGCCGCGTCGTGCGCGGAGGCGGTGGGGTAGTCGCCCGGTGACCTTGCCGGTCCAGCGACGGATCGGCGTGCAGTCTCCGCGCAGCCGTGGGAGACTGCCCGGCAGCCGCCGGGCGACCTGTCGGTGTCGGGGCCAGTCGGCGAAGGGTATTGCGCTCGTGGATCTTTCGGACACGCCCGGCGGTGGAACAATCGCCTGGCGTGGCTGGACCGGCCGGAGGCATCGCGCACGAGCCGGGTCAGCTCGGCGGCGGTTCGCACCACGGGGATCCGCGAGCAGACCACGGCCCTGATCGCCGGATACCGGGCCCGCGGTTTCAGCTAGACAATCGCCTTTAGCACATCCGCTACCGCCGTCACCCGTGTGTTCGAAGTCGATGCCTGGCGTTGTCGGCAATCGTTTTGCGGAAACCAGGGTGGTCACACCCAATGGTCTTACGACGCGGTCTGAGCTGGTTCGGTGGCCGGGTGGCAGATCTCGCGGCGCAGGCGTTCCAAGTCTGGTTCTGCGGAAGTGGAGGTCTGCGTGTACCGATCGAGCTGATGCGTCCGGAGCAACACGGTCGTCAGGTCCTCATAGATCGACGCGTACGCCTTCCACTGACCGGACAGGCCGGGAAACATTCGGAAGAGCGCGGGGAGGTAGCGAGTCACCGCATCGATCTCGGTGCGATGCTCGCTCACCTGGCGCTGCACCTGCTCGACGGCTTCGCTGCGGGTGCAGCCGGTCTCGTGCCGGATCGCCCGCACCAGGTTGTAGGGGACGTGGTCGGCTTCGTCCCGATCCAGTGACACCAGGTCGTTCTCCGCGAAGCTCACCTTGAAGAGCAGTTCCTCGAGACGGCGGACCACGGGATGGCTGCGCAGCTTCGACGGCAGTTCCCGGTCCTGGTACACCTCCAGGCAGGCGATCATGGTGTCGAACGCGCCGGTCGACTTCCGCAGCGGCAGATAGTCGGCCACAGAGGGGATGTAGCCGTCGATGCGGTGCTGCGCTTCGCGTTCGCAGGCTTGGAACCACTCCTCGAGGCTGTCGAGGAACCGCTCCTGCCAGCGGCTGCTACGGCCTGCGCGTAGCTGCGGCCACAAACTCGCCCACGCCGTCGGCAACGCCGCGCCGGGCCTCCACGGGTTCTTCGGGTCCTGACGCAGCGTTGCCACCAGCCCACGCCGCAGCGCGGTGAGGGCTTCGGGGTCGGTCAGCCGCGGATCTTCGAACAGGTCGTCCCACACAAGAGACAAAGCGGCGAGGCCGACGGCGGCCTGTCCACGGGCCGCGTCCGCTGGGGCCAAGGCCTGCGCTGCCGGGATCTGGAATGTGCCTGCCCACCGATGGTGATCCGACTCGGCCGGGGTGAGCACAAGGCCGGTGTCCACCAGCCAGTCTTGCAACCATCGCGTGAGCTCTTGCGGGAACACATCACCGTGAGCCTGGGGTGACTGCGTCGAAGGCCTGGATGATGTGGGGCGGGGAGTTCGCCGATCGAGGATGGACCGGGCGTAGGCGGACATCGCGTGGCGGGCGCGCGGGTCGGCGGGCAGGGCGGCGAGCTGACCGGCGGCCTGGTCCAGGAATTCCTCGGCCAACGTCTGTGCTTCGTCTACGGCGCCGGAGGTGATGACGAGCTCGCGGGCGTGTACGGCTTGCTCACCGGTCATTCTGCTGCGCAGCAGGCGGGCAAGGTCTCGGTCGCGGGCAGCGGCGCGGATCACGGGCAGTGTGTAGACGCCTTCGGGCATATCCGCGTTGACGGGCTTGCCCATTTCCTCGGCGGTCGAGGTCAGATCCAGGATGTCGTCATATAACTGGTAGGCGAGCCCGAAGTGCCGGCCGAACAGGGCCAACGCTTCTTCTTGATCCTCGGATCGGCTGGCCTGCATCGCGCCCACCCGGCAGGCCAGCGACAGCAGCGCCGCCGTCTTGCCGTCGATCGACTCCAGGTAGGACTGCTCGCTGCGGGAGGCCACGTACTGGTCGGCGGCCTCGAGCACCATGCCCGCGCACATCTGCGCACCCGCGGTCGTCGCCGCGAGCCCTTCGCGCTGGCCGAGTTCGATCAGCATGCGCGTGCCCTCGGTCGTCACCGAATCTCCACCCAGTACGGCCATGTGCGAACCCCACACCACGTTGACGCTGGGACGGCCGCGACGCTGGTAGGCGTGATCGATGACGTCGTCGTGGTAGAGCGAGCCCAGATGCAGCAACTCGACGGCGGCCGCGGCGCGCACCGCCCGCTCGTCGGCCGGGTTCGCGGGATCGGTGAGCAGGTAATACGACAGCAACGTCAGGGTGGGACGCACCAGGCGGCGTGAGGTGTCGGGTCCTTCGTCGGTGAGTGCGGTCAGCTCTGGCCTGCCCTCGAACTGCACGGGGCCGAGAACGTCACGGACGCGGTCGAGGTCCGCCTCCAGATGCGGGAAGACAGCGGAATCGATTTCACGTGGCACGCGGGCACTCCTGACTGGGTACATCGGTCATCCACAAACACCGTTGATCAATGGCAATTCGACACCACCATCATGCGGAAAATGTTGGTATAAGCCAATTTTGACGTCCACTGCAACTGTGGTGATGACGGTCCGTTTACGGCAGTGCGGTTGCCGACCCCGGATGCCCCCGGACGCAAATCTGCGGCACGCCGAGACGCCGCCCATGCGCACCCCGGGGAGCGGATCTGGGTGCACAGCGTTAGTGGATCACCTTGTGGTGTCAGCGATTTCGGTGATCGTGGAGTTACGATCCATCCATGAGCGAGCAGGGTGCGTACTCCGACGACCTCACCGGCACTGAATCAGACGAGGTGTCGACGCACCGCTTCTCACTCGATGGCATCGCGTACGAAATCGACCTGACGCCTGAGAACTACGACAAACTGGAGGCGGCGCTGCGCCCGTTCATCGAAAATGGCCGCAAGGTCGGCCGAGTTCGGCGGCGGGCACACGAAGAGCTCGAGGTCGAGCCCAGTTCCGAATAGGGGTAGTGCAGCTCTACGGAATCCGACGCTAAGCCAGTACCGCAGATACCGCGGCCCCAGGCCAGTACAACCAAACCCGCTGGTTCAGCAGCGGTTCCGAAAATCTTCGCGGACAGCGATGACTCCTCCGACGGCGCTCCGTCCTATCTGTTGAACGCGCTACCAACCCGACGCGACCGACCAGAAGGACCAAAAATGACCACCGCCAACCCCTCCGCCATCCTCTCCAACGACATCACACCCGACCGTCCCGGCAAGATCGGCAACCGCGCTCTGTGGACCCTGCAGATCCTGCTCGGCCTGTTCTTCATAATCGCCTCCGGCGGGCCGAAGCTCGTTATGCCTGACGCCTTGATGGACAACGCCCCCGAGAATCTGACCATCCCCCTCGCGCTGCTCGTCTTCATCGGAGTTGCGGAGGTCGCGGGCGGTATCGGCCTGATGGTGCCACGGCTCAGTGCCCTGGCTGCCGCGGGTCTGTCGGTTCTCACCGTGCTCGCCGCCGGGACGCAGGCTTTCATCGCCGACAAGCCCTTGATGGGGATCTTCCCACTGGTGCTCGCCGCGATCTTCGCCTGGATCGCCTACGAGCGCCGCGCCACCATCACCGATCTGCGCAACTCGCTCGCGCGATGACAAATCCATACCTACGACCAGCGATCGGTGACCCACCCACCGATCGCTGGTCGTGTATTCTCGGATCGGGACGTTGGCACCGGAATAGCCTGCACAGCAACGGTTTTCGTGGGTCATAGCCCACTTTCGAGAAAAGTCACTCTAAGCGGTTTCGCTCTGACCGAATCCGGGGCGAGGACATAACTGCCGAATCCGGCACTAGCGGGTTATCGCACAGACGCCGGACCACCATCACAGCCGTGGCCAGCGAAAACTGTCCTCGCTGCGGGCGGCCGTTCGGTGGGGCACCAGTATAGGCCGGATCCACCCGTCTGACCCCCGATAACACCCGCATCGCAGTGGATCTCGCCAGCCAGAGCCAATGGACTTGTCCGCCTAACCCGCTGATTAAGAGTCAGCTGCTGGCCGTCTGGCGAGTCTGCTTGGAAGCGGAAGTTCTGTTTGGACGGCCTGAGCCAGGAGCCCGACGGATCTGCTCCGCTGGTGGGCGCGGGCAGGCTGCGTTACGAAAGGTGCTCACTTCCACCGGTAGGCCTCTGAACTGCGCATACCTTCCTGGACGATCCCCATTTAGGGCTGCTATTCTGGCGGTCAGCGGGGATTGTTCGCGCCCTGGATGCCTTCGATCTGAGGATCGGAGGCATTTGTCGTTTCAGCCCCTCGATCACCTCGAGCCCCCGGGCGTCGCCCCCGGGGGCTTTTTCTATGCCCCGAAGGATCCGTCATGATCGTGCTCTCTTCTCTTGTACCGCTGGGGATTTGGCCGCTGCTGTCCGTGATCCTGGCCGTCACATCCGTGACGCTCGTGGCATTGTTCAGGGCCAGACGCGAAGACATCCCCGCTGTGTTCGCTTCTTTCACACGAGGTTTCGGACTGCACGGAAGCTCAAACCGGAGTCCTTGCGGGGCATCGGAGGTCCGCGCGGGCACCGACGGCGGTAGTGGCGGTCATTCTGGAGGGAGCATCCCTCACCAGGAGGAGCCGTGAACAAGCGCGGTGCGCATCCGGACCCGGTGCAGCGTCGTGGAACCAGTCAGGTGGCTCGCGATCAGCTGGCCGCGGCGCTGCGCGATGCGCTCGACACCATTCCCGCCCCGGCTCGTGCGGTATTCGTCTTGATGGACATCGAGTACCTGACGACGCAGGAGGTAGCCGCGACGCTGGGGGTCTCCGCTGCGAGCGTCCGTCGGCGGCGGGCGCAGGCGCTATCGATCCTGAGAACCCCGAGCCCCGTCCACAACCTCGCGCAGTACCGAGCGGACTTGGCGGCCTACCTGCACGACGTTGACCTCAGCGCACTGCTAGGGCAGCCGCTCGGCCACGGAGCTCGTCATCGGTGCGATCAATGCGACCAACCGCTCGGGCGGCGCGCCAGATCCGGTCGCCCACCACGATATTGCAGCAACGCGTGCCGTCAGCGTGCCTACCGCCTCCGCACCGAAAAGCCGCACTGACCTCACCGGTGTGTTGCCGAGTTTTGCGGACCGCTGCCAACGGGCGGTATCGCGGCGGGGGCTTTGCGGATTTCGTTATCCACCATGTCGTCTCGGGTTTGGGCGTGGAACAGGGTGGTGTCGAGGTGGGATTGGCCGAGGTAGCGGCAGACGGGCTTCGCGGTATCGTTCGGCGGCGCCGCGTCCAGCGGCGAGGCCGAGTTCGACAAAGTTACGTTCACGGCCGGACCAGCTTCGCCGCTACCGTCTTCGGTTCCGGACGAGTCGGTTCACCGAGCCTCGACGGTGGGGGCCGCCGCCACCGGAATTCGACTGGGCCGAGGAGGGTGTCGGCAAACCAGCGAATATCGAACCACGAGATTGGCCGCCTACGGTGCCGACACCGTGACCAGCGGCGCAGGAAGCATCGGGTGTTGAGAATCGATCGTTCTACGAGGCCCGGGCGGAACTGGCCGATGACATGTGACCCCCGCATCGGGCTTGACCGAACTAGACGAGTCATTCCGATGTGTGACTGAGTACGCTGGTTGGCCACTGAGCGCCGTAGTTGGCCACTTCGGCGCCCGTAGCCAAGAGCACCTGTTCAGTCAAGGATCGCGGTGGCTTCGATCTCGACCAGGTGCTCGGGGACGTCCAGTGCTGCAACGCCGATCAGCGTGGTCGGCGGGGCCGGCGTGACTCCCAGCTTCGCGGCTGCGCGGGAGATCCCTTCCAAGAGCGGCGGCATCTTGTCGGGGGTCCAGTCGACGACGTAGCAGGTCAGCTTCGCCACGTCGTCGAAGGAGCCGCCGATCTCGGCGAGGGCGGTGCCGACGTTGAGATAGCTCTGCTCGACCTGGGCGGCGAGGTCGCCTTCCCCGATCGTGACTCCCTCAGCGTCCCATGCGACTTGCCCGGCGATGAAGACCAGCCTCGATCCGGATGCGATCGACACCTGCCGGTAGACATCGATCTCGGGCAATCCGCTGGGGTTTACAAAGGTGATGGCCATGCTGCCTGTCTCCTCGTCCTGAGCGCCTGCGGGCTCGCGTCCGCGACGCCCCAGCCGCTCGTGGTCTCTTGTGGTTACCGGGAAACTGTAGGAGAGTATGCGCTGACGTGGAAGAACGCACTTTTCAGTGACTGGAGAACCTTATGGTGACCAAGCAGTTCACGGGCTCGCCCGAGGACGCAGACCTGGCGCGTGCGGGCTCGCTGGCGCGGGAGATCTTCTCCGACGTCGCCAACAAGTGGGCGTTCCTGATCGTCGAGGGTCTCGGTGATCGCACCCTGCGCTTCAGCGAGCTGCGGAACGAGATCGAGGGCATCAGCCACAAGATGCTCACCCAGAACCTGCGCATGCTGGAGCGCAACGGCCTGCTCGAGCGCACCGTGCATCCCACTGTCCCACCGCGAGTCGAATACACCCTTACCGAGCCGGGCCAAGCTCTGCGAGCGACAGTCGACGGGATGTGCGGCTGGACCCGCCGCTACCTCGGTCACATCGAGGCCGCCCGCCGCCGCTCCGACGCCTGACGGCTGGAGCACGCGCACGCGCCGCCATGGGCCGGACCTCGCTCGGGTGGTTCGTTGGGTCGGCTGACTGCGATGCTCAGAGTGGCTAACCAGCGTGCCGTTCCAGGTCGAGCTGACCCTTGAGGGTGTCGTTCACCGACTCGATCAGCTGCCGCACCGGCTTCAGCAGGGGCTCACCCCTGCGGCGCTCCTCCCGCTTGAACGACGGACGCAGCCGCTCCACGCCGGGCAAGATCGGCCTCGAACTCCTTGGAGGCAAAGTCCTTGTCCGCGATCAGTAGCAGGCCGGGCCGGTCGGTGACCGCGCCCGGCTCGCGGTCCAGCATCGTGGAGCGGATGGGATTCGAAACCGGCTGGGACGCTTCACAAAAGCCCTGGTCAATTGCCTGAGTTAACCCAAATGTTGGGCCTCAACAGACCTTTCAGAACTTTTCAGTACGTTGCGAGACACCAAGCTACCACCTGTCTGGTGACATAATCACCACCCTTCACCGGGTGACGGGATGTCTCGCACCGGATCACCGGACTGGCTTGGTCACTGCATCATTGAACCTGATGTGCCACATAGTGTTCGGGTGGGACCGGTCACCGACAGGCAGTGGCATGACCATGACTATCCTCGCCGGGATGTTGGACACAAATGGACGGGAATGTCGATGACTGTGGCGGGACGTTGGCGCATCGTGGCGATGGACTTGTGGGATCGCGAAGCCATCGATCTTGTCGAGCCTGGATTCATGGAGTTCCACTCTGGTGGGACGGGTGAGTTCGGATTCATCGCCGTGCGCGGGTGGATGGATTGCCGTATCGGGATCCGTGACGGTCGTAAGTGCGTGGAGTTCAGTTGGGAAGGTGATGACGAGGGCGATCCGGTCAATGGTCGCGGCTGGGCTGTCCTGACCGAATCTGCCACGCTACGCGGACACCTGTTCTTCCATCTCGGTGATGACTCCGCTTTCACCGCAGAGCCGTTCGAGGTGCCGTCATGAGCGAGTACCAGTACTACGAGTTCGTCGCCCTCGACCGCCCGCTGGACGACCGTCAGCAGGCGGAGGTGCGAGCCTTGTCCACCCGGGCGCACATCACCGCGACGAGCTTCGTCAACGAATACCACTGGGGCAGTTTCCGGGGTGACATACGTCGGATGGTCGAGCGGTACTACGACGCGCACCTGTATCTGGCGAATTGGGGGACCCGCCAGCTGATGTTCCGACTGCCACGCACACTGCTCGGTCCCGAGGTGGCAGAACAGTACTGTATCGGCGATTGTGTCACCGCCGAAACATCCAGCAGGAACATCATTCTCGGCTTCTCGAGTGAGGACGAGTCCGGTGACTGGGTGGAGGACGCGCAGACTTCGTTGTCGGCCATCGTCGGAGTACGCGCCGATCTTGCCGCCGGAGATCTGCGACCACTGTATTTGGCTTGGTTGGCCGGGTACGGCATGTGGGAACGCGGTGAGTGGGCCTTCGGCCGCGATCATGATGACCAACTCGAGCCGCCGGTGCCGCCGGGACTGCGTACACTCACCGCCGCTCAGCGGGCGATGGCCGACTTCCTGCGGCTGGACCGCGATCTGCTGCATGTCGCGGCGTCGGCGAGCCCCGATCTCGACGCGGTGGCCGATGATCCGCGTGCGCTCGCCGCATGGATCGCCGATCTCGATGTGGCAGAGAAAGATCGGCTGTTGCTGCGTGTCGCTGATGACAACGCGGCGAGTGTTCATATGGAACTTCTGCGCCGATTCCGCGAGTCCACGACGGCCGCACCCGACCAGGCGCCACGGCGTACCGTCGCTGACCTGCTCGACGGTACGGCCCGACACCGGAGTGAGCGGGAACGCCGTGAGGCAGCTGTCCGGGCCGAACAGCACGCTCGGCTCGAGGCCCGGCGGGCACGTCAACGCGAACGGCGGTTGAACGAGCTCGCCCGCGACCAGGACGGTGCCTGGCAACGAATTGAAGTAATGGTCGCGACCAAGAAGTCCGGCCAGTACGACGCGGCGATCGAGCTGCTCACCGACCTGCGCGATCTCGCCGAACGCGACGGCCGCACCGATGTCTTCGCGCGGCAGGCGAGAGCTTTGCGTGAACGACACACCAGCAAGCCCGCCTTCATCAGACGTCTGGTCACCGTCGACATCGAGGCGAGTCGGGCTGATAGGCAGTGCGCGATCGACTTCGGTGCCGCGGACGGGTAAACGGCTATTAAAGTGACACGGGCAGCGACTCGCCATGGGCAGAGCGCGACCTCGCCGGGGTCCGGTCGCAACTGCGGTTCGGGAGGTCGGCTTGATCGGGTGTCGGTAATGCTGTGCGATGGGAGAATTTGTGCGATGAACGCTTCCCGCCACCGCGAGACGCTACGACCGTGAGAAGCCCGACCATCGCGAAATGATCCTACGGTGTACGAAGAAACTCTTGGCTGTCATCGGCGCCCAGCGGCTCACCAAGCCGACGCCCGAGCCCGATGACTGGTACGCCAACCTACTGTGGTTCAACCGCCGCAAATGCCTCCTGCTGACCCACTCCGCGACCTTGTTCACAGTCTTCGAGGCGGATGTCACCACCGCCGAACTGCGCGCCACGGGCGCACTTGCGACCCGTCTCATCGAACGGGAACTCCACGACGAGCAACTACCCCTCGAGACATTCGCCGACACCGGAAAACACGAACTCGTCCTCGCTACGACAGCGGACCGGCAAGTGCTCGGCTGCATGAATGACCTGGCCTTCACCTGCCGGCACATTATCGATAGCTCTGGCGGTCTCGGCGATACCGACCGCCGGCATCTCAACCGGAGCCTGCGCCGCGTCATCTCGAGTGCCCGCGACTACCGGCCGCCGATCGAACTCGTTGCCAAGGGGTGGACAGCGAGATGAATCCTGTTACTCAACATCGAAATCGAAGCCGTTCCAGATATGTGCTCGTCGGTGGGGACAAGTGCGGTCGCGCAGGTCGAGACACCGGACGCGAGGGGCTTCGCGCCCTTGGTACGCACCCCGAATCAGAGCAACGTGACGCGGATGTCTGGTTTGGGTCTGTTCGGCGGCTTTGGCGAGCCGGGCATCGAAGGTTGTCAGCGGAGCGTCGTGTAGGACGGCGACCGCCAGGTAGGCCGCGTCGTATACCGAGACGTTGTGGCGCATGGCCCAGACCGTATGTAACAGAGAGACATCGGTACCTACGTAGACGATCTGCATAGCGGCGAGCGCTCGGAACGCGGCGTCGGCGGTCAAGTGATTGCCGAGCACGGCTTTGCGGAGGGTGCGCAGCACGGTCCAATGGCATGTGCGCGGGAGCGATCCAGTCGTCGTCTGCGAGCATCGCCGCTCGCGCGGTGTTGCCCTGAGTCGCAGGGCTCGACAAGGCCATAACCATGACGTTCGCGTCGACGACGATCACTCGTCATCGTCGCGGCCGCCACGAATCTCCTCGACGACATCCTCAGCGCCCATGCCGAGGCTGCGGTGCCCTGTCAAGCTCTCGAGCAGATACTTGTTCCGCTCGGCACGCCACTCTCGTTCCAGCAGATCACGTAGGTACACCTGAGTGGACTGACCGCGGGCTGCGGCGCGTGCGACGATAGCGTCCCGCACTTCCTCGGGCACGTCCTTGATTTGAATCGCTACGACCATATCTACAGCCTGCATGCGAATGACATGCGCATAAGTTGAGGGTGTCCGTTTGCCGACGCCGGATCGTGTACCGCCTTCCACCTACGCAGTGGATCGAGGCCGGAGCAGTCGAGACATCACTGGCGAACAGTCTCATCGAATCTTGTTGGCGACAGCCGCCGAACAGCTGATAATGTAGATTGAATCTACATAGATCACGTCTACATAGATTTGGATTACATAAGGGGCCCCGGTGGCAGCATCAGGTTTCGTCGGCCGAAATACCGAGCTAGGACTTCTGAGGACTCGCTTGCAGCGTGTCGCGGAATCCCGCCGAGGTGTGGCCGTTGCGATCAGAGGGCGGCGACAGGTCGGAAAATCACGACTCGTTCAGGAGTTCTGCGACGCGGAGCAAGTGCCGTATCTGTACTTCACCGCCACGAAGGGTATGCCGGTATCCGAATCGCTGGCGACGTTTCTCGCGGAATTGAAAAGATCGGGGATCGCAGCGAATCCCGAGACCCTCCCCGAGACAATCGGCAGCTGGCCCGACGCCTTCCGGCTGCTGGCCACCACGCTCGGTGATACGCCGACAACTGTCGTAATCGACGAATTACCTTGGCTGGCAGAACAAGACATGGTTTTCGATGGCGCGTTGCAAACGGCGTGGGACCGGTTGCTGCAGCAACGCCCGATTTTGCTGCTACTCCTGGGTAGCGACATCCATATGATGGAACGCCTCACCGCCTACGACCGCCCGTTCTACGGGCGAGCAGACAACCTCATCCTCGATCCGCTCAACCCAGCCGAAGTCGGCCACGCTCTCGGCCTCGACGCCGCTGAGAGCATCGACGCACATTTGATCACCGGCGGGCTGCCAGGCATCTTGCGTAGCTGGCCGCATGGGCTGTCGCCGCTCGAGTTCGTGCGACGCGAATGCGACGATCCTGCTGCGCCGCTGTTCGGAGTACCCGAGGCCACTCTCCTCGCCGAGTTCCCCGCACCCGACCAAGCGCGACGCGTACTCGAAGCGATCGGAAGCGGGGACCGCACCCACGCCACCATCGCGGCTTCGGCGGGCAGCCGCAGTGGCGCATTGCCTTCCGGGACGTTATCGCCTCTACTTCATCGACTCTCGGTAGAAAAGCAGGTGCTCTCGGTAGACCAGCCACTGTCGATCAAACCCGGGAAACCGGCACTCTACCGAGTCGCCGACAGCAACCTGCGGCTCTACCTCGCAACCCTGCGCTCGGTCCAGGACCTGGTTCGGCGAGGGCGAGTCGCCGCAGCCTACGAGTTGTTCGCTCGACGCTGGACCTCATGGCGCGGCAAAGCCGTCGAACCCCTCGTGCGAGATGCGCTCGAACTGACAGCGCTCGCGGGAGCACTGCCCTGGAAAGACATCACCGCGGTCGGCGGCTGGTGGAACCGCGCCTTCAACCCAGAGATAGACCTCATCGGCACCGACCGCTCCCCCGTTGCCAATCGAGTGATCTTCGCCGGATCGATCAAATGGCTCGGCACCCCATTCGACCACCACGATCTAGCCGAACTCACTCGCGGGGTCGCCAGTGTTCCAGGCTTCGTCCCGCACGAAACAGCATTGGTCGCAGTGTCCTTAGCCGATATCGAGCGCACCCTCGCCGACACCATCGACCTGGTATGGAACGCCGCTGACGTGCTCTCCGCATGGAGTTGAGGAAGCCGCCACAACGTTTGCCAGCAACCTGTCGACCAGATCATTCAGCTGTCGCCAAGCCCTATTCATGGACATTCGGGCTACGCTTCATCCGACAAAGGCTGTGCCGCAACGAACCGGAACTTCTTCAGGCCCGGTCCAGACCTAAAAAATCCCGGCGTAGACGCTGTCCGGAGGCGCGGTGGTGAGCCCGAGAAGCAGGTGGTGACCGCCGTAGTGACGCGCCACAAAGTCGAGGCTGTCCGATACCACCCTCAGCGGTAGAACGATGGCACGGCACACTGGATGGCCGTGGAACGCTTCCCCGGCGAGCTCGAGTCCCTCCGTGCCGACAACGCCCGCCTGCGGCGGTTGCTCGATCTCACCGAAAACCAGGCGCGCGCAGCCGATCCGGACCAGACCGCAGTGTCCACCCCGGTCGACATGCGTTCTGCTCCGGAAGCCAAGGTGCGGTTCTATCTCGACTTGTTCCGTTGCCGCCCCGATATTTACGCGATTCGCTGGGAGAACCGCCAGGACGGTCGATCGGGCTGGATGCCCGCGATCCAGGGCCGGTGGCGCACCGGCATGTCACGATCGGAAGCGTCGTACCTGCCGCTCACCGGCGAGGTCGTCGCCGCCCATCTGCGCGGGGCGCACCATATCGGCTTGTATCCGCTGGGCGACGACGACACCTGCTGGTGGGTCGCCGCGGACTTCGACAAAGACACCGCGATGCTCGACGCCCTGGCATACCTCAAAGCAGCCCGCACCAAGGACATCCCCGCAGCACTCGAGGTGTCGCAATCCGGCCGAGGTGCGCATGTGTGGATCTTTTTCGCACAGGCCACCGCCGCTACCCTAGCTCGACGGATCGCCACCAGCCTGCTCGCCGAGGCGATCCAGCTGCGCGGCAGCATGAATCTGTCCAGCTATGACCGACTGTTTCCGTCCCAGGACACACACACCGGCCGTGGCATGGGCAATCTCATCGCCGCACCATTAAATGGAACCCGACGCCAGCACGGCACCACCTTGTTCCTGGATCCAGCCACTCTCGAACCTTTCGAGGACCAGTGGGCCTACCTGTCGAGCATCCCGCGACTGTCACCGAAACAAGTTGCCGCACTTGCCGACACGCTGCCCGAACCAAAAGTCGGACACGATGTTCGGCGCCTGCAGCTGCCGACCTCTTCGCGGATCATGCCACGCCCGGCAGCCGTGGTGCACGCAACATTCGCAGCCAGACTCCAACTGACCGCTGCTGATCTGGGCCCCGCCATGATTTCGGCGGTCAAGCACGCCGCGTCCATCCCGAACCCCGAGTTCTACACCCGCCAGCGCGCCCGCCGAAGTACCTGGGACACACCACGATACCTGCGCAGCTACGACGAAACCCTCGACGGCGACCTCGTCCTCCCCCGCGGACTATTGCCCTTACTTACCACACTGGTCGAATCCGCCGACAGCACACTGCGCATCGAAGACAACCGAATCGAAGGCGTCCCACAGTCGTTCCATTGCTCGGCGGAATTGCGGCCCGAACAGCGAGCCGCGGTAGGCGACATCGAGGTCGACGACACGTGTGTCATTGTCGCACCGCCCGGTACTGGCAAAACCGTCATCGCCTGCGCCGCAATCGCTTCCCGGGCCACGACCACATTGATCCTCGTCGACCGCAAAGCTCTGGCCGACCAATGGCGGACCCGGATCGCTGACCATCTCGGATTCAAGTGTGGACAAATCGGCGGCGGCCGATCCAAGACCACCGGCGTCATCGACATCGCCCTGCTCCCCACCCTGGCACGCCGCACCAACGTAGCCGAACTCACCAACGGCTACGGATTCGTCATCGTCGACGAATGCCACCACATCGCCGCATCAGCCTTCACCGAAGTCCTCAACCAAATACCCGCCCGATACTGGCTCGGACTCACGGCCACCCCCTACCGGCGCGACCAACTCGACGACCTGATCTACCACCAACTCGGCTCACGCACCCACACTGTCGACAGTCCCGCGGCAGGACAACTACCGACCAACGGTGAAACGCCTGCACCCCACCCTGTGCTCGAGATTCATCCGACGCAATTCGCCTACAACGGCGACGCCGATCCATCCCAACCGGGCGGAATGGCCGAAATCTATCGGGCGCTGGTCGCCGACGAAGCCCGCCTACAGCAGATCACCACCGACATCCATACCGCGCACCACGTCGGCGCACAAATACTGGTTCTCACCACCTGGGTCAACCACCTCGAAGCGATCACCGACCGCCTCACCGACGCAGGCTGCCACGACATCATCGTGCTCCGCGGCGGCATGAAAGCCCGCGACCGCCAAGCAATCACGGAAACGATCCGCACCCGCCAAGCCGATGGATCACCACTGCTACTCGTCGGCACCGGCTCATTCATCGGGGAAGGCTTCGACTGCCCCGCCCTCGACACCCTCTTCCTCGCATCCCCTATCTCGTTCAAAGGACGCCTCGTCCAATACGTCGGGCGCATCACCCGACCACATCCCAACAAGACCACCGCCACCGTCCACGACTACCACGACATCCGTACCCCGATGCTCGCATCATCACTGCACAAACGCGCCCCCGGCTACGTCACCCTCGGATTCCCCGACCCGCGCAAACCCCACAATTGGAATACGGTCACAACGCCGCCGACAACAACTACATGAGCCATACGCACCCAAACCGGGCAACGGAATTCGCTGAATGGCCGCGGTGAGATCTCTCAGTGGGCCGTGGTCAGTTCATGCAGCGACACGAGCAAGTCACGGTCACGGTTGAAGCCGCGTTCGGTGATCAAACGGACAGCGCTCTCAGCCTGCGCGATGTCCTCCTGGGAAGCCGCCGCCAGCAGGCCATGCAGATCTGCGAGATCCTGTGGGCGCGAAACATCGTCTCGGGCCAACAGTTTGAGCGCGATGAGGTGGCCAGTAGTCGCGACCGGCAGCGTCAACCCTGGCACGATATCCAGGTTCTCTGCGGCCCGCACGATCTCGGACTCAATTCCCGAACTGGCGAACAGGATGTCGACCAGGACCGATACGCCATCGATGGCGCGCTTCAGCCGGACGGTAGCCAGCCTGCCGTTATCGTGCTCCACCGAAGCATAGAATCCGTAGCCCTCGGCGATGAGTAGACGAACCAATTCCTCAGCGCCGCGGTCATCTGCAACCGCCACCGCTACGTCAATGTCATGAGTAAACCGTGGTGCCGACCGTGCCGACACCGCAAAGCCACCGACGAGCGCCCAGGCGTAACCATGCCGACGAAGATCCGACGCCGCACGACGCAGCGCCACCTCGAGTTGGTTCATGCGAACCGAGACGACGCATGGCCAGCCGCATCACCGAGTGGCGCGCCAGGACGTGAAAGCAGCCAGTCCTGAACGGCCTCGTCCACCTCCACCTCGGTGGCCTCCGGTCGCATCCGACGTATGCGGGCACGCTGCATACGCACACCGAACTCATACATCTCCAACGCGAGACGCAGCCGCTGGCCCGGCGATTCCTCTGCCACGATACCCAGCCTACCGTCCGAAACAGCTCAAGCCCTGGATCCCTGAAGACCTCCTTGCCGCCGCCTCGACCGATCAGATCTGATGCAGTCCCGGTCTAGTGACACGCATGGTTTCTGACCACCGCCACCATGCATGGTTCATGCGATACGACGCCGACAAGAGGTCACGGGACCCAGCCAACATGAGAATCCGACAAAGGCCATGATCAGCTCGCCTGGAGTGGCAGTTTCGCATCAGCACGGATAACGAGACTCCAGACAGACTCAATCGCGCTGCCGCCCCCAGGAAACCGCAAGCTAAATCGGATGCGGCGATCACGTCCGACAGAAAGTCTTTACGGCGCAAACAGATCGAGCTAAAGTGTAGGCGAAGTGCGCTTTTGGAGCTATCAGTTCTACTGAGAGCGGATGACGGGATTCGAACCCTGGTCCGGCGCTTCACGATTCGGCTGGTCAATAGCCTGAGGCTGTCGTCTGCCAGCAGGTAGGGACCACTTCGGAGGCTGTTTTTGCCTGAGCATGGGTTCTGACGCAGGTAGCGTGATCATTTCAAGGGCTGTCGGTTTTCCTGGGTCGAGCCGAATTCGTTGTGGCTGAGTAGTATTCGCTTGCGGAGTAGGTCCAGGTTCGATCTACCAAAGCACTGTCTCTTGAGGGCCTTGACCTTGTTCACGGTGCCCTCGGTGGGGCCATTGCTCCAGTGCAGGGTGAGTCCGGCGGTGACAGCGGCGAAGTCGTGCTCGAGGCCGGTGGCGAACGAGTGTAGTGCGGGCAGGTCATCGGCGCGGACGCTGGCGATCCATTCCGGGAGGCGGTCGCCGCGCCGGTCGCGCATGAGGACCGCGAACGCGCCGACGTGACGGCGGGTGGCGGCAAGTTCGGGACAGCCCGCCAGAATCGCGGTCAGTTGGTGTGTTTCGGCGTCGGGCAGGGTGTCTGGGTGACGGGTGATCCAGCTGGTCACCGCCCGGATTCTCGGTTTCGGTGGTCGGAGGACCGGTGGGGCCGATGGTTTGCTGGCCTGGTAAGGCCGCAGGAAGCGGTAGATGTTGTTGGGGCTGCCGCGATAGCCGAGCTCGCGCAGTTCGGTGATCAGGGCGGCGATATTGGTGTGTCCGGCGTTCCAGCGGGTAAGTAGATGCGGCACGAACTCATCGATCATCCTGGCGCGAGAGGTCGCGGCGGCGATGACGTCTTCCGGGCTGGTGGCGATAGCGAACCGGCGAGCGGTTTTCCGATCGATATCGAGTTCTTTGGCGATGGTGCGCAACCCTTTCCCCTCAGCGCGCAGCCGTTGCACCGCCTCGTACCGTTCGGCGGTGCGCGCCCGCAATCCCACGTATCCCTCACCGCGAGGGCTCTCGGGCAGCGGTGCCGTGTCTTCGGTGGCCTTGCCCATGGTGGCCTCGCTCGTGACCGTTTCAGGGGCAGGAGTATGGTGGTCGGCATCGCTGGGATCAGCACTGGCAGTTGATGATTCGGTGAGACAACCACGGTGCGCCACAACTGTCTTCTCCACGGCTTGGCACAGGTTCTGCCACAAGTGCCAGCGGTCCGCGCATTGGATGGCCTGCGGTGCGCCGCGGCGCGCGGCCTCGCTGTAGGCGCCGGACCGGTCACGGGTAATCACCTCGATCTCCGGATGCTGCAACAGCCATGCCGCCAACGGATCGGCCTCGCGCCCGTCTATGACGTCGATGGGCCGATGGGTGACCATGTCCAGCAGGATGGTCGCGTACTTGCGGGAGCGTTTGACGGCGAAATCGTCGACCCCGAGCACGGCGATCGCACCGACCGGCGGGTCGGGCAGAGCACGGATCAGCCGCAACAGCGTATCCCGGCTGCCCGGCAACCCCAGTTGGGCCGCCAGCCGTGCCCCGGCTCGTCCGGCCAACGCCACCGCGATCCTGGTGAGCATCACAGTCAGCTGAGCCGTGCGCCGTGACCGTTTCACCGTAAGCCCATCGACCTGTTCAACGAAAGTCTTTGCCCGACAGTCCGTATTCACGCAGAAGAACCGTCGCACCATCAGCCGCAGGACCATCGTCTGCCCCGCGACAGCAGCGTCGGCGAGCCGGCGACGATAACGGGAATGCACACGACTGGAAAGGGTTCCGCATCCGCTGCACCGGGCCGTTGGGGTGGCAACCACAGCGTCCACCAGCACCCCGCCGCCCTCGGTCCGAACGTCCTGAATCAGCAGATTACTCAAGTGCGGCAACAACATTCGAACAAGATCAACACACGCCCGCCAGCTTCACCCATATCGAGTCGAACCTTGCGGAGACACGCCGACCAGCGCGATCACGCTACCTGCGTCAGAACCCTTCAGGCTGGCAGCCGACACAGAGGCAACCCAAATGTTGGGCCTCAACAGACCTTTCAGAACTTTTTAGTACGTTACGAGTCACACAGCTACCACCTCTCTGGTGACATAGTCACCACACCTTTTGCCGCTGTGATCTTCGGGGCGGCGACGGCGTCACCACCCTGAGAGGGTGACGGGATGTCTCCCGCGCCGGATCACGGGATTGGTCACCGGACTTGGGTTATGGAGTAAATACGGAGTGTCGTATGGTCATTGCCGCAACCGCGCGAGGCACCGTGAAGCCCCTGGGCAGTAGCCGAAGCCCGATCTAGGTAGGCTCTCGGGGAGCACCACTCGACGGGGGAACAGCGATGAATAACGATGAGCGAATGCTCGAGATCCAGCGGATCAATGAGCGACTCGCGGCCGTGCGTGGCTCCGCGCGTTCCAGAGACGGCAGCGTGAGCATCGAGACAGACGCCGGGGGTCGGATCACCGACCTCTACATCGCCGACTATGCGATGGACAACGGCCCTCAGCACCTGGCAAACCTCATTATCGACCGTCACCGTGCCGCACTGGGCAAAGCCGAAGCCGCAGCCGTGCAACTGTTCGAGGAGTCCAGGTGAACGTCGACCCCGCGAAGATGCGCGCACTCGCCACGTCCGTACGCATGAACGCGGGCAGAATCACCACAAAGACGCCGATCGCGAAGGTGAGCCGTGATCTTGCCCGCGAGCGGATGGCGGGTTCGAACCTCGCCGTCAAGGTCGAGGAATCACTGAAGGCGATGGACACCGTGCTGGCCTACCACAATCGCCGCCTGAGCAGCTTTTGCGACAGCGTGGATACTGCCGCGGGTGTCTATGAGCAGACAGATGCCGACTGGGCTGCCCAACTCAAGCAGCTGGGGGGCTGACGGTGGCGGATGACAATTCGCTGACCATATCCAAGGTGCTCGGGTGGGACCTACGCTATCTCGGTCAGGTCGTCGACATGATGAACGAGACCTACAAGTTCATCGAGACTGAGGCCACCGCAGCGGGAAATGCGATAGAGCAGTCCAGCGACTACTTCGACAGTTCGGCGGGTGACGCGGCACGACGACGAGGCCAGGAGGATCGCACCGACACCATCCAGACCTCGGACGTCATCGAACAGATGGCGTCGAAGCTCAGCTCCCTGGTCTCGACCCTGGAAACCAATATTTCGACGATCCGAAACCGCAAAGCCGAAGCCGAGGAGTCGAGATGGGATCTGTTCGTCACCGAGGACGGCCACGTCAAGTCCCGCACATCGAACGCCGAAACCTACCGCGACCACTTCCCGTTCGGTGATGTCGCGGTAGTTGCGAAGGAAATCGTCACCCGGCGTCTGGACAACTTCATCTCCGCCGCCTTCACTCTCGTGCAAAGAGCGGATCAGGAAGGCGCGGAGATCTACATCAAGGAAATCGAGAAACTGTCCGACCGGGTGAAGCAGGGTCTCGTCGTCAAGCCGGACGATCCGCAGCTCGCGAAAATCCTCGAGGACTATCAAACCGATGTCTCCACCGGGCTGCCGAGACTCTGGCCGGTCGGGTGGCCAGCCGACATCCTCAAAGATCACGGCATAAACGTGAGCCCTTCGCTGATGACCTCCGAAGAGATCTCGGCCATGGAGAACCTGCTGCAGAACCAGGGCGTCGACGCGGTCGCAAAAGCCTTCACTCTCCCCGACCTGGCCAGGAACGCCGCCTTGGCGGAGTATCCGGACTCGGTGGCCGATGGCCAAGGTGATGCCTATCGGCACATGTACTGGAACGCTCTCATGTCGCAGCAATTCGGTGAGGACTGGGCGCAAACCTACGCCACGGCCCACGAAAAGACCGGCGGCAATACGCCGCAGCGTGAAGCAATGGACCTCTACAACAATGAAATTGGGCGCGCGATCGGGGCAGCCAACCCCAAAGCCACTCCCGAAGAATTAGCCGCGCTGGTCGGACAGCAGATCAAAGACGGCAAAGCTGTCGTCATCCAGACTTCGAATGCCGATGGCAGTCAACTTCCCGCCCCGCAGATCACCTGGAGCAATCGGGTGACCGAGGCGATGACCGGATCGCCCGCTGGCGTCGGTATTCCGCTACCCGGGAGCAAGTGATCATCTGATGAGAATCACGGTCCTGGCCCTCGCCGCCGGTTTGGTACCGGTGCTGCTGGCTGCCGGATGTGGGCCGGACCGGTCCGCTGATAACCGGGAGGGGATGAGCAGCGACTGTCGTGCTTCGTTCGACGTGCGGTCAGGCGGATCATCGCCAAGTGGCGGTTTCACTCTTCTGACCGCCGCAAGGCAGGCGGCTTCCGGTGATGCGCCGGTCAAGATGGTGGAAATCACCCATGCCGCCGGTCTCCAGGACGAGTGGGACACCATGGTGGTCGTTACGCCGGGCATGAAAGCCGACAAGCTGAACGAACTCGCGAATACCCCCGGAATGTGCTGGCAGAACTTGCCCGGTCCATACAACGACGACAAGCCGACAACGGCCTACTATCTGTTCCTTCGTAACGGGAGCCCCTTGCGGGCTGCGACCTGGTGGTTCCCCACCGATGACGAACTGGACTTCCGCTGGACGAGCACGAAAGTCGTGTACCCGGATACCGTGCTCACCCCGCTGCACTCACCCGGCGCCGATCCCAAACTCCGCTTGGCTCCCGCGAATTGAGCCGAATCCGCGGATCGCGGGATAACGTCCGCGGCGACCGGAAAGGTTCCCCCGCGACCATGCGAGGTTGACCGCCATGCGGAACGACCGGGTCCGCCGAAAGCGCACGGCAGGGGGTCGCGAACGCATTTCAGCTGGTAGATAATGGTTTGCGAGCCAGACGAGGCTCGAACCCTGGTCCGGCGCTTCACAATTCGCCTGGTCAGTAGCCTGATGCAGACTTGCTCGCCATCGGGTCAGCGACCGGCGGAGACGGATGCCCGACTGCTGCGATAACGCCTAATGACGGCGCGCCGCAGCGATACAGGCACCGGCGCCGAGTGCGCCACGGTGTCGGCGACACCGAGTTCACGCCCGTCCTAGTAGAACAAGGAAGTTCAGCACGATCTCGAACCGCTGACGTCGCGTTTCCCTGTCAGCGGCCAGCCTGTATCTGCCAATCCGTGGCGTGGCGTTCAGCGCCTGGTTGGCATGGTCGTACACAGACGACTCGCAGTACGGCGGATGCGCATTATGAGCCTTTGCAACGACGCCGTGTCTGTCGAACTGCAACTAAGTTTCGCGCCGAGCCAGAACTCCGGTTTCCATCGCGAGTCTTCAATCACGGCATAAGATTTCGCCAGGATCCGTACGGCACCATGAACACCCGGAGCAACGAATGAATCCGATGACGACCGGTCGCCCGGTATACCAGCTGTGGACCGCGAGCAGAGGTTGGGCCGCGCAAGAGGTCGTCGGGATCCACGCCTATATTCCGAACTTCATCGGGATGCTCGGTGACGATTTCGATCCTCGTGGCACCGAGACCTCTCGTTTGGTCGAGCTGATTCCCGAACCGGAGAACCCACATGACCGGAACGCGGTCGGTGTCCGTTTCGGGAACTGTACGGTGGGCTATTTGCCCCGGCAGGATGCAATTCGTTACCACCGACCGCTGTTGGAACTAATAGAACTCGGATACGTGCCGGTGGCGGCGGGTCGAATCTGGGCGCGAGAGTATTCGGACTGGGACGAACACGGCCGCGAGCAGCGCAGACTCAGTACGAGCTTCCACCTCTATGTGTCGAGCCCTGAAGCCATTGTCCCGCTGAACGATCCACCTGCAGTGGCATACACGCTACTGCCGGAAGGCAGCGCGGTACAGGTACTGAAGACAGCTGACCACGCGGATGTATTGACGTGCTACCACACCGATGGCGGAGACCGCCCAGTGATCGTCTCCCTTGTCGCGATCGAGCAGTCGAGTGCACGGACCACGAAACGAATCGTGGAGGTCCGGATCGATGAGGACCGAATCGGGCAATTGTCACCCGCGATGAGCGAGAAATTCCTCCCTGCTGTAGACCATTTCACTACTCGTGGCTGGGTGACGGCAGCGCGTGCAGTGCTAACCGCGTCGGCAGTATCGGCGACTGTCTCTCTGCGGGCCCAGAAAGCTTTCGAGCTGGGCCCCGACGTGTTGGACGGTCCTCCCACTATTGTGCTGCCGCGCGGAATACCGAAGCGGAATCATCCCATGTGCGGCGAGGTGAGTTCTCGCCCGGCGCCGATGGAGGAGGTGCAATCGGGTGTCACCGGAAACGGCAGCCGGATCACTGTTCGCGAGTCGCCCGCCGAGCAGATCATCACTGTCTCAATCGACTTCGCAACCGCCCTGACTCCATGGCAGTCGCGGGTAGCAGCGGATGTACAGCAGACCGCGCAGCGGCTGCTGTCGACACGACGGTTGTCCGCACCGGCGGCGATGTTGACCGACGGTTCGTTCTCCGCGTCGGCGCCACTGGATGTCGGACAAGAGTTCGTCGATGCACTGATCGGGATCGACGACTCGAATTTCACTGCCGCGCAGGAGTTCCTCAACGACTGAAGCTGGCAGTGGCTACGCCCCGCACGCCGTATTCCGTAGGGACTCCGACGTTTTCGGCGTCGCCGAACTCGAACCAGCGTACCGTTGATCAAGTCCTCGCTGTCTCGAGCGGTAGTGGATGGGGGAAGCAACTATGGGTGGGACAAAACAGGCCGCGCAGTTGGTCCGGTTCTGGCGAGCAGTCGAGATGTTCAGCCCGCAGGACGTCCCCGAGCTGACGAGTCGGTCCAACCGTTCTTCCAGCCCGGTCGTCGTGGACGTAGCGGCCAGTCAGATCGCGCCGTGGGACCGGGATCATCCACTGTGGCGCGACCGATTGCCCGCAGGGATGACATGGCAGTTCACCGTCTACGGCGGTGTATACGACGTCAGCCGGGCACGCGATGAACTGATCCGAGTCTTCGGTGCCGACAGGTGTCCACCAGATGGACGGCCCGCCGGCGCCACCGCCATGTTCGCGTTCACCTTGGACGCACAGGGGCGCATTGTGGAGAATTCGCCGATCCTATCGGCATGTGCATGGGCGATCAGCCGCCTTCGGTCGCCCGGACCGCGTGACAACTCATGGCTCGACGGATTCGAAGACGACCACCGCGGTTTCATTACGGGGCTCAACAAGATGGAGCCCCCCAAGGTTGGTTCCGCCCGGGAAGAGCTGCCACAGTCCGCATTATCGCGGGCCGCCGCGGGCGTGGGTCGGCAAGCGCGCGCAGCCGGTGCAGAGGCAATCGCCAAAGGAGCAGGATCGGCGGCCACGGTCGCCGCGACCGCAGCGGCGACCGCACTGGGTGGACCAGTTCTCGGCGGGATCGCTGGCACAGTAGCCGGCACCTTCGCCGAGCGAATGTTGACACGGCGGCCCGCCAATGGCGCAACACCAGCAAACGGCGACGAGTCCACCGTGCCGAACTTGGATCTGACCAGCGGCGATCTACACGACTTCATAAATGAGCTCGCCTCCGCGTTGGGCATCAAGGATGCACTCGGCATCGACGGACTGCGAGTGAAATGCGTCCAGGTTCGAGAACGCTACGCCGGGGAAGCGTCCGATCAAGACTTCCTGAACAGTTTCATCGCCAATGACTTGGCACGGGTGGAGACGGCCGTACAACAGGGCGATGTCGGCGACGCGCTGCGCGGTTATCTTTCTGATCTCCGCGAGATCCCTGCCCAACACCGTGTCGATGTACGGACCCGACCTGAAACAGTGGTGGCCGGAGTTTCACCACTTCGCTTTCCCACAGGACGATGGCCTGGCGATGTGCGGCGACCACTGGTGCTGAGCCAACAGTTCGCGGTGAATCAATTGATGGCCGAACTCCGCGATAGCAAAGGGGTTTTCGCGGTCAATGGACCACCTGGCACCGGCAAGACCACAATGCTGCGCGATGCACTCGCCGCAATCGTCGTAGAACGCGCGACCCGACTCGCGGAATTGGATCGCCCCACCGCCGCGTTCACCCGCAAGATCGAGGTCGTCCAGGTGGGGGAAAACAACTACAAGCCAGCGGTCTACGAGTTACTTCCCGCTTTGACCGGCTTCGAGGTCGTCGTCGCCACCGCGAGTAATGACGCGGCGACCAATGTGACGGCGGAAATACCCGCCGTCACCGCGGTTTCGGGAGCACAAGACGAAGCCCTGGCGGTCGACTACTTCACCGACCTGGCATCGCTGGTGCTCGATGGTGAGGCGTGGGGTCTGATCACCGCTGTCTTGGGCAAGATGGCGAATAGGCGGGACTTCGTCGGCAGATTCTGGTTTGGGAACGACTCGCGAGATCAGCCCGTCGCCCCACAGACAACAAACGAGCCTGACGCTAACCGAGCCACATCCCAGAACATCGGTATGAAAGATGCGTTGGCGCGGGCAAGCGCAGAACCCGCAACGGTCCCGGACTGGGCTGCGACCGTGAGGTCGTTCAAGCGCGCCCAGCAGGAAGTTCGTCAACTCGCAGAGGAGCGGCAGTCCGTAGCAAACGCCATTGCCGAACTGGCCCGCCTCGACGGAGTAATCCGATCTGCTTGGGCCGACATCCTATCCGCGAATGAGCAACACGAGTACTGGGGTGAGCAGCACCGCACGGCGCAAGAACGCTGCCGTGCCGCCGATGCGGTGTATCAGCAGGCTGCCGCAATCCTCACTGATCACGACCAGCGCAAGCCCGGATTCTGGGTTTCACTGTCGACGTGGTTCCGCGCCGGCCGAGAATGGAGCACACGAAGCAAACAGCTTGTTGCGGCGCGCGATTCGGCGAAACAACAACTCGACAATCAGATCGCAGCAGCGCGACTCGCCTACCGGCATTACCAGGAAGCTGCGGAGTTGGGGCAACGACGCGTCCAAGAACACCTCGATGCAGTCGCTGCCCAGACAGCCGTTTCCGCGCTGATCGAGCAGGCACGCCAGCGGTGGCCCGCGACTGTGCCATTCGGCGAGAACCTAGCCGACGAGCAACAGTTTCAGCTCTGTAATGCCTGGGCCGACAAGGAGTTCACCGCGGCGCGGCACCGTCTTTTCCTCGAAGCGTTGACACTGCACAAGGCATTCACGCTCAATACGGCATCCCACATGCGTGGCAATCTGGCGGTAGCCACCTCGCTGATTCGCAACCAAGTCAAGACCACACCGAAGCCCGAAACCATTGCCGCTGCTTGGCAGACGCTGTTCATGGTCGTGCCGATGGTCTCGACAACGTTCGCCTCTCTCCCGCGCCTGTTCAAGGACCTCCACAGCGAGGCACTCGGCTGGCTGTTTGTCGATGAAGCCGGCCAAGCCACACCACAGCAGGTCGCCGGCGGGATTTGGCGTGCCCGCCGCGCAGTCATCGTCGGAGACCCACAGCAGCTGGAACCAATTGTCACACTGCCGTTTCCGGCGCAGCAGGCGCTGCTGCGGCATCACCGCTTGAAAGAGGAGTGGACACCGGATTTCACCTCCGCGCAGCGAGTCGCCGACCGACTTGCTCGGCATGGCACCGCACTGGCAGACCCCAACGGCGACACCGCGATCTGGGTCGGTTCGCCACTCCGAGTACACCGACGCTGCGACCGCCCCATGTTCGAGGTGTCCAACCGCATTGCCTACGGCGGCGACCTCATGATCTACGGCACCCCGGACCGTGGCCAATTCGTCGGCGAAAATACGTGGTTCGATATCCCATCGGATCGCGCCGACGGCAACTGGATTCCCGCCGAAGGCGAACAACTACGTGACCTGCTGGACATGCTGACGAATGGCATGGCTATCGTGCCCAATGACATCCGCGTAGTCAGCCCGTTTCGGGACGTCGTGCGCGGCGCGAAATCCATTGCCCGGCAAGTCGTCGACCGCGATTTCGCAGAGCGAAACGTCGGAACCGTCCACACCGTTCAAGGTCAGGAAGCCGACGTCGTGATCCTGGTGTTGGGGACTCCACTCGAAAAGAGCGGCGCCAGGGCGTGGGCCGCCGCGAAACCCAATCTCCTCAACGTCGCGGTGTCCCGCGCGAGACGTCGGTTCTACGTGATCGGCAACCGGCGCCTTTGGCGTGAACAGCAGTACTTCAGTGTGCTGGCAACGGAACTCCGGGCAGCGAACGGCTGACATTCGGCACCTTATGCATTGGAAACTAGCGGTAGACGGCGACTACTCCGGCAACCCAGCCGCCTCTCAAACTGTTGACCGTCTTATCGAGCCTCCGATGGTGACCTCGCCGAACGCCCTGACTCCTAGGTAGTCGCGGTAGCTAGCCGGTGCTGGATCGCGAGACACCGTGGTGCGAGACAGACCATTAACGTGGATCGGCCCACGGTTAAGGCCGCGGGTCGGCGAGAACACCGTTGATGCGTCTCATTGCAGTTGCCGGCAACGACACGGAAGTCCTTGCGCGGGAAGTCTATTCGCAGCATTCGCTTGAGCTTCTCGGCATGACCAGGCAACGCGAAGAACACATGCCGGGTGAGCTTTGCGTGTCGCTGACTCATCGACTCCTATTTAGCCTTGACACCGCGCTCAGCCCTGTGACGGATTGGCTTCGAGTTCGGCAAGGTGCCCGGCAGCGGAATCGGCTTCAGGTGCGCCGATGCGCCGGTAGATCGCGACAGCAGCACTCAGGTCGGACACTGCGGCGGGGTTATCACCGAGGCCAGCCCGACAGCGACCTGCCCCCTCAAGGGCGCGGGCCTGTTCGAGCTGAGATCCGGCCTCGCGGGCCAACTCGAGAGCGTCGGCGAAGGCCGTCAACGCCTGACCCGGTTCGCTAGCGGCCAGCAGTAGTTGCCCGAGGCGGTTGAGTTCCTCGGCGTCCCCAAGGCGGTAGCCTGCTTCGCGGTGGATGGCGAGGGCCGCCTGGAACATCTCAGCGGCTTGCCCGTTGTCTCCAGTGGCCAGGCACACAGCGCCGAGGAGCCGAAGATCAAGCGCTTCCCAATTGCGGTTGCCGATGTCGCGGTCAAGAGCCAACGCCTCCCGCACCAGTTCGGCGGCCTGACTGTAATCACCAGTTTCATAGTGCATCTCGGCGAGACCGGTGAGAGGCAGCGATTGGCTTTGCCGATCACCGACGCCGCGGTAGAGGGTCAGGGCCTGCTGGTACAGGTCAGCGGCCTGCTCTCTATCGCCGGTGTCCGCGCGCAAGGAGCCGAGATTCACCAGAGCGTGAGCTTGGCCCTGACTGTTGTTGAGGTCACAGTAGAGAGTTAGGGCCTGCTGGTACAGGTCGGCGGCTTGCTCGTTATCACCGGTGAATCGGCGTAGTCGGCCGAGGTTGTTCAGGACCATTCCTTCTCCGAGGCCGTCACCAATGTCGCGGTAGAGCGTCAGAGCCCGCTGGTACAGATCTATAGCCAGTCCAGTATTTCCTTCCTCGCGGCGCGCCCATCCCAGGCCGTTCAGGGAGTTGGCTTGGCCGAGCCGGTTGCCGAGGACGCGGTAGAGAGCGAGGGCTCGCTGGTGCAGCTCGGCAGTCTCCTTGATGTTGTTGCTGAACCAACCCGCATAGGCGATTTCAGAGAGCGCGTTTGCTTCTTCGAGGCGGTCGCTGAGGCGGTGGGCGGTATTGGCTGCGCGATGGTGCAGTCGAGCCGCTAATGTCCACGGTCCTTCCCGATCCAGCAATCCTGCCATCGCCGCGGTTAATGCGACCATTCGAGCAGGGTCGCGACCGGCGGTAAGCTCCACACAGGCCAACAGGTTGGCCCGCTCAGCGCGCATCCAGGCCAACGCCTGCGACTGATCTCCGAAGTCCCGCACCACGACACCACCCGCCGTACCACCTGCGGGTATAGCGGCCTTGTCGTCGGCGGGCCGGGTACGGACTGTCAGCCATCGATCCGCGTGGGTCGCGGTGTGCTGGTAGTAGTCCAGTAGCTGGTTCACGGCCCAAGTGTTGTTGGTGGTCGAGTCGTGGAAGGTGACGCTATGTGCGTAGTCGCGGAGCAGGTCGTGCATTCTGTACCGGCCTCGCGCGGTTTCGTCGAGGAGGTGATCGGTGTAGAGGGCGTCTAGCTCACGTCTGGCTGTCGCCAGATCTATCCCGGCCACGGCGGCAGCGACGTAGGCGTCGAGGTCGGGGCCGGGGTGTAATCCCAGGCGGCGAAACAGCAGTTGCCGTTGGGATGGTAAGTCCCGGTAGGACAAATCGAACCCGGCACGCACGACGGGATCGTCGGCGGTGTCGACCGCAGTCAAACGGTCCGTCGCCGCCGCGAATTCCTCGGCCAGCTCGCCAATCTCAGCAGCCGTCCATCCTGGGCGGTGGGCCACACGCCCGGCTACCAGTCCTATCGCCAATGGCAGATACCCACACACCTCAGCGATTCGCATGGCCACGTGCCGTTCACCGTCGTCCTTGGAGTCGCGGTGGGCGACGGTGAGGAATAGATCCGTGGCAGCCTGCGGGTCGAGAACCTCCAAAGGGAGCGGCCGCATGTCCGGCAATAGTAGGAGGCGGTGACGGCTGGTAATCAGGGCCAGACAATCGGGTCCACTCGGCAGCAACGGCTCGACCTGGCTCCGGCTGGCGGCGTCGTCGAGCACCACCAGCACCTTCCTATTGGCTAGGCGGTGGCGCCACAGATCCCGGCGCCCGGTCAGGGTGTCCGGGATATTGTGCGGGTTCAGGCCCAGTTCGATTAGCAGCCCCGCCAGCACTTCAGACGGATCCGCGGCCGGTTGGCCGGGCGTGTGAGCGTGTAGTTCGATGAAGTACTGCCCATCCGGGAACCGTCCTGCCAGGTCATGGGCGGCCCGGATGGCGAGGGCGGTTTTGCCGATGCCAGCCATGCCGTCGATCGCATGGATTGACACGACCCGCTCCCGGGCGGCGGAATCGAGGATCTGCCGCAACTCGGGGCCGCGGCCGACAAACGCCCGAGGCGCGGACGGAAGGCTCGTGGTGATCGGCTCCGGCAGCGGGAGCGCGGTCTCATGGTGGCGGGCGGTGGCGTCGACGATGCCAAGGGCGCCAACGGCATTCACCTGCTGAGAGTCGTCACGCACCTCTTCGTCGACGAGGATCGGCCTATGCACCTCCAGCACGGAAGGATCGGTGACCTCTGGCAGAGGGTGGACCGGACCAGATACGTCACGGTCGTCGCTGAGCTGCGCGGACCAGCGGGCCATGTCGATATCGTCTTCGCGTGCCACGGATTTCGTCACCGCGATCTCGACCTCTAATGCGGTGTCGACCGGTGCGTTGATCTTCCGCCAAAGGCCCGTCCACGTGTCCGGAGCGAACAGGGACGGGTCGAGGCCCAGGTCGTTGTTCTCGGCGACGTGGCGGCAGGCAGTCACGAACTGGATCACAGTCGCCAACTTCGGCATCCCGATGTTCTTTTCGGCGTTGCGCAGGGTGCCCGCGCTGACCGGAACCTTGCGCACCGCCTTCAGAAGCAGGTGCAGATCTCGATAGCTCGGACCACCCACCGCCGCACGCAGCGCAGCCAGGCCGACGGCCAACTGCGCGCGCGGATCGTCCTCGGCGCTATTCATCGTCGACGTCATGCCCCGTGCCGCCACCTCCCCGGCCAGTTCACGGTGCACAGACGAGCAGCACCGCCACTGCGGCAGTGAGCACCGACACACATACAACGAAACGCGCTGCCGCGCCCCAACCGTCCATGGCTTTGCGCACCGTCTCGCCGATCTCTCGCCACACCGTTATTCTCCAATCATTCCAGCGGATTCGAGAACTAGTGCAACACAGGGCAATTCGCCTGGACACTATCCTTGAACAGCTCTGATCAGGGATGTGCGGATCTGAACGAAACTGGCCAACTCTGGCCTTTCGGCGATGCGCAGCCCCATAACTCGCTGCACGGCGACGTTATTGGCTATCCGAACTTGAGCCGTTCGAAAACTGACGATGTGTTCGGCGCGCCCTTGCCGAGTACCTGCTGCGCGAGCAGGATAAGAGGCGCATTTGTCGGGGATGTAGCCACTTGAGCACTCCACCAAGAGGTTTCATGCTTACGCGTCTTGCTTCTCGCCTTGAAGTACCTGACGAACATCGCAATAGTTCGGCACCATCAGCTGGACCAGTCGGAACTGCTCAATGCGCCCCCGTCGACCGAACCCGTCCGCCCGGGCTTGGAGGTGAAGTTCCCGGACTGCTGGGAGCCAACCAGGGCATCCTCAGCCAGACCGATCACCGCATTCCCTCAGCAACACACTGACTTTCATCACAAACATCACCCCGCCGATCGCAAGGACATCATGGACATCCGAACCGCCGTAGCCGACTTCGACCGCGCCTCGATCGCGGAAGCCGTTGCCCGAGCGGAACAACAGCGGCAACAGGTCCTCGATCTGTTCCCGCTGGACCAGTGGGGATCGCTTCCCCTCACCCGTTACGCCC
>NZ_BDBY01000394.1 GCF_001613225.1 Nocardia pseudovaccinii NBRC 100343
CACGATAGGGGACCCAGAACTGGGTCCCCTATCGTCGTTTTTGTACCTATATCTATGCGTGTTCGGGCCCGACCGCCGAGACGTGATTGAATTCAGGGGTTCGACAACCTCTGGCGGAACCTAGAAAGGGGCCACCGTGTCGGAACAGAACGACGGCCGGAAGTCCTTCCGGCAGGACGGTCCCGACCGCGATCGAGGCGGCGACTCTCGCGGCTCTTCCGACCGAGGTGATTCCGGTGAACGGCGCGGCTTCAAACGCAGCGACTCGCCCCGGAGTGGTTCGAACGACCGCGGCGACTTCAACCGCCGCAACGAGTCCACTGATCGCAGTTCCGGCGACCGTGGTGGTTTCAAGCGCAGCGGGTCCGGCGAGCGTGGCGACTCCGGTAACCGTGGCGGCTACAACCGCGGTGCCGATGATCGCGGAGGTTTCAACCGTGGCGGCGAGCGCGGCGACTCGGGTCGGCGTGGTGATTCCGGCGAGCGCGGTTTCAACCGTGGTGGTTCGGGTGAGCGCGGCGGATTCAAGCGCTCCGGTGATTCCGCCGACAGAGGTGGTTTCAACCGTGGTGGTTCGGACGACCGCGGCGGTTTCAACCGCAGTGGTGATTCGGGCCGACGCGGCGACGCGGGCGAACGGGGCGGATTCAGCCGGGGTGGCTCCGGCGATCGCGGCCGTTTCGATCGGGGCGATTCCAGTGAGCGTGGCGGTTTCAACCGTGGCGGTGATTCCAGCGAGCGCCGTGGCTTCAAGCGTGGCGGCGATTCGGGCCAGCGCAGTGATTCCGGCGATCGAAGTGGCTTCGGCCGCAGTGGTTCTGGTGACCGTGGCGGTTCCAGCCGTGGTTCCGGCGATCGCGGTGGCTTCAGCCGCGGCGGTTCGAGCGATCGTGGCGGTTTCAACCGTGCTGACTCGGGCGATCGCGGTGGTTTCCGCCGTGGTGACACGGGGGAGCGCGGCGGGGTCGGCCGTGGTGGCAGCGGTGAGCGCGGGGGGTTCAAGCGTGGTGGCGAATCGAGTCAGCGCAGCGACGTGAACGAAGGCACCGGATTCAAGCGACGCGATGACGCTGGCCAGCGCGGTGGTTTCAACCGTGGCGGTGACTCCGGTCAGCGCGGCGGCTGGACCCGCGGCGACGACGCGCAGGATCGCCGTCGCGGCGGCGAGGGCGCGCGTGCCGGGGGCGGTTCGGCTGATCGACGTGCGGCGCGTCCCGAAGAGCCGGATCTGCCCGATGATGTCCAGGCCGCCGACCTCGAAACCGAGGTGCGTCGCGACCTGCTGAGTCTGGACAAGAGCAATGCCGAAACGGTCGCCCGGCATCTTGTAATGGCGGCCCGGCTCATCGACGATGATCCGCGTCTCGCTTTGGCTCATGCACGGGCCGCCCGCCAACGCGCTGGCCGCATTGCAGTGGTCCGCGAAACCGCGGGCGTCACCGCGTATCACGCGGGCGAGTGGGCCGAGGCCCTCTCCGAATTGCGTACGGCCCGCCGGATGTCCGGCGGTTCCGGTCTGCTCGCCGTCATGGCCGACTGTGAACGCGGCCTCGGCCGCCCCGAACGCGCCATCGAACTGGGCCGCAGCGACGAGGCCCGCGCCCTGCGCGGTGACGAGGCTACCGAACTCCGCATCGTGGTCGCTGGTGCCCGCATGGATCTCGGCCAATACGACCAGGCCGTAGTCACCCTGCAGACCTCGGAACTCGACCCCTCCCGCACCGGCTCCGCCGCCGCCCGTCTCTTTTACGCCTATGCCGACGCCCTGGTCGCCGCAGGCCGCACCGCCGAGGGCCTGACCTGGTTCCTCAACGCGGCCTCCGCCGACCTCGACGGTGAAACAGATGCCGAAGAGCGTGCCGAGGAACTAACCGGCGACACCGACCTATAGGCACAGCGGCTGGGACCGACACCGAGGGAGTTCGTCGACTCAGGCCACAAGTGCAGGGGCGATCCAGTGGGACAGCCGACGTATGGAATACGCGGGTGCAGGTGCCCGGGGCTTGTCAGAAGAGGCGGCACAGTCTCGCGATGGGCGCGCGCTATCCAGCGAAGGCGTGGCTTCTGAGATTGCGCCACGGCCCGCCGGATGTCCGGCGGTTCTGGTGTCTCGTCGGCATTGCCGACTGCGAACATCGCGCAACTCGCTGGCTAGGCGATATCGCACATCGCATTGTCAATTCGAGCGTGGGCTCGGAATGGGTTTGCGGCATACGGTCGGTCGACGCCGTCATATTCCTGTCGGCGGGCTGGCGTAGGGTTCGGGAAGGTGTCGGTCGGTTACATGGAGTGAGAGTGGTGTGAAGCGGCTACGAGAGCGGTATGAAGCCCTGCTGCTGGATCTGGACGGCACGCTGTATCGCGGGCCGGAGGTGATCCAGGGCGCGCCGGAGGCGCTGGCGGATTCCGATGCGGCACAGCGGCTTGTATATGTCACGAACAATGCGAGTCGCGGTCCGGACGTGGTCGCGCGGCATTTGGCCGAGCTCGGGTTTGCGGCGGAAACCGATGATGTGGTGACCAGTGCGCAGGCGGCGGCACGGTTATTGGCTGAGCGGCTCGATTCCGGGGCAACGGTGTTGATCGTCGGCACCGATGACCTGGCCAAAGAGGTCGAAGCGGTCGGGCTGCGCTCGATCCGGCGCTTCAATGGCGCCGCACCAGATGCTGTCGTACAAGGACATTCGCCCGAAACCGCGTGGCCGGATCTGGCCGAGGCGGCCTACGCGCTGAGCGCCGACGCACTGTGGGTTGCCGCCAATACGGATAAGACGCTGCCGAACGAGCGTGGCCTCGCGCCCGGCAACGGCGCCATGGTCGCCGCATTGCGTGCCGCCTCCGGCAAGGAACCAGTGGTAGCGGGCAAACCCTATGCGCCACTATTGGAGGACGCCCTGGTGCGCGCCGGAACGCGCAGCGCGCTGGTCGTGGGTGACCGCTTGGACACAGATATCGAGGGCGCCAACCGCGTCGGCCTCGAATCGCTGCTGGTCCTGACCGGCGTGAGCACCCTCGACGAACTACGCGACGCCCCGGCGGACCTGATCCCGACCTACGTCTCGGAGTCATTGGACGCACTGAATCATCCGCCGGTCGAGGACGAGGCGACCGACCTCGCCGACGACTTGGCGGAACGCTTACGCCGTAACCCGGGACGAGCCGTAAGGGTGCAGGCGTCCGGTTCGGAAATCCGATAGCGTTGACCCCACGATGACTACTCCGATGCCACGCCCGAACGGACCCGGCTCGAATGGACCGCGCCCCGGGCCGCCGCTGCCCGGCCAGCATCTGCCGGGTGCGCAGGGACGCCCGGAGCCTGCCGACCCCGCGCGGATCCGTGCCGAGATCGACGGTCTGCTCGCTGAACTCGACGCGCGTCCGGCCTGGGCCGGCCTGGCGGCGCCCCCGCCGACGGCCGCCGATTCCGGCGCCGATATCACCCGGCGCGCCCGGATCCTGGAACAGGCACATGAGGTGCTCGTGCAGGCACTGGCCACGGTGGACAAGATCTGAGGTGGCCAGGCGCGCGCGGGTGGACGCCGAACTGGTTCGCCGCGGATTGGCGCGATCGCGTGAACATGCGGTCGAGCTGATCGGTGCGGGCCGCGTCCTGATTGCTGGAACGGTCGCTGTGAAGCCGGCGACTGCTGTGGAGACCGGCACGCCGTTGGTCGTGCGCGAGGAGCCCGACGAGGTGTCGTGGGCGTCGCGCGGTGCGCATAAGCTGCTCGGCGCGCTCGAAGCTTTCGAACCCCTGGGCTTGACCGTCGGCGGGAAGCGCTGCCTGGATGCCGGTGCGTCGACCGGTGGCTTCACCGACGTACTGCTCTCCAGGCAGGCGCGTGCGGTCGTCGCCGTCGATGTCGGCTACGGCCAGCTGATCTGGCGGCTGCAGAACGACGACAGGGTGCAAGTTTTCGATCGCACCAATGTTCGCGCCATCACCCCCGAATCCATTGGTGGGACCGTCGAACTGGTTGTCGGCGATCTGTCGTTCATCTCACTGAATCTGGTGCTGCCCGCCCTCGCGACCTGCTCCGCGCCGGGTGCCGACCTGTTGCCTATGGTCAAACCCCAGTTCGAGGTGGGCAAGGAGCGAGTAGGCTCCGGCGGTGTGGTGCGTGATCCCGCATTGCGCGCGGAAGTGGTGCGCGATGTCGCGGCGGCGGCCGCCGAATTGGGCTTGCGCACCGTCGGGGTGGTGGCCAGCCCGCTGCCCGGCCCATCGGGCAATGTCGAATACTTTGTGTGGCTGCGTAAAGACGGGCAGTTCGAGTACGACGGCGAGCAGGTCGCGGCGCTTGTCGAACGTGCGGTTGAGGAGGGTCCACAGTGAACGCGCTGACGCCAGCCGAATCCAGAGAGATTCTGCTGGTTTCGCATCCGGGCCGGGCGGAGATCATCGAAACCGCTCATCGTGTCGCGAAGATTTTCGCCGACGCGGGTATCGGGCTGCGCGTGCTCGCGGACGAGGCGGACAGCACCCGATTCGACTGTGAGCCCGACACCCCGGGCGGGACGGCCGTCGCGGAACCGGGCGGATATCCGGCGCGCGTGGTCGAGCACTGCCCGGACGCGGCGGTCGGCTGCGAGATGGTGCTTTCGCTCGGCGGTGACGGCACCTTCCTGCGCGCGGCCGAACTGGCCAGGCCGGCGGGGGTGCCGGTGCTCGGAATCAACCTGGGCCGCATCGGTTTCCTCACCGAGGCCGAGGCCGAACACCTCGATGAGGCATTGGCGAGCGTAGTCCGCGGCGATTACCGCCTCGAGCAGCGGATGACCATCGATGTGAACGTCCGGGTGGACGACGAGATCGTCGAAACCGGTTGGGCGCTCAATGAAGCCAGCATCGAGAACGCCTCGCGCATGGGCGTGCTGGAGGTGGTCCTCGAGGTCGACGGGCGGCCGGTTTCGCAGTTCGGTTGCGATGGCATCCTCATCTCCACACCGACCGGATCGACCGCCTACGCGTTCTCCGCGGGCGGCCCGGTGGTGTGGCCCGAACTCGAAGCGCTGCTGGTGATTCCGAGCAATGCGCACGCCCTGTTCGCACGGCCGCTGGTGACCAGTCCGGAGTCCAGGATCGCGGTCGAATCCGTCGCGGCGGGCCATGATGCGATAGTTTTCCTGGATGGCAGGCGCACCCTGGCATTGCCGAAGGGCGGTCGGCTCGAGGCGGTCCGCGGCGCCGAACCGGTGCGGTGGGTGCGGTTGGACTCCGCACCGTTCGCGGACCGGATGGTGCGCAAATTCCAATTGCCCGTGACAGGCTGGCGTGGCCGACGGCGAACGGAGATCAGCCGGGGGATGGCAGCCGGCGGAGCCGGCGGGGTGGGTGAGGACAGCGGGATGGCAGCCGGCGGAGCCGGCGGGGTGGGTGAGGACTAGTGCTGACAGAGATCAGGATTGACGGGCTTGGCGTCATATCCACGGCCACCGCGCAATTCCATGAGGGTCTGACCGTTCTGACCGGTGAGACCGGCGCCGGTAAGACCATGGTGGTGACCAGCCTGCACCTGCTCAGCGGGGCGCGGGCCGATGCGGGCCGTGTCCGGTTGGGTGCGGACCGGGCCGTGGTCGAGGGGCGCTTCACCGTCGACGAGGTGAATACCACCGCGCAGAAGCAAGTGCAGGAAGTCCTCGAATCGGCTGCGGCCGAACGTGATGACGACGGCAGCATCATCGCGATCCGCACCGTCGGCAGTGACGGACGCTCCCGCGCACACCTGGGTGGGCGCGGCGTACCCGCCTCTGTCCTCGCCGATTTCACCGCGCCGTTGCTGACCGTGCACGGTCAGAACGACCAGCTGCGCCTGCAGCGTCCGGATCAGCAGCTGTCCGCGCTGGATCAGTTCGCCGCCGATACGGTCGGTTCGCTGCTGCGTAAGTACCAGGTGCGGCGGCGCTCCTGGCTCGACGCCCGCACTGAGCTGCTCGAACGTACCGCGCGCAGTAGGGAACTCGCGTTGGAGGCCGACCGGCTGAAGCATTCGCTGTCCGAAATCGATACCATCGCACCGGAACCCGGCGAGGACGAGCGCATCGTGGACGAGGTGCGCAGGCTCAGCGATCTGGATTCGCTGCGTGAGGCCGCCGCGGTCGCGCACGATGCCTTGGCCGGTCCCGCCGATTCGCCCGAAGACGGTTCGGGCGCACTGGAATTGCTCGGCGCCGCGCGGGCCCGCATCGAATCGGCGCACGATCCGGCGCTGACCGCGCTCGGGCCGCGGCTCGGCGAGGCCATCGCGGTCGTCGTCGATCTCACCACCGAGCTCAGTGGCTATCTTTCGGATTTGCCTTCGGACCCGGGTGCATTGGATTCGCTGCTCACCCGGCAAGCTGAGTTGAAATCGCTGACGCGCAAGTACGCACCGGATATCGACGGGGTCATCGCGTGGGCGGATGAGGCGCGCACGCGTCTGGGCTCGCTAGATGTCTCCGAAGAGGCATTGGCCGCGCTGGCGGCGGAGGTGGATATCGCCGCGGACCGCGTTCGGGAAGCGGCGCGCAAATTGACTGCGGCGCGCACCAAGTCGGCGGGCAAGCTCGCCTCGGCGGTGAGCGCCGAACTCGGTGGGCTCGCGATGGGTAAGGCGAAGCTCGAGGTCGTGGTGCGGCCGGTGCCCGCGAGCCCGCAGGACTCCGCGCCGCTGACGGTGGACGGGCAGGAATTGCACGCCGGTTCGACCGGTGTCGACGAGGTGGAATTCCGTCTGTCCGCGCATTCCGGTGCGCAGTCGTTGCCGTTGAGCAAGAGCGCATCCGGTGGTGAGCTGTCGCGCGTGATGCTGGCTCTCGAAGTGGTGCTCGCCAGTTCGGATCATGGCGCGACCATGGTGTTCGACGAGGTCGACGCCGGTGTCGGCGGCCGGGCCGCGGTCGAGATCGGCCGCCGACTGGCCCGGCTCGCGCGCACCCATCAGGTGATCGTGGTGACCCACCTGCCGCAGGTAGCGGCATTCGCCGACACCCATCTGGTGGTGGACAAGTCCGATGACGGCAAGGGCAAGGTCAACAGCGGCGTCCGGGCATTGACCAAGGATGAGCGCGTCATCGAATTGGCTCGCATGCTGGCCGGTCTCGATGACACCGAAACCGGCCGCGCTCACGCCGAGGAACTGCTCGAAACCGCTCGCGCCGAACGCACTCCGGCCTGAGGAGTTCAGCGCAGGGCTTTTTGGGCGCCCTTGATGAACTGGTTGATGAGGTTCTTCAGGCCGAATTCCAGCACCTTCGCGGGGACGGGAAGGCTGGGCTCGGACTCCATCGTGTAGGAGACCAGGGTGCCGTTATCGGTGTCGGTGAAGGTGATTGTGCCGATGTGCCGCTTCACCGGCGCACCCTTGATGATCTTGTATTCCATGAGTTCACCGGGGACCAGCTTGGTGGTCTCCTCGACGATGCCGACGCCCGCCTTGCCGATGAAGTACTGCGCGCCGACGCCCGTCGGGGTGGGCGAGCCGGGGGTCTTCAAGGTGAAGTCGACCGGGATGTACGGGTTGATGCCATCCCGCTCGGTGAAGAACTTGTAGACGACATCGCGCGGTGCCGCGATCACGGCGTCGACGGTACTGCTGACCATGATGACTCCTATTCGGGATATCTGTGACCCGCAGCATACGGGTACTTGCTGGCGCGCTCTCGGCGCGGCGTGGTGTTCGTGTTATCACAGTGACGAATGTGATAGGTGATACGGCGCGCCTCCACCAATGGTTGAGGGTTTGCGTACAGGATCGGCCCCATGAAGATGTTGGCGTTGTTGTCGAAGAGCACCGAAGCGCTGCCCGGATTGACCGGGACAGCTCGGGTTGACCGCAACACCAGGCGTCTGCTGAAGCGGGTCGGGCCCGGTGATGTCGTAATACTCGATGAGATGGATCTGGATCGGCTCACCGCCGATCAGTTGGTCGAGGCGGGTGTGGTCGCGGTGGTGAATACTTCGCCGTCGATCTCGGGCCGCTACCCCAATCTGGGGCCGGAAGTGCTGGTCGCCAACGGAATTCTACTGCTGGACACCGTGAGTTCGGATGCCTTCCGGATCAAGGACGGCGTCAAGGTTCGCATCGATGAGGGCGTCGTCTACTCCGACAAGCTGGTCAAGAAGGAGCCCGAGGTCCTGGTCACGGGCATCGAGCTGACCGAATCCGATGTCGCCGAGCGAATGATCGAGGCGCGCAACGGTCTCGCCGATCATCTCGAGGCCTTCGCGGGCAACACCATCGAATTCATCCGCACCGAGAGTGCGCTGCTCATCGACGGTATCGGGGTGCCGGAGCTCGAGCTCGACATGAAGAATCGGCATGTGGTCGTGGTGGCCGACGGCCCGGAGCACGCCGACGATCTCAAGCGACTGAAGCCCTTCATCAAAGAGTACGCGCCGATCATGGTCGGCGTCGGCCGCGGTGCGGACACCTTGATGAAGCAGGGCTACCGCCCCGATCTGATCGTCGGCGACCCGGACGAAATCACCACCGCCACCTTGAAATCCGGTGCCGAGATGATTCTGCCCGCCGATACCGACGGCCACGCCAAGGGGCTGGAACGCATCCAGGATCTCGGCATCGGCGCGACAACCTTCCCGTCGTCCGGCGCAGCCTCCGACCTGGCCCTGCTGCTGGCTCACCACCATGGCGCATCGCTGATCGTGACCGCTGGCGCCGCCGCATCGCTGGACGACTTCTTCGACCGCGGCCGCCGCGACAGCAATCCGGCGACCTTCCTCACCCGGCTGAAAATCGGCACCGAACTCATGGATGCCAAGGCCGTCGCCACGCTCTACCGAAACCGAGTGTCCGGCACCGCCATCGCGATGGTCGTACTCGCCGCGCTGGTCGCGGTGATCGTGGCCATGCTCGCCTCGAATATGGGGACCGAGGCGCTGGATTGGGCGGCCGATACCTGGAACCGGTTCGCGCTGTGGGCCGAGGGCCTAGCCAGTGCGGGAGGGACCCGATGATTTCGATTCGGCAGCATGCGGTTTCGATCGTCGCGATCTTCTTGGCCCTTGCCCTCGGTGTGGTGCTCGGGTCGCAGACTGTGGCGGCGGACCTGCTGACCGGATTGCGCGCGGATAAAACGGATCTGCGCAAACAACTCGATGTGGCCACTGATCAGAACCGGCGGTTCGGCGACGAAATGAATGCCGCGGACCGGTTCATCGCCGGATCTGCGGGGCGGATCCTCGGCGGCACGCTCACCGACCGCAGCGTCGTGGTGTTCACGACCCCCGATGCCGAACCCGCCGATGTCGACGCCGTCGCGAAGGACCTGGAAACCTCGGGCGCCACCGTGACCGCCCGCATCGCGCTCAACGACGCCTTCCTCGACGCGGCCGAGGGCGACCGGATGCGTACCGCGGTCACCAATGTCATCCCCGCGGGCGCGCAACTGCGCACCGGCCAGGTGGATCAGGGCAGTATGGCGGGCGACCTGCTCGGCCTGGTGCTGCTGCTCGATCCCGTGAGCGCGCAACCGCGCAGCACCCCGCAGGAGTTGAGCCTGGTGCTGGAGACGTTGCGCGGCGGCGGTTTCCTCGCCTACGGCGACACCCCGGCGCAGGCCGCGAACCTCGCCGTTGTCGTCACCGGCGATGGCGCGAAGTCCAGCGAGAACAGTCAGGGCAGCAATATCGCCCGATTCGTCGGCGCCCTGCGTGGTCGCGGTGCGGGGGCGGTGCTGGCGGGCCGATCCGGCGCCGCCGACAATCCGGGTCCGATCGCGATCATTCGTTCCGACGCCGCGCTCGCCACCGCCGTCACCACCGTCGACAATCTCGACCGCGATATCGGCCGCGTCACCACCGTGCTCGGCCTGAGCGAGCAGCTCAACGGCGGCGCGGGCCGATACGGAACCGGCACCAAGGCGACCTCCCTCACACTCGTCGCACTGCCCTCGAGCTGACCCGCCGGACCCGCGATGCCCGGTGCTGCGAACATGGCGCACAGTTCGGATCCGATCGATCGCAGCGACTCGGTGGCAAACGTGCGTGGCGTGTGATCAGACCAGCAATTTCGTGTTACCGTGAAGACCCGTGGGTCATACACGGAATCAGGCGCGAACGGCCACGAAGCACATCTTCGTCAGCGGTGGTGTCGCCTCCTCATTGGGTAAGGGTCTTACCGCCTCCAGCCTCGGTCAGCTGCTGACCGCGCGCGGACTGCGGGTGACCATGCAGAAACTCGACCCGTACTTGAACGTCGATCCGGGCACCATGAATCCGTTCCAGCACGGCGAAGTGTTCGTCACCGAGGACGGCGCGGAGACCGATCTCGATGTCGGCCACTACGAGCGGTTCCTCGACCGGGATCTGTCCCGGGACGCGAATGTGACTACCGGGCAAATCTATTCGTCGGTGATCGCCAAGGAGCGTCGCGGTGAATACCTCGGTGACACGGTGCAGGTTATCCCGCATATCACCGACGAGATCAAGAGTCGCATCCTGGCGATGCAGGGGCCGGATCTACAGGGGCAGGTGCCCGATGTGGTGATCACCGAAATCGGTGGCACCGTCGGCGATATCGAATCGCAGCCCTTCCTCGAGGCCGCGCGCCAGATCCGCCACGATGTGGGCCGGGACAATGTGTTCTTCCTGCACGTCTCGCTGGTGCCCTACCTCGCGCCGTCGGGTGAGCTCAAAACCAAGCCGACCCAGCACTCGGTGGCCGCGCTGCGCAATATCGGTATCCAGCCCGACGCGCTGATCCTGCGTTGCGATAGGGAGGTGCCGCAGGCGCTCAAGAGCAAGATCGCGCTGATGTGCGACGTCGATGTGGACG
>NZ_BDBY01000395.1 GCF_001613225.1 Nocardia pseudovaccinii NBRC 100343
CGGATTCGCTTCGCGGGCCAAGGTGAATATCCGCTGGGTGCAGTCGGATGAGTGCGAGACTCCGGCGGGTGCGCAGGCCGCGCTGCGCGATGCGGACGCGGTGCTGATTCCGGGTGGGTTCGGTATCCGTGGCATCGAGGGCAAGGTCGGCGCCATCAAATATGCGCGGACCAGGGGGCTTCCGCTGCTCGGTCTGTGCCTGGGCTTGCAGTGTGTGGTCATCGAAGCCGCGCGCTCGGTCGGTCTGGCCGAAGCGAATTCGGCCGAATTCGAGCCGGATACACCGCATCCGGTGATTTCCACCATGGCCGATCAGAAGGAGATCGTGGCCGGTGAGGCCGATCTCGGCGGCACCATGCGCCTCGGCGCGTACCCGGCGACGCTGCAGAAGGGTTCGGTGGTCGCGCAGGCCTACGGCACCGACCAGGTCTCCGAGCGGCACCGGCATCGCTACGAGGTGAACAACGCCTACCGCGACAAGATCGCCGCCAGCGGTTTGAAATTCAGCGGTACCTCCCCCGACGGACATCTGGTCGAATTCGTCGAGCTGCCTGCGGATAAGCATCCGTTCTTCGTGGCCACCCAGGCGCATCCGGAGCTCAAGAGCCGCCCGACTCGCCCGCATCCACTGTTCGCGGCGCTGATCGCGGCGGCGCTGAAATATAAACTGGCCGAGCGGCTTCCGGTCGATATCCCGGACGAAGAGTTCGCGAACGCAGATCAGGCGTCGTAGATGAGTGATAACGGGGGAGCCCAGCCGGGCAGCCACGACTTCGAGACAGTGGCGAGCAAGACCTTGTACAGCGGTGCCATCCTCGCCTTGCGGCTCGACCAGGTGGCAATGCCGGGCGGACGCGTCGTCGAACGCGAGGTGATCGAACATCATGCGGCGGTTGCGGTCGCGGCCATTGATGATGCCGACAATGTGGTACTGATCAGGCAGTATCGGCATCCGATCGGTCGGCGGCTGCTCGAGCTGCCCGCCGGACTGCTCGATGTGCCCGGCGAGGATCCGCTGGCAGCGGCCAAGCGCGAATTGGCGGAGGAGACCGGACTGGCCGCCAGGGAATGGTCGGTTTTGGTGGATGTCGCGCTGTCGCCCGGATTCACCGATGAGGCGCTGCGGGTGTATGCCGCGCGGGGTCTGTACGAAACCGACCGGCCGGAGCCGGAATTGGAGGAGGCGGACCTGGAATTGGTTCGCCTGCCGGTGGACGAGGCCGTGCGGGCCGCATTGGCCGGTGAGATCGTCAATGCCACGGCCGTCGCCGGTCTGCTCGCGCTCGCGGCCGCCAGGGCGGGCGGGGTGCAGTTGCGCCCGGCCGACGCGCCGTGGCCGGGACAGCCCACCGCATTCCTGCGTCGCAAGGCGCAGCGGCAGTCCGAAGACTGACGGGTCCGGGCGGTGCTCGCGCGGGAGGTGGACGCCTACCTCGATCATCTTGCGGTCGAGCGCGGCGCCGCCCGCAACACCCTCGGTGCGTACCGTCGCGATCTCGACCGGTATCGGGATTTCCTGACCGGGCGCGGGGTTACGGCACTCGAGCAGGTCTCCGAATCCGATGTCGCGGAGTTCACGATAGTGCTGCGGGCAGGTGGGGAGACACACCCGCCGCTGGCCGCGAGTTCGGTCGCTCGTGCCTTGATCGCGGTGCGCGGGCTGCATCGCTTCGCCGCGGCGGAGGGTATGACGAGTACCGATGTCGCGCATGCGGTGAAGCCGCCGACACCGGGACGTCGATTGCCGAAAGCGCTGCCGTACGACGAGGTATTGCGGCTGCTGGAGGCGGCTGGTGGCGGGCCGATCGATGACGCGAATGGGGTCGGAACCGACGGCGGGCCGCGCGGATTGCGCGATCGGGCGCTGCTCGAGCTGCTGTATTCGACCGGGGCGCGGATTTCGGAGATGGTCGGGCTCGATGTGGATGATCTCGATACCGAGGAACGCGCTGTTGTGTTGCACGGCAAGGGCGGCAAGCAGCGCATGGTTCCGATCGGCAGGCCCGCGCTGGCAGCTGTCGACGCCTATCTGGTGCGGGGGAGGCCGGTGCTCGCCGCGAACGGCAAAGGCACTGCGGGCGCGCTGTTTCTGAATGCTCGCGGTGGTCGGTTGTCGCGGCAGAGTGCCTGGCAGGTTTTGCAGACCGCCGCCGAGCGGGCGGGCATCGGGGCCACGGTTTCGCCGCATACGCTGCGTCATTCCTTCGCAACGCATTTGCTCGACGGGGGTGCGGATGTGCGTGTGGTCCAGGAACTTCTGGGACATGCGTCGGTGACGACTACGCAGATCTACACCTTGGTCACTGTGAACACGCTTCGCGAGGTTTGGGCAACCGCTCACCCCCGCGCCCGCTGACCCGCTGCACTCCGGAAGGATTGGGACCGTGGTCCGGTTGTGTCGTTATGCCGGGATCGGGTGGTCTCGGCATAACGACGTGAGGTGAGTTGGATGGCAAAGGCTTTCATCGTTCAGGAGCGCGATGTCGAGGCGGTTGCGCTGCCCGGCGGCGGATCGTTCCAGTTGCTCGAGGACAGCGAGAAGACCGATGGGTTGTTCGGAGCGAATCGGCTCGTCCTGCGGGCTGGCGCGGATGGGACCAGGCCGCACCATCACACGAAGTCAACGGAAATCTTCTATGTCCTGGACGGGACTATGGAATTCCTCGTCGACGGCGAACGGCATGCGGTCGCGAAGGGTGGTCTGGTGGTGATTCCGCCGGGTACTGTCCATGCCTTCGGGGCGTCCGCGGACGGTCCCGCCGAGTTCTTCGCGGTACTCACACCGGGTATCGTCCGTTTCGAGTACTTCCGGCAGCTCGGTCGTATCGCTCGGGGTGAGGCGGATTGGGACAGCATGGATGAGCTCCACGATCGGTTCGACGTCCATTTCGACGGCGGACCCGATTGGCGCTAGGGGAGTGGACGCCTGCGCAGGTAAACGTGGGTGTCGCGTGTCCGAGCGTGGGTCTTGCGCTGTCAAGCGGTAGCGTCTATCGAGAGCTGGACCGTACGAAAGCGAGGTCGGGCCTGATCGGCCTCGCTACGCTCGGGCAGAAGATGCCGGAGTCGGGCGAAGGCAACGGGCAGGAACGTATAAGGAGCAGCGGATCGTGACGACAGCCGGTGCGGCAGAGCCGCCGATGAGTGCTGGGGCGCAGCCGCTTACGGGTCCCCGGACGGGTCCGTACTCGGCCGCTGCGGCGGAAACGCTGTGGGGCGACGGCGCCGACCCGGTCCCCGACGATGCGACGCTCGGGCCGACCGGGCGCCCGCTGCGTGTCGTGCCCGACCCGCCGCCGGTCGAAAACCACGGTGATGCGCTGATCGTCGCGATGTGCAATCAGAAGGGGGGCGTCGGCAAGACCACCTCGACCATCAACCTGGGCGCCGCGCTCGCGGAGTTCGGTCGGCGGGTGTTGCTGGTCGACCTGGATCCGCAGGGTGCGCTGTCGGCGGGATTGGGTGTGGCCCACCACGATCTCGATCTGACCGTGCACAACCTGCTCATCGGATCCAAGGTCTCGATCGACGATGTCCTGATGGAGACCCGCGTCGAGAATCTGGACCTGCTGCCGAGCAATATCGATCTGTCCGCCGCGGAGATCCAGCTGGTCAATGAGGTCGGCCGGGAGCAGACACTGGGCCGCGCACTGGAATCGGTGCGCGATCGCTACGACTACATCCTCATCGACTGCCAGCCGTCGCTCGGCCTGCTCACGGTGAATGCGCTGGCCTGTTCCGATGGCGTGATCATTCCGATGGAGTGCGAATACTTTTCGCTGCGCGGACTTGCCTTGCTCAACGACACCGTAGAGAAGGTGCGGGACCGCTTGAACCAGCGCCTGAGCCTGTACGGCATCGTTGTGACCATGTTCGATGCGCGGCTACTACATTCGCGTCAGGTCATGGCGCGCGTCGTCGAAGTGTTCGGCGACCTGGTGTACGACACGGCGATCGCGCGCACCGTACGTTTTCCCGACGCCAGCGTCGCGGGTGAACCCATCACCACGTGGGCACCGAAATCCAGTGGGGCCGAAGCATATCGGGCGATGGCGCGGGAAGTCATCCACCGGTCCGGCCGGTGATCGGCGGTACGGAACCGGCGCCATCGACGAACACGGATACGCTCGGCTCGGAGTCTGATGAGTTCGTCGATCGGGACTCCGATGCCGGGCGTGCCGCGTCGGCTGCGAACGACTCGGCCGCGGATGATCGGTCCAGTGGACCTGGCGGCGAGAGCGAGCCGACGGCCCAGACCTCCGGGTTCCAGCTGCGGCTGAGCAACTTCCAAGGGCCGTTCGATCTGCTGCTGAATCTGATCAGTTCGCGCAAGCTCGATGTCACCGAGGTCGCGTTGCATCAGGTGACCGACGAATTCATTGTCTACACAAAGGCGTTGACCGCCAGCATCGGGCAGCAGGCATTGCGTGCGGACAAGATCCTGGATCAGACCACCGAATTCCTTGTCGTCGCGGCGACATTGCTGGACCTCAAGGCGGCGCGATTGCTTCCGTCCGGCGAGGTGACCGACGCCGAGGATCTCGAACTGCTCGAGGCACGCGATCTACTCTTCGCCCGGCTGCTGCAGTACCGCGCGTTCAAACAGGTCGCCGAACTGCTCGGGGAACTGGAGGCGGTCGCGTTGCGGCGCTACCCGCGCGCGGTCGGGCTGGAGGAGCGCTACGCCGACCTGCTGCCCGAGGTTAAGCTGGGAGTTGACGCAAACCAGTTCGCCGCGATCGCCGCGACGGCCTTCCGGCCTCGCCCGGCGCCGCGGGTCGGACTCGACCACCTGCACCAGCACGCCTTCTCGGTCGCCGAACAGGCCGCGCTCGTGCTCGAACAGCTCAAACTGCGCGGACCGGGCGGCTGGACGACCTTCGGCGAACTGGTCGCCGACTGTGATGTGCCGATCCAGATCGTCGCCCGCTTCCTCGCCCTGCTCGAGCTGTACCGGGGCAAGACGATCGAGTTCGACCAACCCGACCCGCTCGGCCCGCTCTCGATCAGCTGGACCGGCGACCCCAAGGACGAGACCGCCGACACCGTGACCATCGAGGAGGACTACGGGTGAGTGAGCGCACCGACGATGCGACACCCGTCGAGCACGACACCGGGGTGGTGGGCGAGCAGGTCGACGGTGGTGATCGCGCAGTGGTCGCGCGGAGCGGCGATGCATCGGGCGCGAGCGCGGTGGAATCGGGCGACGAGGCGCCATCGTCGAGTGATGAGCGCATCGAAGACGCCGCGGATGCGAGCGCGCCAGGACCCGACGGTAGTGCGGCGCTGAGTTCGAGCGACGGTGTCGTATCGGGTGCGAGCGCCGCAGGATCGAGCGTCGGCAAGGTGGCGTCGAGTGGGCGCGATGAGTTCATCGAAGACGCTGCGGATGCGAGCGCGCCAGGACCCGACGGTAGTGCGGTCCTGAGTTCGAGTGGCGGTGTCGTATCGGGTGCGAGCGCCGCAGGATCGAGCGTCGGCAAGGTGGCGTCGAGTGGGCGCGATGAGTTCATCGAAGACGCTGCGGATGCGAGCGCGCCCGGATCCGACGGCATTGCGGCGAATTCGAGCGGTGACGATGCCGGGGATGCGGTGACCTCGAGCGGCAGGGGAGCGGCGGCTGTAAGCAGTCGAATTGTCGAACCGGATTCCTCGAGCGCGGGCGAGCCGAGCCTCAGCGGGCAGGCATCGGGTGGAGTCGAAGGCGTCGCGGGGCGCACTGATACGACGCCGACGAGCGGTGGAGGCGAGGAGCCCGCGGCTTCGGCCGGTGCGACCGAGGCCGTAGGCAGTCCGATCGTCGACGGCGATTCCTCCGGCACGGCCGAGCCGAGCGTCAGCGAGCAGGTAGCGCCGAGCATGGAGGATGGCGACGGCGTTGCTGGCGGACCGAGTGAGACGCGGCTGGGAAGCGGTAGGGACGAGGCCCGAGCTTCTGTAAGTGCGACGAAGACGGCACGTGCGACGAAGAACAAAAAAGATGTCGGCGCCGGTTCCGACGACGAAGTGGCGGAGTTCACGCCCGAACCGCTGGATGACGATGAATTCCGGTCGGCGTTGGAGGCGATGCTGCTCATTGTGGACGCTCCGGCCCCGGTAGAACTGCTGGCCGACGCGTTGCAGGACAAACCGGCGCGGGTGGAGCGGGCGCTGCACGAAATGGCCGCGGAACTGTCCGCGCGGGCCAGTGGCATCGATCTGCGTTTCGTGGGTGACGGGTGGCGCTTCTATACTCGCAGCGAGTACGCGCCGTATGTGGAACGGATGCTGCTCGACGGTGCCCGGTCGAAATTGACCAGGGCCGCTCTGGAAACATTGGCGGTGGTGGCATACCGCCAACCGGTGACCCGGACCAGGGTCAGCGCGGTGCGCGGCGTGAACGTCGACGGTGTGATGCGAACCCTGCTGGCTCGCGGATTGATCGCCGAGGCCGGGGTCGACCCGGATACGAACGGCACGCAGTACTGCACGACCGAACTGTTCCTGGAGCGGATCGGACTCGCATCGCTGTCCGATCTACCGCCACTGGCGCCCCTGCTGCCGGGCGTCGACCTGATCGACGAGATCAACGAGAGCCTGGACACGGACCCCCGTTACACCAGGTTGAAGAAATCCGCCGAGACCGATTTGGATCTCGGTACCGAAGAAGACTGACAGGACAACATGAATACGCCCGCTCGCCGAGATGGCACACCGGATCGTAGGAACAGAAGCGACCAGCCCACCAGGGGCGGCGCAGGCCGAAACGCACGCGATATGCGTTCGGCGCAACGGGGAAGTACGCAGCGTGGGGCCGCGGGGGGCGGTTCCGAGCGCGGCTCCTCGCAAGGGGGTTATCGGGGGAGCTCAGAAGGCGGCGAGCGTGGGTACCGCGGTTCGTCGCAGGGCGATCAGCGTGGCTCCTCGCGTGGTGGCTACCGCGGCACCGCACAGGGCGACAGCGGCTATCGCGGTTCGTCGCACGGCGACAGTGGCTATCGCGGTTCCGCTGAGCGCGGATCAGATCGACGTGGCACGTCGCAGGGTGGTGGCTATCGCGGTTCCGCCCAGGGGGACAGCGGTTATCGCGGTTCCGCACAAGGCGGCTCGGGCTACCGTGGTTCGTCGCAGGGTGGGGCGGGTTATCGCGGTTCGTCGCAGGGCGGCTCCGATCATCGTGGTTCGCGCGGCGACGGCTATCGCGCTGGGACACAAGACAGCTCGGCCCCGCGTACCGCCGGTTCGCGCGGCTATGCGCCGGGAGGCGCTGCGCAGCAAGGCAATCCGTCGCGCCGCACATCGTCGGCCGCGATGTCCGCGCCTGTCGGCAAGAAGCCCAAGAATCCGAAGCCACAGAAAAAGGTCGTCTCCGCCCCGCTGCTGAGCAATGCCAAGCCCGCCAAGAAACAGCACGTCGACCAGCCCGCCGAGGGTGGCCACGAGAAGTTGCCGTG
>NZ_BDBY01000396.1 GCF_001613225.1 Nocardia pseudovaccinii NBRC 100343
CGCAGCATGCCGTGGTCCGCGTCGACGGCACCCGCGTGATGGTGCGTGAGGAACTGGTCCATATCGCGCTGAACAAGCCCAAGGGCTGGCAGTCCACCATGTCCGACGATCTTGGCCGCCCGTGCGTCGGCGATATCGTCGCCGAACGCATCGCCGCCGGTCAGCGCCTGTTCCACGTCGGCAGGCTTGATGCCGACACCGAGGGGCTGTTGCTGCTCACCAATGACGGCGATCTCGCGCACCGGCTCATGCACCCGTCGTTCCAGGTCCCGAAGACCTATCTGGCGACGGTGAACGGTGAGGTCAACAAGTCGGTCGGCAAGCGCCTGCGCGACGGTGTCGAGCTCGAAGACGGTCCGGCCAAGGTGGACCGGTTCCAGGTGCTCGAGCTGGGCGAGGGACGTTCGCTGGTCAAGATCGTGTTGCACGAAGGGCGCAAGCACATCGTGCGTCGGCTGCTCGACGCGGTCGGTCATCCGGTGACGCGGTTGGTGCGCACCAATATCGGTCCGGTCGCACTCGGCGACCAACGGCCCGGCACGCTGCGCGTGATCGGCCGCGATGAAGTCGGCAAACTTTACGAGGCGGTGTCGTTGTGAACGGTGTAGAGATTCCCGTGGAGGTCCCTGCGATGGTTGAAGGCACCACGCCGCTGGTCGTCGCCATGGACGGGCCTTCGGGCACGGGCAAGTCCAGTGTGTCGCGGCGACTGGCAACCCGGCTCGACGCCAGCTACCTCGATACCGGCGCGATGTACCGCGTCGCCACGCTGCGGGTGCTGCGTGCCGGTGTCGAGTTGACCGATTCGGCAGCCATCGGTGCCGCGGTCAAGGAACTGCCGCTGACCATCGGTACCGATCCCAGCCGTGAGCTGATCCTGCTCGACGGTGAGGACGTCTCCTCGGAGATCCGCGGCAATGCCGTCACCAGGGCGGTGTCCGCGGTGTCCGCCGTCGCCGAGGTACGCGAACTGCTCGTCGCGCTGCAGCGTGAAATCGCTTCCGCCGCACAGCGAATCGTGGTCGAGGGGCGCGATATCGGTACCGTCGTGCTGCCGGAGGCCGACGCCAAGATCTACCTCACCGCCTCCGCCGAGGCCCGCGCGCAGCGGCGTAACCAGCAGAACATCGCCGAAGGCCGCGGCGACGACTACGAGGGCGTACTCGCCGACGTGCAGCGTCGCGACACCCTCGACTCCACTCGCACGGTGTCCCCACTGCGTCCGGCCGATGACGCGGCGCAGGTCGACACCAGCGAACTGAATATGGATGAGGTCATCGACGAGCTGTATCGCGTTGTGGTGCGGCAGGTTTCGATCGGCCGGACAGGCAGGACACAGTGAGCGAAGACGTTCTCGCGGGAGATGGCGTCTGGAGCGACGAAACCGATTGGGAGATAGCCGATCTCGACGGTGAGTTCGGCGAGGACGAACACCTCGCGATGCCGACGGTGGCGGTCGTCGGCCGCCCGAATGTCGGTAAATCGACCCTGGTGAACCGCATCCTCGGCCGTCGTGAAGCCGTCGTCGAGGACATTCCCGGCGTGACCCGCGACCGCATCTCCTATGAGGCGAACTGGGCGGGTCGCCGTTTCCTGGTGCAGGACACCGGTGGCTGGGAGCCCGATGCCAAGGGCCTGCAGCAGTCGGTCGCCCGCCAGGCCGAACTGGCCATGGAGACCGCCGATGCGATCCTGCTGGTGGTCGATGCCGTCGTCGGTGCGACGGCTACGGACGAGGCCGCGGTGAAGAAGCTGCGCCGCTCCAAGATTCCGGTGATCCTGGTCGCCAACAAGGTCGACGACGAGCGCGTCGAGGCCGAGGCCGCCGCGCTGTGGTCGCTCGGTCTCGGTGAGCCGCGCATGGTCAGCGCCGCGCACGGCCGCGGCACCGGTGATCTGCTCGACGATGTCCTGGAAGTACTCCCGGAGACCCCGCGTGAGGGCACCGGCGGCACCGGTCCGCGCCGGGTCTCGCTGGTCGGCAAGCCCAACGTCGGCAAGTCCAGCTTGCTCAACAAACTCTCCGGTGACGAGCGTTCGGTCGTGCACGATGTCGCGGGCACGACCGTCGACCCGGTCGATTCGCTGGTCGAATTGGGCGGCAGGATCTGGAAATTCGTCGATACCGCCGGTCTGCGTCGCAAGGTCTCCCATGCCAGCGGCATGGAGTTCTACGCTTCGCTGCGCACGAAGGCGGCGTTGGAGGCCTCCGAGGTCGCGATCATGCTGATCGACGCCTCCGAGCCGATCACCGAGCAGGACCTGCGGGTGATCAGCATGGTCGCCGACTCCGGTCGCGCGCTCGTGCTGGCCTTCAACAAATGGGATCTGGTCGACGAGGACCGTCGCCTGCAGCTCGACAAGGAAGTCGACCGGGATCTGGTCCGCGTGCCGTGGGCGCAACGCGTCAATATCTCCGCGCACACCGGTCGCGCCGTCCAAAAGCTTGTTCCCGCAATGGAAACCGCACTTGAATCCTGGGATAAGCGAATCCCGACCGGTCGGCTGAACACCTGGCTCAAGGAAGTCATCGCGGCGACACCGCCGCCGATGCGCGGTGGCCGGTTGCCGCGCGTCCTGTTCGCCACCCAGGCAACGACCCGGCCGCCGACCTTCGTGCTCTTCACGACGGGGTTCTTGGAGGCGGGCTACCGCCGGTTCCTGGAGCGCAGGCTGCGCGAGGAGTTCGGCTTCGATGGTTCTCCGGTTCGTATTTCGGTACGTGTGCGCGAAAAGCGGGAACGCCGGAAGTAGGCCCTTCGGAACGAACGCCGTTGCTGAGCAACGGCGTTCGTTCTCATATGCGGGTCAGCGGAAGTCGGCGAGATGGTCGGATACCCAGTCGGCGAGGGAACGTGCCGGGCGACCGGTGATATCGGCGACGGTAGAGGTGATTTCGGGGCGGGGCGCGGCAAGCATCTCGGTGTAGCCGTCGAGGAGGACGTCGACGAAGGAGTCGGGAAACGTGTCGTCCTCGAGTAGGCGCTGTCTGGCCTGGTCGCGGGTGAGTTCGGACCAGCGCAAGGGGCGCTCGAGTGTTTCGCCGATGATCCGGACCTGCTCCGCCCGAGTGAGTACCTCCGGTCCGGTCAGCGTGTAAGTGGCTCCGGCATGGGTGTTTTCGGTGAGTGTCCGGGCCGCGACGGCCGCGATATCTGACTCGTGGATCAGGCTCATCGGCAGGTGCCCGTGGCTGCCGTGCACGATATCGCCGGTTCGGATCTCATCGGCCCACCAGAGGGTATTGACGGCGAAGGTGCTCGGGCGCAGCACCACCGATTCGATTCCGCGGCCGTGCACCAGCTTCTCCTGATCCTCGAAGCTGAGGTCCGGGATGCCGCCGGTACCGAGAAATACGATGCGCCGGGCGCGCTCGGCGATGAGATCGAGTGCCTTGGGTAGTTGTGCGCCGGTGTGCAGCGGCCACAGCAGGAAGACAGCGTCGATGTCGTCGAGGCAGGCGAGGAGCGTGTCGGGTTCGGACAGTTCGACGCGCACCACGTGCACGTCGGGCGGGAAGCCGCCGACCGCTGGGTTGCGGGTGCCTGCCCGCACAGTGTGACCGGCGGTGCGCAGTTGGCGGACGAGTTGGCTACCGATGTTTCCGGTAGCGGCGAGGATGAGGATGTTCATGCCCCGATCCTGGCGTTGAGGGAGCGATATCAACCAGAATAAGGTCTGATATTGCTGGAAACCGTCAGATTTGGAGGCCTCATGATGGATGCCGTCGAAAGGGGGATCGTTCATGCGCTGCAGATCGACGGCCGGGCGTCGTTCCGAACCATCGCCGAAGTTCTCGACGTCTCCGAGAACACCGTGGCACGTCGGTATCGTCAGCTGCGAAATGCGCATGGGCTCAGGGTGATCGGACTGGTGAACGGTCAGCGGCTCGGATACGTCCAATGGACGATCCGATTGCGCTGCACTCCTGACGCCGCCGGTTCTGTCGCGAAAGCCCTTGCAGCACGCGATGATACGTCCTTCGTGTATCTTCTCTCCGCTGGCACCGAGGTCTCCTGCACGGTCCAGACCCGCAGTATCGAAGAGCAGGAAGCGCTACTGCTGCACAAACTTCCGCGCACCAGCCGAATCGTGGCCATGTCCGCGCACTTGCTGCTGCGCGGATTCGTGCTGCCCGACGGCTGGCGAGGTTCAGCCGCGCTGACACCCGACCAGGTCGACCACCTCAGGCCCGCCCCAGTCGACCCCGACGACGAACCCCTTCATCTCGACGAAGGCGATAAGTCCCTGCTGCGCGTCCTCAACCACGACGGCCGCACCTCCTGCTCCGACCTCGCCACCGCCACCCGGTGGTCCGAAACCAAGGTGCGCCGCCGGATGGAAGCCATGCGCCGCAACGGAATCCTGCAATTCCAGCTCGACATCCCGTCCGCTGCACTGGGCTTCGGCACGGAGGCCCGACTCTGGATCGCCACCCAACCGGCCGCTACCGTCGCCGTCGGCGAGGCGCTGGCCCGCCACCGCGAAGTCTCCTTCGCCGCTGTCACCACCGGCGCTACCAACCTGGTCGCGGCGGTCAACTGCCGTGACCCTCGAGATCTCGGTCGCTACCTCACCGAGCGCATCGCCGAACTTCCCGGCATCGCCACGCTCGAAACCGCTCCGATCATTCGTACCGTCAAACGCGCGGGCTCCCTGCTCCTCTGACGTGTGCTGCGTCACGGTGCCGAGTCGTGGCATCCGGCGTAAGTTCGTTAATTAGCGAAATACCGAAGGGAGGTGGATGTGCTCGACGAGTGCAAGGCATTGGCGAATGAGACCCGCTTGCGCATCCTGGCGTGGCTCAAGGATCCGGACGCGAACTTCCCAGCGCGGGGCGATGACACCGGCGAGCTAGGGGTGTGCGTCGGTCTCATCCAGCAGAAGGCGGGGACCTCGGCCTCGACCATATCGGCACACCTCGCGATCCTGCAGCGCGCGGGATTCCTCAGCGCCACCCGCCGCGGCCAGTGGACCTACTACCGCCGCGACGAAGCCCGCATCCGGGCCTTCACCGAAGAACTGAACCGCGTTCTCTGAGCTACGAAGGAAGTCTTATGCCTACCGCACTGTCGATCCTCGACTTGGCGTCGGTCGCACCCGGCAGCACCGCACGCGACAGCTTCGAAAACAGCGTCGCGCTGGCCAGGGCCGCCGAACGCAGCGGCTATCGACGCGTCTGGTACGCCGAACACCACAACATGCGCTCGATCGCGTCCAGCGCCACCAGTGTGCTCATCGGTCACGTCGCGGCGCAGACCGAGACAATTCGGCTCGGTGCGGGTGGCATCATGCTGCCCAATCACTCACCGCTGGTGATCGCGGAGCAGTTCGGCACCCTCGAGACGCTGTTCCCCGGGCGGATCGACCTCGGACTCGGCCGAGCGCCCGGCAGTGACCAGAAGACCATGTTCGCGCTGCGCCGCAATCCCTCCTCGGCGGACTCCTTTCCGCAGGATGTGCTGGAGCTGCAGGGCTATCTGTCGGGCAACTCGCGAGTGCCCGGCGTGCAGGCCGTGCCGCGAGCGGAAGGTATTGTGCCGCTTTATATTCTGGGGTCGTCACTATTCGGTGCGCAGCTCGCCGCGCAGCTCGGCCTGCCGTATGCCTTCGCGTCCCACTTCGCGCCGGACGCGCTGCACCAGGCGGTCGCCGTCTATCGCGAAAGTTTCCGGCCGTCGGAGCAACTCGCCGAGCCGTATGTGATGGCCGGTGTCAATGTGTTCGCGGCCGAAGACCACGATTCGGCAGTGGCGCAGAAGACGATCTCCTACCGTGCTCGCGCGCGAGCCATGATTCGGCGCGGCGCGGCGGGCGCGGACTTCACCGACGAGGAGATCGATGCGTTCCTCGCCTCACCGAACGGCAGCCAGCTCAGCGCGATGACCCGATACACCGCCGTCGGCACACCCGCCGAAGTCCGTTCGTACCTGGCGGATTTCGCGGGCTCCATCGATGCGGACGAACTCATCGTCGCCCACCACTCCACCGAAATCGATGACCGACTCCGGTCCGTCGAACTCACCGGCGGTCTCATCACCGAGCCGGTAGCCCCCTAGCTCACCGAGCCGCCGACGATCAGGTTCGCGGTAATCGTGCCGTCGGCTTCCTTATTGCCGTAGACGACGACCGCGGCACCGACCGTCACATCCGACACGCGATTGCCGGTGAGGACAAGTACCCGGGTATCGGTGCTGACACGAACGTTCGTAGTGGCACCCAATATCCCTTGCACCGCAAGCGTTTTGCCGTCGTTGGCAGTGACCTTGCCGATGGTCAGCCCGCGACTGACCTGGGCCGCATTCGCTGGGGCGGCGGTGGTATCGGTGCCCGCGGACCTGGCCGCCGGTGCCGAATCCGGCGCCGAACCGATGGACGCGACGAAGAGGTAGGCCACCAAAGACAGCAGGACCGCGAAACTGGTTCCGATGAGCATGCCGAGGTCGGGATAGTACTTACGTCGCGTCGACGGAATGGTGATGGCGGTGAGAATCACCGGGTCGATGGCCAGCTCCGCGCCGCCGCTGGACTCCTTGCTCGGGAGGCCCTTGGGCTGGTTCGACCACGGCGTGGCCGGGGGACTCATAGCTTCAACGTTATTTAACCGAGTGCGAATACCTATCACCACTGGCGGGAGCACTGTGCTGGAGGTTGACACGCTGAGCGGGGCGGGTGCTGCTGAAGGGGGCGGGACCTGGCATTATCCGTACATGGTCATTCCCAGCGTGCTGCCGGAACGCCCTACCGTCGGATCCCCGTTCGAAACCGGCTGGCCGGTCCGCCTCGCCGACACCGACCGGGACCAGCGTCTGCGCCTCGACGCCATCGCCCGCTACCTGCAGGACATCGGCTTCGAGCACCTCGAAGCCGTCGAGGACGGTGACACCCACCGTGGCTGGGTGGTCCGCCGCACCGTTATCGACGTCCTCAAGCCCATCGAATTCGGCGAGCACGTCACCCTGCGGCGCTGGTGCTCGGCCCTGTCGAACCGCTGGTGCAATATGCGCGTGCAGATCTGCGGCAGCAACGGCGGTCTGGTCGAAACCGAAGGATTCCTCATCCATTTCGGCACCGAGTCCGGCGTCCCGGCGCGCATGAGCGACCGCTTCATGGCACCCATGCTCGCCAGCACCACCGAACACCGCCTGCGCTGGAAAGCCGCACTCACCGACCCACTACCCACCGGCCCCGACGTCCAGGAATTGCCCTTCCCCCTGCGCGTCGCCGATTTCGACTGGCTCGACCACGTCAACAACGCGGTCTACCTCAGCGCCCTAGAAGAACTCCTCGCCACCCACACCGATCTCACCTCCGGCCCGCACCGCACCGTCATCGAATACACCAAACCGCTGACAGCAGGCGAGCAGGTCCGCGTAATCGGTCGCCGCACCTGCAACACCCTCGACGCCTGGTTCGCCGTAGCCGACGACCCCCGAGCCACCGCCCGCATCACCCCACGCTGACTCCCGTCCCACCCGCCACACCGATAACCAGGCGATTCGGCGTCTGGGCGCCCCCTGAGGTAATCTTTCCGAGCGCCCGAACACTAGGCGCAACGGGCTGTGGCGCAGCTTGGTAGCGCACCTGACTGGGGGTCAGGTGGTCGCAGGTTCAAATCCTGTCAGCCCGACAGTAAAAAGCCCCTCTGACCTTGGTCGGAGGGGTTTTGTCGTTCTCCGGGGGAGTTCTCGAGCAAGTGATCTTGCCAAGAACTTGCCAACGTGCGGGAGCGGGCTTTCAAGTCACCGGAACAGGGCGGCGCCCGCCGCGCGCAGGTCCTCTGGCTGAGCGTCGCTGTAGATACTCAGTGAGACCGCGGGGTCGTGGCCGTGCCAGGCCGCGACGACGTGGACCGGAATGCGCAGCGCCAGCATCAGGCTTACGCTCGTATTCCGCAGCCCCTTGAGCGGGATGCGACGAAGCCCGGCGCGTTCCCTGAGCCGCTGAAACGTATCGGAATAGTGGCGCGGTCGGATCGGCTCTCCCGTTTCATCCACCGCGATCAGCCGATCATCCGACCACGGGATGCCGAGCGCTGCACACTCGGCTTTCTGGAGCTCCTTCAGCTTGTTGAGTGCCTGCGCCAGATCGGGGGGTGGTGGAAGGTCGCGTCTGCCGCGCCGGGATTTCGGTAAGTTTTCTTCGGTTTCCTTGCCGATGGCGACACGGCCCCGGCGCACCCGTAGCGCGGATTCGTCGAAGCGTGTCCATCGCATGGCGAGGACTTCGGAGCGCCGTGCCCCATAGCAGGACAACAGCCAGCAGGCGTACAGCCGTTCCCCGCGTACCGATTCGCGGAAGGTTGCGACCTCCGCTACGGTCCATGACTTCGACTGTTCCTCGTCCTCATCGCTGAAATCGTCGGTGGGTCGCTCCACGAGCGCGATCACGTTGCGCGGCAAGGCTCCCTGATCGACGTAGGACTGCACGACCATGCCGAAGGTGGTCAAGGTAGCCCGCACCGTGACCGGTTTGACGCCGCCCGGAGCCTTCTCTGTCTGTGTTGTGTCCGCCAGGACGTACACCGCTCGTCGGGGGCGTGTCACACGTCGGGATCGGATCAGCCCGGACAGGCAGGTGTGGACGTCCTTGTCCGGGAATGCGGCCTTGAGTTTGGCCGCCGTGATGCCCTCGGGGTGCTGACCGATGAGTTCGGCTACCTGTGCCATCAGGCTGTCCGGTCGGTAGTGCCGGGGGTCGACACGACCCTTGGTCAGCATCCATTCCACGAGTGCGTCCCCATCGTTCTTGGTGAGCTGGCGCAGCTTCTTGCCACCCAAACGTCGCCGGACGGGTTTGAGATCGTTGCGGTATCCCTCCATCGTGATCCGGCGGATGCCGCGTCGGCTGTGCAGCCATTGGTCGCATGCCTCGTCTACGGTGATGTCCAGGAGCTTGACGTAGGTTCCGGCAGCGACTTCGGTTGTGATCCGGCGGTATTCGCGCCGTGCTTGGCTGTGGGTGTCGTAGGTGAACCGCTGTCGGTCCCGGCTGCCGTCTGGCTTGGTGCCCACGTCGGCCTGGAACCAGTAGGTCACCTTGCCGTTCTTGGCTGTGTGCTTGTTGATCGGTTCGGCACGTCGGGCAGGCTTATTCGTCATCTCATGACTCCTGGTGGTCGATTCCGGTTCTACTTTCGGGCGGGGGCGGGTGAGAAGCTTGCCCAGGCAGTGGTCGTTCAGGGCACATGCCGGTGGATGCGTCGGATGTATGCCCATCGCTTCAGAGACGGTGTCGGCGGCGATGATTGGTGCGGGTTCTTGGAGGTGACAGGCCATCCGTGGGCGACGAGAATGGCTGGAGGATCCGGACAGCGGGCTGGCATCCTACGAGGTGTCGTCGCCGTGATCAGCCTGCAATTGGAGCACCTCGCGTACCCATCGCGACGGGATTCGCACTCGATTGCCAACTCGAATAGCTGGCACCCCACCTGATTTGACCGCCGCGTAGACGGTGGACTTGCCGACACCGAGAAGCCGGGCCGCATCGGGGACCGATACGGTCGGCTCGTTCAGCAGACGCTGCAGCATGTCCTCAGCAGCGAGAAAATTCTTCCGATTCAACTTACGGCCTCGAATCACAGGCCGATCCGTGAGTCATCCCTTGTTGCAATAGAACAGGATTCGAGTCGGATGCGCCAGTCTGTCGCAATCGGTTGAAGTTTCAGCCTTATTGCTGCCCTGTTGATTTGCGCCAGCAGCTACTGGAGTGTCAGCCCCGAGCGGAGATCTGTCCGTCGTCGACGCGGAGGCATGGCCCGATCCGATCCTCTTCCCGGCGACGCATTGTCAACGTGATAGGTCGGCCCTGGACACGAATTCACCAGCCTCAGTTCCGATATGTTCCGATTCTGTTGCCGCAGTGTTGGTCTGAGCTGGCTGCTTATGGGCGGGGCGATCGCCGGGATAAGAGCTGACCGCGCGAAGGGGGCGTGGTAGGGCTCGGGTCGGCGGGGGCCGGTTGTGCGGTGTTGGAGGTGTGCATCGGCGTGTTCGTGTGCGACATGCCGTACGGCTTCGAGGCACAGTCAGATAGGTGGGGTTGGTCAGTGGCGCAGGTCGGTGCAACCGGCCGTTTGGCCGTCTGCACCGACCTTGCTCGGTTGGTTCGTCGGGTTGAACAAGCTTCGTGTGGAGGCTGAAAAATCGTCGTGCCCAATGGTTTCAGGGGCTACTGAAGTGGTGGTCCGGAGTAGGGGCGTCGGAAGCCGCACGACAGGAAGATGTCTTGGGTTCCGAAGTGATCGGAGGTTTGGATGCTGAGGGAAAACGGTTCACTGGTGGTGGGGTCTCGCCAGTGGAACAACTCGGTTGGGGGCCGGCCGTAGGCGACGTCGATGTTGTCGCGCCAGAGCCGGTTGACGTCGCTGCTTTTTCGGAGCTGTTGGAGTAGGTGTTGTGCTCTGGGGGCGTTGCGGTGTCGGCCGAGTACGGCTTTGGCGGTGGCGACGATATGAGGTGCCACGTGTTCCCAACCGACGATGATTTCTTGCGCGATGGGAGTGAAGAACCAGCTCAGGATGTTGCCGCCGACTGCGTTCAGTCCCGGAAAGGCGCGCACCGCGGACGGGTTGGCGGCCAGGACATGCCAGGTGTAGTCGATGTATACGGCGAGAGTGCCGTTGTGTTGGTGGAAGTTGAGTAGCTCGAGTTGTCCGGAGGTGATGAGTCGGGTTCGGAGCTCGTCCAGTGGTGCGAGATCGACTGGCGGTTCCCATAGTTCACGCAGGTGTCGAGCCTGCATGTCATTGAGTTCGTAGCCGATAACGAGTCCATCGACGACCTCACGTTCGGGTGGGTAGCGCTTGGTTTCGATCTGTGTGAGGTAGGAGGCACTGATGCCGATGAGCGGAGCGGCTTTGTCCCGGCTCAGAACTAGGCGCTCTCGCAACTCCCATATCCATTCGAAGAAGTCCGGCATCTGTGCCACCTGCGACCGAGGCCTGCGCCGTCGGCGTAGTCGGCGGTCCGGACCACGTCCTTGATTGTGACCGTCCATGTAGACGTCCCCTCCCTTTGGGTCTTCCGCTGTAAGACTGCGACCGAATATTGCGAAGAGTTACCCCCGAGACGAACCCTCGCGGATCGCGCCGCACCGACGCAGTACGCGCCGAGGTCGACGTCGCACATACGCCATCAAAACCTCGAAAATGGTTGCGGCGCTACCCTTTCAAGGGACAACGTTTTTGCCAGCCAATTTCTTTGCCCATACTGTGAACCAGCCTGACCAGCACGTATCGGGGCAATTGGCAATAGCCTTGTCCATCGGACACTCTCGACCGCGGCTGCTTCGCAGCCTTTCGGCCGACGCCCCACCCACGGTGACCATGCCAGCGTATCGGGGACCAAACGGGGTACAGGAGAAGAAGATCAGGCCACGGCGCAACAACGGACCGCCCGAGGTGGTGTCCGCAGGCTGCGCGGCGGTGAGACCCTATTCGATCCCGCACCCGCTGGAAGAGGCGAAGTGTCGACCGCTTAAGCAACCTTTTCGCAATCGTACGAAGGGCCTTACGCGTTTGCCGGATTGATCTAGGTCTGATAGGACAGAAGCAGCTTGGGGGAGTCTGCGGTGATGTTTCCTCACCATCCATTAATGGTGAGGAAAGGTCCCTGGCAGCGATGACAAGACGGGGAGGACGACAACGTGAGCTCGACTCCTGCAAGACGCGCGCTGACACAGCGGCGTGGCCGCGCCCAGACATCTGACAAGGCCGAGATGCCTAACCTCGGTGACTGGTTGCGTAAGGTGCGTGAGCATCGGAAGCACACTCGAAAGTCCGCCGAGGTACGTACCGGGGTCAGCGATTCCTACATCAAACAGATCGAGAATGAAGGGCTGATACCACTTCGGGGGGTGCTGGACCAGCTCATCGTCGGCTACCGGCTTGACGAGATGCAAGCCCGCTTCACTCGGGAACTAGCCGAGCCGCCCGTCGAGCTGACGCCGATTGCAGAGTTGCGCGAACGCGTGAGCACTCCGGACCGCCTTGCCGCACTGAAGTTCTTCGACCGGGTCGATGTCATTTGCGTTTATACAGACCCCCTGTGGAATGTCCTTGTGGGCAACGAGTCCTTCTACCAGTCCCTACCAGACCTCGATGCCGCAGACAACAATATCGCGCTGTGGCATTTCCGCCCGGATGCCGCCGAGTCGCCCGCCAAACAGTTTGCGCTGCAATGGGAGTACGAGGCGACCTGCGACATGGCAATGATCCGCGCGGGGCTCGGTCGCTACCGAGATTCTCCTCAGGCCGTCGACCTGCTGGACAGACTCCGCACCAGCGTGGAGTTCAATCGTCGATGGCAGGACGGAATCCACGTCGCCTATGGCCGTGAACCAGACGACCTATGTCACATGATCGATCCGGCTACTCAGGAGCCATACTCGGCCAGTATTCAGGTCAGTGAACTCCCAGACACCCGCGACGTCCGTATCCACCAGGCAATTCGCCGTCCATATGCCGGTCCACCGCTGTCCTGATCGGGCACTAAACGGGCGGTGGGCGACACGAGCAGCGGCACAACGCATGACGCTCACCGTCCAAGCAACCAACATCATTTGAGATGTTATGAACATCCGAATGTTGGTAACATCCTGAACGATTGATCTGCTCGCTGGCGAATGCACTGCTGCGCTCACGTGGGGAGTAGTCAGCTGATGAAGGGGGACCCCATGAACGTGGAAAAGTCAGACCTCGACCGCATCCCGCTCGCTCCGGGTGGTCTGCCGTTGATCGGACATGGTGTGAAGCTGATGCGAAACCCCCTCGGACTCCTCTCCTCACTGCCCGAGCACGGTCCGATGTGCCGCATCCAGCTCGGAACAGACACTGTCGTTTTCGTCTCCGATCCGGACCTGACATCGCAAGTCTTCGTAGCCGACAAGGTCTACGACAAGGGAGGGCCCTTCTATGCTCGGGCCCGCGAGATCGCTGGCGATGGACTCGGCAGCTGTCCACACGATAAGCACCGTCGACAGCGTCGCCTTTGCCAGCCCGCGTTCCGCTCCGACCGGCTCCCGTCGTATGTCGAGAGCATGACCAGGTCGATCGAGACGACGGTGCAGGGATGGCACGACGGCAAGGTAATCGACCTGGGCGTCGATTTGTCGGCCATGACCTTCCGGGTTGCGACCTTGACCATGTTCTCAACGTCGCTGTCCGACAACCAAATTCGCCAATTCGGCTCCGATCTGAGCGCGATCGCCCACGGACTTCTCCGGCGCACAGCACTGCCAGCCATAATCAATCGCCTACCCACCCCCGACAATCGGCGCTACGCCGCCACCACCCGGCGCGTACGGCAACTCGCCGCATCGGTCATTGCGGAACGACGCGGCGATCAAAAGGACCGCGGCGATCTGTTGTCGGCATTGCTGGAAGCCTGCGATGAACAGGACGGAGCACCGTTCACCGACTCCGAGCTGGTCGACCAAGTCTTCACGTTTTTCTTGGGCGGCGCCGAGACCACCGCTGGATGCCTCACCTGGGCGTTGTATCTGCTCGACCGGCACCCCGAGGTGCAGCGGCAGTTACACGAGGAGGTCGACTCGGTCCTGGGTGGGCGCACAGCGACGCGCGAGGACCTTCCCTCGCTCCCGGTCACCAACAGGATCATCACCGAAACCCTTCGGCTGTACCCGCCGACCTGGGTGCTGACTCGACAGGTCACGGCGGATACCGAATTGGGCGACATCCTGCTCCCGTCCGGGACGAAGATCGCGGTGAGCCCGTACGTCATTCATCGCAGCGAACAGATACATGAGGATCCGGTCGCGTTCCGCCCCGACCGTTGGATTGACACCACACCGCATCACCACCGCAAGACGTTCATCCCGTTCGGTCTCGGTGCTCGCCGATGCATCGGCGAGCAGTTCGGGTTGATCGAGGCCGCGCTCGCA
>NZ_BDBY01000397.1 GCF_001613225.1 Nocardia pseudovaccinii NBRC 100343
TCGAGGTGACTCGCGCCAAGGTGCGCCGTGAGCGGATGGGCCACATCGAGCTGGCCGCTCCGGTTACCCACATCTGGTACTTCAAGGGCGTGCCTTCGCGCCTCGGATACCTGCTCGACCTGGCGCCGAAGGATCTGGAAAAGATCATCTACTTCGCCGCCTACGTCATCGTCGGCGTCGACGAGGAGCTGCGTCACAACGAGCTCTCCACGCTCGAGGCCGAGATGGAGGTCGAGAAGAAGGCCGTCGCCGATCAGCGTGACGCCGATCTCGAGGCCCGCGCCCAGAAGCTCGAGGCCGATCTGGCCGAGCTCGAGGCCGAGGGCGCCAAGTCCGATGTCCGTCGCAAGGTCAAGGACGGCGGCGAGCGCGAGATGCGTCAGCTGCGCGACCGCGCCCAGCGCGAGCTGGACCGGCTCGACGAGATCTGGAGCACCTTCACCAAGCTCTCGGTCAAGCAGCTCATCGTCGATGAGGTGCTCTACCGCGAGCTGATCGACCGCTACGGCGAGTACTTCACCGGCGCCATGGGTGCGGAGTCCATCCAGAAGCTGATGGAGAACTTCGACATCGACGCCGAGGCCGAATCGCTGCGCGAGACCATCCGCAGCGGTAAGGGCCAGAAGAAGCTGCGCGCGCTCAAGCGGCTCAAGGTTGTCGCGGCCTTCCAGGCCAACGGCAACTCGCCCATGGGCATGGTGCTCGACGCCGTTCCGGTGATCCCGCCGGAGCTGCGCCCGATGGTTCAGCTCGATGGTGGCCGCTTCGCCACCTCCGACCTGAACGACCTGTACCGCCGCGTGATCAACCGCAACAACCGCCTCAAGCGACTGATCGATCTCGGCGCGCCCGAGATCATCGTCAACAACGAGAAGCGGATGCTGCAGGAGTCCGTGGACGCACTCTTCGACAACGGCCGCCGTGGCCGCCCGGTCACCGGACCGGGTAACCGCCCGCTGAAGTCGCTGAGCGATCTGCTCAAGGGTAAGCAGGGTCGTTTCCGTCAGAACCTGCTCGGTAAGCGCGTCGACTACTCGGGCCGTTCGGTCATCGTCGTCGGTCCGCAGCTGAAGCTGCACCAGTGTGGTCTGCCGAAGCTGATGGCGCTGGAGCTGTTCAAGCCGTTCGTGATGAAGCGTCTTGTCGATCTGAACCACGCGCAGAACATCAAGTCCGCCAAGCGGATGGTCGAGCGGCAGCGTCCTCAGGTGTGGGATGTCCTCGAAGAGGTCATCGCCGAACACCCGGTGCTGCTGAACCGTGCGCCCACCCTGCACCGCCTCGGCATCCAGGCCTTCGAGCCGCAGCTGGTGGAGGGTAAGGCCATCCAGCTGCACCCGCTCGTCTGTGAGGCGTTCAACGCCGACTTCGACGGTGACCAGATGGCCGTGCACCTGCCGCTGTCCGCGGAGGCGCAGGCCGAGGCCCGCATCCTGATGCTGTCCTCGAACAACATCCTGTCGCCTGCCTCGGGTCGTCCGCTGGCCATGCCGCGTCTGGACATGGTGACCGGTCTGTACTACCTGACCCGCCTGGAAGAGGGCGCGAAGGGCGAGTACCAGGCGGCCACCAAGGACGCACCGGAGCAGGGCGTGTACTCCTCGCCCGCCGAGGCGCAGATGGCGGTGGACCGCGCCGAGCTCACCGTGCGTTCGCTGATCAAGGTGCGTCTCACCGACCAGCGCCCGCCGAAGGCAATCGAGGCGGAGCAGTTCCCGGACGGCTGGAACCGCGGCGACGCGTGGATCGCCGAGACCACCCTCGGGCGCGTGCTGTTCAATGAGCTGCTCCCGGCGGACTACGCGTTCATCAACGAGCAGATGCCGAAGAAGCGTCAGGCCACGATCATCAACGATCTGGCCGAGCGCTACCCGATGATCGTGGTCGCGCAGACCGTCGACAAGCTGAAGGACGCGGGCTTCTACTGGGCCACCCGTTCCGGCGTGACGGTCTCGATGTCGGACGTGCTCGTTCCGCCGGAGAAGACCGAGATCATGGAGCGCTACGAGGCGCAGTCCGATCAGATCGAGAAGAAGTACCAGCGTGGTGCGCTCGATCACCAGGAGCGCAACAACGCCCTGGTCAAGATCTGGCAGGAAGCTACCGAAGAGGTCGGTAAGGCGCTGCGTTCGCACTACCCGGCCGACAACCCGATCATCACGATCGTCGACTCGGGCGCGACCGGTAACTTCACCCAGACTCGTACCCTCGCCGGTATGAAGGGCCTGGTTACCAACCCGAAGGGTGAGTTCATCCCGCGGCCGATCAAGTCCTCCTTCCGTGAGGGCCTGACGGTGCTGGAGTACTTCATCAACACCCACGGTGCTCGTAAGGGCCTGGCCGACACCGCGCTTCGTACCGCCGACTCGGGTTACCTGACCCGGCGTCTGGTGGACGTCTCGCAGGACGTCATCGTGCGCGAGCACGACTGTGGCACCGAGCGCGGCATCCTGGTGCCGATCGCGGAGAAGCAGCTCGATGGCTCGCTGATCCGGGACGCGCACGTGGAGACCAGTGCCTACGCCCGTACCCTCGCGGCGGACGCGCTGGATGCCAAGGGCAACGTCGTGGTGGGTAAGGGCGCCGATCTCGGCGACCCGGCCATCGAGGCGCTGCTCGACGCGGGTATCACCGATGTGAAGGTTCGCTCCGTGCTGACCTGCACGACCGGCACCGGCGTCTGCGCGACCTGCTACGGCCGCTCGATGGCGACCGGCAAGCTGGTCGACATCGGTGAGGCCGTCGGTATCGTCGCCGCGCAGTCCATCGGTGAGCCCGGTACCCAGCTGACCATGCGCACCTTCCACCAGGGTGGTGTCGCGGGTGACGACATCACCGGCGGTCTGCCCCGTGTGCAGGAGCTCTTCGAGGCTCGTGTGCCCAAGGGCAAGGCGCCGATCGCGGAGGTCTCGGGTCGGGTGCGGCTCGAGGACGACGATCGCTTCTACAAGATCACCATCATCCCGGATGACGGTGGCGAAGAGGTTGTCTACGACAAGCTCTCGAAGCGTCAGCGTCTGCGTGTGTTCAAGCACGACGACGGCACCGAGCGTCTGCTCTCCGACGGTGACCACGTCGAGGTCGGCCAGCAGCTGCTGGAAGGCGCGGCGGATCCGCACGAGGTGCTGCGCGTGATGGGCCCCCGTCAGGTGCAGATCCACCTGGTCCACGAGGTCCAGGAGGTCTACCGCTCGCAGGGTGTGTCGATTCACGACAAGCACATCGAGGTCATCGTGCGCCAGATGCTGCGTCGCGTGACGATCATCGATTCGGGTGCCACGGAGTTCCTGCCCGGTTCGCTCACCGAGCGTTCCGAGTTCGAGGCCTCCAACCGTCGCGTCGTCGCCGAGGGCAATGAGCCCGCGGCGGGTCGCCCGGTGCTGATGGGTATCACGAAGGCGTCGCTCGCGACCGATTCGTGGCTGTCGGCGGCATCCTTCCAGGAGACCACCCGAGTCCTGACCGACGCGGCCATCAACTGCCGCTCGGACAAGCTCATCGGCCTCAAGGAAAACGTGATCATCGGCAAGCTGATCCCGGCCGGTACCGGTATCAACCGCTACCGCAACATCCAGGTCCAGCCGACCGAAGAGGCTCGTGCCGCGGCGTACGCGGTGCCGTCCTACGACGACACCTACTACAGCCCCGACAGCTTCGGCACCACCACCGGTGCCGCGGTCCCGCTCGACGATTACGGTTTCAGCGACTACCGCTGACCCCGGTAACAGCATTCGGCCCCCGCTCTCCGGAGCGGGGGCCGTTTTGCGTCGTCCAGCTGCTATCCGCTGTGGTCGGGATCAGGGCCGCGGACGCGGATTCGCCTACTACGGGCAGATGCCGCCCGCTAGCCCACTACCAGCCGGTGACCCGCATCGTGTCATTACGGGTCCCGACGGGGTCGTCGAGGTGATCGTGAGCCTCAGCGAGTACCAGCAGCTCAAAGCTGAACGCGAGGAACTGCGCCGCTTGCGTGCCGAGCACCGCAGAACCGAGGTTGCCGCACAGATCCGCGACGGAATGGCCCAGTTCGCCGCCGATCCCGGCACATTTCGAACCCTGACTCGTGCGGACTTGCAACGGGACGACATCTTTGACCGGCCGTAGAGTTCTGATCGAGATCAGCCCCGAGCCGAGCAACAAGTTCACGAACTGCCCGACGTACTTCGCGGGCAGCAATTTCTGCTGGAAGGTCAGCCGGGTGCGTCGCCTTGGTCGGGATCGCCAACCGCCCCGGACTGCTGCGCACGATCCTCGCCGAGCGCGGCTACCGGCTGCCGAGGGCGTATCACCGATGACGTACTCGCGGGCAGGTTTTGCCTGCGATGTGGCACTTTTCCTCGAACCCCGCCGGTAGCCAGTTACCCGATTGCAAGAGCGGGTGGCTCGGGAACTGAGTGTGTGCCGCCAGTGCGAAAATCAGTACGGCCCATGGGCTTTGGACTTGGAGGAGATGTGGATTGCCGTTTCGGTCCGGATAACGGCAGATCAGCCGGTCGGGCCCGGGCATATCCACCATTTCCAGACCCGACCAATGCACCGAGAACGAATGATCGGCGTTGTAGCAGTACATCCGCCGGTCCGAAACCATTACCGAGCCGGGGCGTTCGGCCACCCAGCGCGGGCGCAGTCCGGCCTCGGCCTGGCGGCGTCGCGAGCGGTTCGCCATGGCGTTGCCGAGATGGGCCGCCGCCACGAAGGACAGCGTGCCGACAGCCGTCACGCTGTTGCGATTCCAGGTCCCGTCCCCGACCGCCCGCCACTGAAACCAGACGGCAGGGCCCTCGGCCAGGCATATTTCCTCGAATTCGGTCCGGACCATGGTGGCTCGGGTCGGCAGTTCGGCAAGCCGGTCGTGCAGCAGGAAGTCGATGACACCGCAGGTGTAGAGCAGATGGTCGTCGGCCGTGGACCAACCCACCTGCTGCGCGATGATCCGATCGATATCGGAGGTCGGGTCGTACATCGGCCCTACCGCCCGATCGGCCGCAGACACATCGGCTTTTCCGCCGCTTTCCGCGCCAACGCCGTCATGCATTATCCAATCGCGATAGACATGCCACCGTTGTCAATTGTGCCCAAGCCGAGCCGATCGCGCGATCATCGGCCACGGTGCAAGGTTGTGTTCGTAGGCTGGTACGGCCCGAAATGCCGGGCTCGGCCGCCGACTTCGAGACGGGATCCCCACCCATGACGTATGGACAACAGCCCGGCTATGGCTACCCGCCTGCCCAGCCCCAGTTCGAACCACCGGCACATCTGGGCTTCGCGGTCGTCGCCACGATTATCGGCACGCTGACCTGCCTGGTGGGAACGGCGGTCGGGCTGGTCGCGATCGTCTTCGGTACCCAGGTGCATTCGAAGTGGATCGCGGGCGACGTCGCGGGCGCGATCGACGCGTCCAAGAAGGCGCGAGGCTGGGCAATCGGAGCCATGGTGGCGAATGTGCTGTGCGTGGTACTCGGACTCGGCTACCTGGTCGTCACACTCACGCACTCTTCTTCCTGACCCGGTGGACAACCGCTATCCCGCCGGGGTATGAAATTAGAACACGTTTCAGTTCGGTGGGAGATGCGATGGACGACGCGGCCATGGGCGATCTGGTGATGGCCGGATTTCAGAAGCTGGGATTTATCCAGTTCGCCGGTATCGAAGGAGTGGAGTTCAGCGCGGGCCGCAATGTCGTGACGATCGCGCCGAAGTCCGAACATCTCAACCACAACGGTGATCTGCATGCCGCGGTGCTGTTCGGCCTGGCCGAGACGGCGGCGATGGGCGCGTCGATCTCGGGCATCGTCGACCTCATGGGTGAGACGTTCATCGTCGCCCGCGACGGCCGGATCGAATATCTGGCGCGGGCCAAGGGCGACGCGGGTCCGTTTCTCGCGACCTCCGAGTTGACCGCCGAAACCTTGGAAAAGGTCCGCGCCGATATCGCGGCGCGGGTCGATGTCGAGCTGGAGGTGCCGGTGGATATCACCGATAGCACCGGAAAGTCCATTGCCGCATCGGCATTCACGGCGGTTATTCGGCCACGGCGGATGTGATCGATCGACCCGGTCGGGAGGGCGGCCCGAGCGCGCGCCCTCCCGTAAACCACGTCAGCGCTCGCTGTCCAGCAGCGCCATCTGCGCTTGCGCATAACGCTCGCCCGCGATCTGATCCGCGGGCACCGCGGCCTCGATGGTCGCCAGTTCATCGGCGTCGAGCTGGATATCCACGGCTCCAAGGGATTCCGACCAGCGTTGACGAGTGCGCGCGCCGAGGATCGGCACGATATCCGTGCCCCGGGTCAGCACCCAGGCAATGGCCAGTTGTGCGACCGAAACATCCTTCTCCGCAGCGATATTCGCGAGAGCGTCGACCAATTTCAGGTTCTGGTCGAGATTTTCACCCTGGAAGCGCGGGCTGTGGGCGCGGAAGTCGGTCGGCGCGAAGGTCACACCCGGGCGAACCGAATCGCTGAGCAGACCACGCGACAGTACACCATAGGCCGTGATGCCGATGCCGAGTTCCCTTACCGCGGGCAGGATTTCGGCCTCGATCCCACGGGAGATCAGCGAATATTCGATCTGCAGATCGGCGATCGGGTGCACGGCGGCGGCCCGGCGAATGGTGTCGACGCCGACCTCGGACAGGCCGATGTGCCGGATATAGCCCGCCTGGACGAGTTCGGCCGTGGCGCCGATCGTCTCCTCGATCGGGACACTCGGGTCCAAGCGCGCGGGACGGTAGATATCGATGTAATCCACGCCGAGGCGCTGCAGGCTGTAAGTGAGGAAGTTGCGCAGCGCGACGGGGCGATTGTCGGAGCCGCCCCAGGTACCGCCCGGCCCGCGCAGTGCACCGAACTTCACGCTGAGCACCACATCCTCGCGGGGACGCTCGGCAATGGCCTTGCCGATCAGCATCTCGTTGTGACCGGCGCCGTAGAAATCGCCGGTATCGATGAGGTTGGCGCCGGAGTCCAGTGCGGCGTGGATGGTGGCAATCGATTCGGCGTCGTCAGCGGTGCCGTACATGCCGGACATGCCCATGGCGCCGAGTCCGATGCGGCCGACCGCGGGGCCGGTGTCGCCGAGCATGGTGGTGATCTTCGATGTCGTCATGGGATAAGCCTGACCCCTGCTGGAGGGTTGCGGCAGAGATCGCTTATCGGGGGACCGCCGATCCCTGGCTCGGCGGCGGGTATTGCGGGACAGTGGTGACATGGACCGTTCCGAACTGGCCGATTTCCTGCGCAGGCGTCGCGAACAGCTGACGCCCGCGGATGTCGGGCTGCCACCGGGCGTGCGCCGACGCACGCCCGGTCTGCGCCGGGATGAGGTGGCGCTGCTGGCCGGGATGTCCACCGACTACTACACCCGCCTCGAACAGTCCCGGGGCCCGCGGCCCTCCACCCAGGTGCTGGCCGCGCTGGCGCGGGCGCTGCGTTTCAGCAACGACGAGCGCGACCATCTCTACCACCTGTGCGATCACGCGCCGCCCGGGCGCGAGGTGGCCGACAAGCATGTCGCTCCGGGGATCATGCACGTGCTGGCCAAGCTCGACGACACCGCGGCCACCGTCATCACCGATCTCGGCGAGGTTTTGGTGCAGAATCGCATGCATACCCTGCTGGTCGGCGACCATGCGAATCGGCGCGGCTGGGACCGGTTCTATGCCTGGCGCTGGTTCACCGACCCGCAGGGGCGATCGCTGTTCCCCGAGGACGACTGGGATCGGTTGGGCCGCAACCACGTCGCGGATCTGAGGGCCACCGCGGCGCGCCGATCCGGCGATGCCGACGTCACCGAATTCGTGAGTCGATTGCGTACCGCGAGTATGGAATTCGAGCAGCTGTGGCACGAACACGAAGTGGCGGTGCGGACTTCGGATATCAAGCGGATCCTGCACCCCGAGGTGGGGGCGATCGATACGGTCTGCGAAACCCTGCTGACCCCGAACGCGGCACAGCGGCTACTGGTCTATATGCCGCGTCCGGGCACCGATGCCGCGGAGAAGCTGGATCTATTGCGCGTCATCGGGACCCAGCGCCTGCTGCCGCACGACGATATCGGCTCGCTCAGGGATTGAGATCGAAGTAATCCATCGCCGCCTGAACGGCCGGTTCACCGCCACCGGCGGACAAACCGGCGAAGGCACCGATGGCCCCGCCGACCACGGTCATGACCGGGACGGTGACGAAGTCGAAGACGAAAAGACCGAGCGGGAAACCGAGGACGAATCCGATGGCCGCACCGATCGCGGCACCGGTCAGCACCTGCGGCATGGACTTCTCGACCTGATCGAAGAAGCGCTGCTCGGTGCTCACCTCCCGCACCGGATCATCGGTCGTGCTGATCGGGGTGAGCGAGAGCCGGGTGCCCGCCGCATCGATGGCAGGCACCAGATCGATCCGGTGTCCGGCGATCTTCACCGCGGTCGGCAGCGCGGCGACCACCTGTCCGTTGGCATCGGTCAGCGAGATGACCTTGTTGTCGCGGACCAGGTCCCAGCGTCCCTCGGAAATCGTCGTCACCACGGCGTGGCGATTCTCGGTCGCCGCGACGTGATAGCCGATGTGCTGGAAGAAGCCCTGCAGGTCGAGTGGTACGTCGGCGGTCGAATTCGGTACGGGCGGTGCGGGTTCCGCGTGTACGACGCCGGTGCCGATCGTGGTGGCCGCGAGTGCAAGCAGCGCCGTCGCGGTGATTCTGGAGATCCTCATCCTGCTCTTTCATCCGACCACCGGCGCGGAATGTCCGGTTTGTTCCGAACGAAGATACCGTTTCGTGATCGGATGTTGAAGGGTTTTCTTACCGATTCCAACGCATTAGAGAAAGTCCCGATTGTTTTGTGGTGCTTCGGATTCAGCTCCTGGCCGAACCCATGCGACGTTTACGGGGCTTCAGATGCAGACCGGGCAGGGGCGGGGCCGGAATGCGCTGTTCCGGTGTGTGACCCGCGATATCGGCGAAACGCTCGACAACGTTTTTCTCCCAATCGTTTCGGGCCTCGACGATGTCCTCATGGCTGCGGCCGACGAAGTTCCACCACATCACCAATTCCTCGCCGAACGGCTCGCCGCCGATGAGCGCGAAATGCGCGCCCTCGGCGCTACTGAGCCGTAACTGGTCGCGTCCGGTGCCCAGGTAGAGCAGTGGGCCGGAGGCGATTTCGGTGCCATCGGCTGCGACACTGCCCTCGATCACCATGAGCGCGTGCTCGAAATCGGGATCCAGGGCGATGGTGGTGTCGATGCCCGGTTCGATTCGCACATCCGCCCCGACGATCGGTGTGTACGCCTTGGCGGGCGAGGTGAGTCCGGCGAACGTGCCGATCAGCACGATCGCTCGCACCCCGGGTGCCTCGTAGACCGGCAGCTCACGATGCTGTTCGAAATGCGGATCGATCCCGAGGCTGTTGCCGGGCAACGCGATCCACAGCTGCAGGCCGTGCCCGGCGTGCGCGCCCGCGACGCCGTATTCGGAATGCGCGATGCCGCGGCCGGAGGTCATCAGATTCAGCTGTCCGGGCTCGATCTCCACATCGGAGCCGATCGAATCGCGGTGGCGGATGCGTCCGTCGAACGGCCAGGTCACCGTCTGCAATCCGATATGCGGATGCGGATCGATATCCGGTGACACACCCGTCTTGGTGACCGTGGGCGAGCCGAAGTGATCGAGGAAGCACCAGGCGCCGACGGTCGGCAGATCACGTTGCGGCAGTACGCGTTCCACATAAACGCCGCGCACCCCGCCGAGCGGGACCTCGCGCGCCGGATAGAGCTCCGCCACCGGACCGGGACCCGGTGTGGCCTCGCACACCGCTTCCTCCGGATGCGGATCCAAATCGCTCATCGGGTGACGCCCTTGCCGACGACGTGCTCGTCGTATTGCGGATGCTTCTCCAGGTAGGCCTTGATGAACGGGCAAAGCGGCCGGATCACCCGGCCGCGGCCGATCGCATCCTCGATCGCATTCTTGGCCAAGACGGTGCCGAGGCCCTTACCGGAAAACGCGCCATCGATCTCGGTGTGGATGAACACCGTCTCGTCGTCGCGCTCCTCGTAGTCGGCGAATCCGGCCAGTTCGCCGCCGTAGAACACCTCGTAGCGATTCTTCTCGTCGTTGCGAGCGACCTTGTTTCCGGGGGTCGATTCGGTCATGGTCGACTTCTCCTTCGTCGGGCGTACCGGGTGCTTGCTCAGAATCGACACGCGGTTGAACGCGCCGATCGTGGTGGCGACCCAGAGGATCGCCGAGACCTGCTCATCCGATAAATGTTCCCGTGCCAGAGCGTACTCACGGTCCAGCGTGGCCTCGTCCGGCAGCGTGGTGGTGAGCTCGGCAAGTGCCAGCGCGGCCCGCTCCAGCGGCGTGTACAGCTCGGTTCGCTGCCACGCGGACAGCACGGCGAGTTCGCGCTCGGTGGCACCGGCCGCGACGGCGGCGCGATGGTGCACGTCCAGGCAGTAGGCGCAGCCGTTGAGCTGCGAGACGCGCACGTTGATCAGTTCGATGAGCCTGCGGTCGAGTCCGGCCGCGGCACCGGCCGCGCGGACCGTGCTTGCCACGGTGTTCAGCGCTCGAAACGCCTCGGGTGTCTGCTTATCGATGAACACGCGTCTGCCGGGGGACTCCATGGTCCGGATAGTAGAGCAGCACGGTGCCCGGACTGCGGTCCGGTTCACCGTGCTGTGCTGGGGATCAGGCGACCTCGTGGAACCGCCGGAGTTGGAACGGCTCGATCAGGATCTCGTTCAATACGACCGCGGCCTCCTGCAGATGCGGGGTTTCGAAATGCGTCGCGAGCGCCGCCCCGTCGACCCACTCCTCGAGCAGCACCACCCGGCTCGGATCGCTCGGGTGCAGATACAGCTCATAGGCGATGCAGCCCGCCTCGGCGAGCGTCGGCGCGACCAGATCCTCGAGCGTCTCGCGCAGTTCGGTCTCGTGACCGGGCTTGGCGGTGAATCGGACATTGAGCGTCAGTGTGGACACCGATGCCTCCTGATCTGCTGGGTGGTCGGTCATTCCCGGCCGACGGAGGTGAAAGACATATCCGCGTACCGGTCACCGGCGACCTTGTCGGCGATCGGGTCCAGGGTGGCCAATTCGTCGGCGGTGAGCGAAATGGTCGCGGCGGCGACGTTATCGGCGAGCCGGGTGCGGCTGCGGGTGCCCGGAATCGGGACCACCGTCAGTCCGTGCACATCCGCCTGGGCGTGCACCCACGCCAATGCCACTTGCGCGAGCGAGATTCCGCGCTCGTCCGCGATGGCGCGCAGTGGGGCGAGCAGTTCGACGTTGTGTGCGGCGTTATCGCCCGAGTAGCGCGGCTGCATGTGCCGGAAATCCTTGCCATCCGCCAAGTCGCCTGCCGCGGTGAAGGATCCGGTGAGGAATCCGCGACCGAGCGGTGAGTACGGCACGAATGTCACGCCGAGTTCGGCGGCGGTGGGGACCGCGCTGCGCTCGACATCCCTGGAGAACAGCGACCATTCGGACTGCACGGCCGCGATCGGATGCACCGCATGGGCCGCGTGCAGTTCCTTGCCGGTCACCTCGGACAGGCCGAGTGCCCGCACCTTGCCCTGTGCGACGAGCTCGGCCATCGCGCCGACCGATTCCTCGATCGGGACCGCCGGATCGCGGCGGTGCATGTAGTACAGATCGATGGTGTCGATGCCGAGGCGGCGCAGGCTGGCATCGACCGCCTTGCGGAGGTATTCGGGAGAGTTGTCGATGCCGCGGTAGGTGGGGTCGTCGGCCTTGCGGGCAATGCCGAACTTGGTGGCGAGGACCACCCGGTCGCGGTTGGCGCGCACGAAATCGCTCAGGAATTCCTCGTTGTGACCCGCGCCGTACATGTCGGCCGTATCGAACAGGGTGACGCCGAGTTCCAGTGCGCGATCCAGGGTCGCCCGCGATTCGGTGAGGTCCGAGGGCCCGTAGAAATCGCTGATTCCCATGCAGCCCAAGCCTTGTGCACCCACCTGGATGCCGCTGGCGCCCAATGCCGCGGTCGGAAGTGAATTCATATTTTGATCCCTTCGCATGGTTGTGTGAGTGCGGCCGGTTTGACGGCGGCGGTCTTGCCCTCATACAGGTCGATCTTGTAATCGAGTACGGCCAGGGTCTGACGGAGTTCGTCGATCTTGGCGAGCACCTCCGAGCGGGTATTGCGGAACATCTGCAGCCGCTCGGGCACAGTGGATTCCCCCTCCCGCACCAATTCGGCGTAGCGGACCATGTCCGCCACCGACATCCCGGTGGTGCGCAACCTGCCGATCAACGCCAACCACTCCAGATCGCGATTGCTGAACCGCCGCTTCCCGGCGTGATCGCGCCCGATGTAGTTCATCAGCCCGATCCGCTCGTACCAGCGCAGCGTGTCGCGACTCAGTCCCGACCGATCGGCGGCCTCGCCGATCGAATACTGCGGCTTCTCCCGATCCGCATCGACTTGCTGATCACCGACAACTTGACCTACGGCTCCACCCACTGCACTCGCCCTTCTCGATGAACACAACCGACGTTAATAACTTGGAGCGCACTCCAAGCAAGCCTCAATTCTGCCGAACACCGGTTTTGCTTGCAGCCGTGCCGGTACCTTGCGTGGGACACTGGAGCCGACCAGGGTGGGGCGAGCTGAGGAGCGAGGGTGACGGCACTTCCTGAGCCATGGCGGCTGTTGAATATCGCCGAGTACGAGGCACTCGGCGAGGACGATCAAGTCCACTGGGAGCTGCAGGAGGGGATTCTCGTGATGTCGCCGTCACCGAGGCCGCGCCACAACGTGGTTGGCGGACTTGTGTTCAATCAGGTGCGTCAGCAACTGCCGCCGGAACTGATCGCGGTTCCGGATGTCGATATCAATCTGGAACTCGTCCCCGACGACGAGCCCGCGACGGTCCGTCGGCCAGACTTGGTGGTGGTGGACAGCAGCGAATACGAGCGGGTGGAGGACGAAGGCGGCACGATCCGGGCAGCCTGTGTCCATATTGTGGTCGAGATCGTTTCACCCGGTTCCAGGCGGATGGATTACAAGATCAAGCGCAGCGAGTACGCCGATGCCGGGATTCCGAACTACTGGATCATCGACCTGACACGCCCGATAAGCCTGCTCTCGTTGCGACTCACCGACGAACTGGGTTACGTAGACGACGGCGAGATGACCGGCACATACACGACCACCTCACCGTGCCCACTCACTATCCAGCTCAATCAGTTGGACCGATAGTCAGTCGCGCTTGGGCAGCTCCTGCACCGCCCACTTGTTGCCGTCGGGGTCGGTGAAGAAGGTGAACAGGCCCCAGCCCATATCCACCACCGGCGACGCGTCCACACCCGCCGCGACCAGCTGCTGGTACGCGTCTTCGGCGCTCGCGACGACCACCTGCATGCCTTCGACGCTGCCCGGTGCGGCGTCGGTGATGCCCTCACCGATGCAGATGGAACAGCCGGAGCCCGGTGGGGTCAGTTGGACGAAGCGCAGGGTCTCGTCGACGCGGTGGTCGTGGTCGGCGTTGAAGCCGATCTTGGTGTAGAAGTCCTTGGCGCGGTCCACGTCGGTCACCGGGATTGCGACCAGTTCGATTTTCCAATCCATCTGCAGAGCATCCCATCAGCTCGACGGCGAGAACGAGTTTTCGCACCTACCCTGGTGGCATGCCAGGTAAGGACATCGACCGGATCAGGGCCCGCTCGGCCTGGGCCACGGTCAAGGAAAGCCCCGTGATCACCGCTATCGCGGTGGCGCCGTTCGTGCTGGCGCTCGGCGTCGTGTGGTGGCTGCTCGGCGGATTCGCCGCGTTCGTGCTGCTCGTCGTCCTCGGCGTCGTCGTGGTCGTCGGCGGCAAACTATTGCACTGACGCCGTCCGCGATCAGCGCGGAATGTGGAAGCGCACCAGATCGCCGGTGCCCTCGTCCACCTGCGCCCACGGCCGGTCGAATTCGAGCACCGCCAGCGCCGACGTGGGGAATTTCCGGCTGAGCTCGATCGCCGGATCGGAGTCGCGATTGCTCGCCAACTCCCATGCCGTCCACGGCATTCCGGGCGCATGCCCGATGACCAGCAGTGTTGTGACATCGTCATCGCTGAGCTGGACCAATTCGATGAGCGTGCGCGGCGACGCCTCGTAGATGCCCGCCTCGTAGACCACCGGCGCGGTAACTCCGGTCGCGGCCAGCGTTTCCCGCGTACGGGTGGCGGTCGAGCACCGTACCGCATCGATCGGCGGCTGGGTCTCGCGTAACCACTGACCGGCAAGTCCGGCCTCGCGCTGACCACGCGGAGCGAGCGGGCGTTCGTGATCGGAGATACCGTCGGGATAGGACGACTTACCGTGCCGCATGAGGATCAGAGTCCGCACCATGGAGATACCGTAAGCCCTCCGGAGGAGAGGCCTCGAACACACTCGAGGCAAACTGAAAGCGGCATCACAATCACGGCGCCTCATGGGGCACCCCCGCCGGGCACCGTGACGACGACGCTCCCGACCACTCCCGACCCCCTTGGGTGGCTATAGCCCAGGTACATTTTCGAGGATCTGCACAATATGGCCTACGTAATCACGCAGCGTTGTTGCAACGACGCCAGCTGCGTCACTGAGTGCCCGGTCGATTGCATCCGTCCCACCCCGGACCAGCCGGAATTCGCGACGACCGAGATGCTCTACATCGACCCCGACACCTGTATCGACTGCGGTGCCTGCGTCGACGCGTGCCCGGTGGAGGCCATCTTCTCCGAGGATGATCTGACCGCGTCGCTGGCCAGGTTCCGTGACATCAACGCCGCCTACTTCCAGCGGCATCCACTCGAATCGAACTTCGATCCGATCGTCACGCCCGCGCGTCCGCCCAAGGAACTCGGCACGCTGCGCGTCGCGATCGTCGGCGCGGGGCCCGCGGCCTGTTATGCGGCCGACGAGTTGCTGCGCCGCTGCGATGTCGAGGTCGAGATGTTCGATCGGCTGCCGACGCCGTGGGGTCTGGTGCGCGCGGGCGTCGCCCCCGATCACCCGGGCACCAAGACCGTCTCCGGGCTGTTCGAGTCGGCCTTCCGGCGCGAAACGCTGCAGTACTACCTCAATGTGGAGGTCGGCACGCACGTCAGCCACGAGGAACTGCTCGCGCACCACCACGCGGTCATCTACGCCGTCGGCGCGTCCTCCGACCGTCGTTTGGGCGTGCCGGGCGAGGATCTGCCGGGCAGCCATTCCGCGACCGAATTCGTCGCCTGGTACAACGGGCATCCGGACTACGCGGATCGCAAGTTCGACCTGTCCGGTGAGCGGGCGGTGATCGTCGGCAACGGCAATGTCGCGCTGGATGTCGCCCGTGTGCTGACCGTGGACCCGGACGAACTCGCCAAGACCGATATCGCCGACCACGCCCTGGATGCGCTGCGCGGCAGCAATATCCGCGAGGTCGTCGTGCTCGGTCGGCGCGGCCCGCTGCAGGCGGCCTACACCTCGCCGGAGTTCCTGGCGCTGACGCATCTGAAGGGTGTCGATGTCATCGTCGAGGAGGCCGACCTGACGCTCGACCCGGGCAGTCAGGCGCTGCTGGACGATCCCGAGGTCGAGCCGTCGCTGGAGCTGAAGTACACCCTCGCCAAGGAATACGCGGCGGGGCGGCGCGATCCGGCCAATAAGCGGATCGTCTTCCGCTACTTGGTCTCGCCGACGGCACTGCACGGTGCCGATCACGTCGAGTCGGTGGAGTTCGCGCACAACGAATTGGTCAGCGAGAGCGGCCAATTGGTGGCGCGCACGACCGATCGCAGCGAAACCCTGGACGCCGGACTGGTTTTGCGTTCCATCGGCTACAAGGGCAAAGCGATCAAGGATCTGCCGTTCGACGAGCGCCGCGCTGTCGTTCCCAACGAGCACGGCCGCGTCATCGGCGAGGACGGTGTTCCGGTGCCCGGTGTGTACGTGAGCGGCTGGATCAAGCGCGGTCCGCGCGGTGTCATCGGCTCCAACCGGATCGACTCCGAGGAGACCGTCGAGCACCTGCTCGCCGACTTCACCGCGGGCAAACTCGGTGTGCCACAGGCCGATCGGGCCGCGCTGAAGGCGCTGATCGGACAGCGGCAGGCCGATCTGGTCGACCGTGAGGGCTGGAAGGCGATCGATACGGCGGAGAAGTCCGCGGGTAAGGCGTCGGGCCGGCCGCGGGTCAAGCTCACCACCCGTGAGGATCTGCTCGAGGCCGCGCGCGGCTGAACAGCGACCGGCTCCGTTCCCAGCGAACGGAGCCGGTTTTCTTCACAACGGCATGATGCGCACGACGGTCGTGGTGGTGCCGCCGACCACGAACCATAACCGCAGCACCGGCCGTCCGGAGCGGTCGCCCGGTTCGTAGCGGCTGCGCACGGTGACATGCTGACGAGCCAGCACCGGCGCGACATACTCGATCACCGCGCGATGCGGCCCGGCGACCAGCTTGGGGTATTCGACCAGGAACTGTTCCACTGCCTGCCAGTAACAGGCATTGTTGACGTGGTTGTACTGGTCGATGTCGGTGGCCCGCACCGGGAACGGCATATCGGTATCCGATTCCGGCGGGGTGGCGTCGGTGAGATAGGGCCGCCAGCGCAGGCGGTGCTCCTTGGTGGTCTGCGCCAGGTAGGACAGGCCCTCGTCGCTGATCCTGGCGGGCATATTGTTGGACTCGCTGATATTGATCCAGAAGCCCTCGGTCTCGATCAATCCGCCGTTCGCGCTGGTGATGCGCACCCGCATATTCGTCCACCGGGTGGACATGCTCGAACACCACCGCAGCAGTCGCACCTGGTCGGGCCACAGGATCGGCCGGATGACGTCGATGACCGTACGACGCACGATCCAGCTCGGATCGGTCGTATGCAGATTCGTCTGTTGCAGTTGTTCCCAGGCGATGTCCTGCAGATAACGGGCGACGGCGTCGAACCGCAAGCGGTTGTACGGATCTACATCGCCAGCCCGGATGGGCCACGCCGAAGCAAACCCCATGCCCTCCTGGGGAAGCGGGGCGAGTGGCTGATCGAGTGACACTGGTGCTCCTCGCGCTGCACGGTGTGCCGCGTTCTCTTACGCTGCTGTTCTGAGACGACTTTACGGGGCGTACGTCACACACTCGCGTCGAGCCGCCTCTACTCACAGTTGTCGGTCCCACGGGGCAGTATGGGGCCATGCCCGACTCCGACCTCCCCGCAAAACTCGGCAAACCGGCCGAACGCGCCCTGGCCGCCGCCGGAATCCACCGCCTGGCCGACCTGACCGCATGGACCGAACGTGATCTCGCCGCACTGCACGGCGTCGGTCCCACTGCCATCGCCGAACTCCGCGCCGCCTCGGCCGAAAGCAATCAGAGCTTCGCCTGATCCCCGCCCCCGGCACGCACCGCACCCGCACCGGTGCTACCCCGGTCAGTAGCCCTGGTAGGCCCCACCACTGTTGACGGCCGCTACGCCCGGGACATTGGACAGGGAGCCGTACCGGTCGATGGCGTAGCGAGTTCCGGCGATGATGTTGTCGACCGGGTCGTAGATGTTCTCGTGGCCGGGCGCCATATATGCGTTGAAGGTGCTGTCGATTGTCTGCATCAATCCCTTCGACGGGTGGCCCGCGGCGGCATTGCTGTCCCAATCGTTGACGATCAAGGGGTTGCCACCGGACTCGTGCTCGATGATCATGGCCAGGGCCCGCTCATCGATCTGATCCGGGCTGTATCCCATTTCGATCAACTTGGCCTTGGCCTTCTTGATCCATTCCGCGACGTCGCCTGTCGGCATCGCCCCGGTGGCGTTGTGCGTACCACCGGTGGCTCCGGAATACGAACCGCCGGAGGACGTCCCGGAACCGCTGCCGTGGTGGCTGCTGGTCACATAGCTGGGCTTGCTCGTGGCAGAGGTGGTGGAGGCCGGTGTTGTGCTGGGGTTCTGCGTTTGTGACGCAACGACATTCGGGTCGCCGAGGCCGTCGAATGCGCTCTGGAGTTTCGAGGCGGCCTGATCCACCTGCTTTTTCGCTTGTTCGGCTACCGATTCCGCCTGTGCCAGCGCGTTGACGATCTCCGATTGCCAGTATGCCGCGTCGCGGGTGGCCTGATCGGTGAGCCGGTTGGCTTCGGACTCGTTCAGATTTGCCTTGTACCACGCGATTCGGTCATTGGCATCGACGGTTCCGTTCGAGGCGACGTGGAAGCCCGGCTCGGTTTTCGTGCCGGGGGTCGGGCAAGCGGGGTTGGTGGCCAGGTCGCGCAGCGAGAGGACTTTGCGCTTGGCATTGTGCAGATTGTCCACCTGGGAGGTGAAGGCGGTTTGCAGATCGTGCAGTGCCTGGCTCACCGCCGATGCGCGGGTCTGCTCGGTCCCCATCCGAGTATCGGCCGCAGCGGCCGCGGCGCCCGACCACGTCTTGTCGGTCCCCAATTTCGCGGTGTCGTCGGTGCCTTTGCGGACCGCGGCATCCAGGTCCGTCGAGATTTTGGCCGCGTTATTGCCTGCGGTATCGAGGTGGTCGGGCTCCCACTTGGCTACGTCATCAAGGGTGAGGGTCATGGCAGTTGCAGGCCGATCGTCTTCAGGTTGTTCGCGAAGTCGGTCTCGGCGACTTCGAACGCGCCCGCTGCGTTGTGGGTGAGCGAGGCGATCTTTTCGAGGCGCTCGCCGATTCGGGCCAGGCTGCGGTTGACGGCATCGGTCACCGGTGGCACCGCGGTGCCGAATTGAGTGCCGGGCAGTGCGTTTGCCGCGATGCCGAAGCCGTCACCGGCATTGAGCTTCTTGACCCCGTCCGCCTCATCGCCGAGATTCTTCGCGAATTTCTGCAGCGCGCCCGCGTCGACCCGCAGGGTCCCCGCGTCCGTCTTCTCCACCACGAAAACTCCCCCTTCGTCCCCACCTCAGGTCGCGGTCAGCATAGCAAAAACGGGTGGTGTGGACAGGGCGGTGACGGTCCGTGGTTAGGTAAGTCAGTGCGTCGGTGATGATGTGAGTGGCGCCGAGTGGACAGAGAGGTCGGCATATGCGCGCAGCCCAGGTCAGCAAGCTGGAGGGGCCGGAGGCGATCGAGGTCGTCGAGATTGCCGAGCCCGCGGCGTATCCCGGGGGTGTGGTCATCGATGTGCATGCGGCCGGGGTGGCGTTTCCCGATGTGCTGATGACGCGGGGTCTGTACCAGATGAAGCCGGAGCTGCCGTTCGTCGTCGGTGGCGAGGTGGCCGGGATCGTGCGGGAGGCGCCGGAGGGTGCGCAGGTCGCGGCGGGGGATCGGGTGGTCGCGCTGACGTTGCTCGGCAATGCCCTCGCCGAGGTTGCCGTGGTGCCGTCGCAGATGGTTTTCCGGTTGCCGGACAACGTATCTCTGCAGGCCGGGGCCGGAATCCTGTTCAACGATCTGACCGTGCACTTCTGCCTGCGCAACCGGGGCAGGCTGGCCGCGGGGGAGACCGTGCTGGTGCACGGCGCCGCGGGCGGCGTCGGCACCTCGACGCTGCGGATGGCGGTCGCGCTGGGTGCGGGCCGGGTCGTCGCGGTGGTGAGTACCGAGGAGAAGGCGGCGGTCGCCCGTGCCAACGGCGCCACCGATGTGGTGCTGACCGACGGCTGGCTCGCGGCCGTCAAGGAGCTGACCGGTGGTCGCGGTGTGGATATCGTGCTCGATCCGGTCGGCGGCGACCGGTTCACCGATAGCATCCGCAGCCTCGCTCCGGCGGGCCGTCTGCTGGTGGTCGGCTTCACCGCCGGTGAGATCCCGACGGTCAAGGTGAATCGACTGCTGCTCAAGAACGTCGAGGTGATCGGCGCGGCCTGGGGCGAATGGGTGATGACCCATCCGGGCTACCTGACCGAGCAGTGGGAAGAGGTCGAGCCCCTGCTCGCCGCGGGCAAAATCGCGCCGCCCGAACCGGTGCTCTACCCGCTGGACCGTGCCGCCGAGGCCGTGGCATCCCTCGACAATCGCACCGCCGCAGGCAAGGTCGTCGTCACCCTGCGCTGACCATGAGCCGCCGCGTGCGCATTCTCCGACTGCTCGATGTCCGGCGCGGCAAACCGTGCGCGCCGGTACGGTGATCTGATCATGGAGCTGGTTCACTCGTCGCCCGACCACCACCCCTCATGGAATCGCTATGCAGATGCTGTCTAATCGGGTACTGAATCGGACATTGCTGGCCCGCCAGCACCTGCTGGAGCGTTCGGCGTTGGCCGTGCCGGAGATGTGTGACCATCTGGTGGGGTTGCAGGCCCAGGATTCGCCGCCGCCGTTCGTCGGATTGTGGAGCCGCATAGCGGACTTCGATCCCGCGACGGTTTCGGCGGGACTGGAGGATCGCTCGCTGGTGCGAATCACCTTGATGCGCGGCACGATTCATATGGTCACGCCATCGGATGCGCTGCGCATCGCACCGCATATCCAACCCGAGCTCGAAAAGGTCCCCTTCCGAAAGGGTTTCAACTACGGCGCGATGGTCGGGTTGGACCCGGACGAGGTACGCGAGCACGGCGAGGCCGCGCTCGGTGACGAGCCGATGTCGGCGGCGGACCTGCGCGCCAAGGCCGCGGCGATCTACCCGGATCGCGATGCCGGTGCGGTGCTGCAGACCTGGCTGTACCAACTGCCCGTATTGCAGACTCCGCCGCGCGGCAGGTGGAAGGACAACAGCAGGCCGGTCTGGTCCCGCGTCGAACCCTGGCTCGGGGCACCGCTCGAACATGGTTATCCGTTGGCGGAGCTGGTCTTTCGTTATCTGCGCGCCTTCGGTCCGGCCAGCACCATGGATATGCAGACCTGGTCGAAGCTGACCGGCATGAAGGCCGCGGTCGAACAGCTCGGCGACCGCCTGCGCACCTACACCGACGAGCGCGGCCGCACCCTCTACGACATCGCCGAGGGCGAACTCGCCGATCCCGACCTGCCCGCGCCGGTCCGCCTGCTCGGCTGGTACGACAATGCGATCCTCTCGCACCAGGACCGAACCAGGATCGTCCCCGACGGCACGGCCCCACCCCTGCGCGCATTCGCCACCGCGGTATCCCCGGTCCTGGTCGACGGCTTTCTCGCGGGCTTCTACAAGATCTTTCTGGAGAAGGGTGTCGCCCGGCTGCGCATCACCCCGACCCGGAAATGGTCGAGCACGGAATGCGCGGCGGTGGATGCCGAAGCCAACGCACTGGTCGCATTCCTGGAGGCCGACAAGCGGCCGAGCGTCGAAATCCTCGACGTGAACGGGGATCTGCGTCCCTGAACCGGCGGCGTTATCGCGAACGGCGGCGTCCGACGCGCACAGCGGGCAACGGCCGACCGGGTGCGGCCACCAGTTGCTCAACGATATTCGCGGTTACCAGCACGGCCGCGGTCAGCGCCACCACGACGATGGCGGGCAGCAGCGACGAGGTCAGCGCGATGGCGATCAATGCGATGGCCGGTACAACGCGTGTGGTCGCCACATTGCCGAGCATTCGCCACCGATTGACCACCAGTGCCACCATGAACAGCGCGGCGCCACCCGGCGCCAGCGCTGCGGCAACGCCGTGCGCGGTATGGCCGGGGTCGGCGACCGAATGTCCGAGCCCGACCGCGACCGCCACCAGCCCGGTGACCAGCGCGAAATGCCCGTAGCTCAACACATCTCGCACGATCAGCCCGGGTGCGGGCATGGTGGACAGCGCATGTTCGATCAGCCGCGCGGATCGATGGAAGTAGATCCACCACAGTCCGAGGCCGACCATGAAGGCGAGCACCAGCGTGGTCACCACCGCCGGATCGAGGCCGGTCGCGGACGCCTGCGCACCCGCATCCACCACGGATTCGCCCAGCGCGATGATGATGAACAGGCCGAACCGCTCGGCGAGGTGCGAAACCCCGATCGTCCGGTTGCGCACGGCCCTGCTGTACAGCAGCGGCGCGCCCAACTGCACCACGAGCGCCCCGGTCCAGACCCAGATGCGTGCATGCTGCGGCAGCGGCGCGCTCGCGAAAATCGCTATGCCGGTGACCAATCCGATGCTGAAGGGGTTGATGGTGGTCGCGAAACCGTTCGTGCGGGTGACCGCGACGACCAAGACGATCCGCAGCAATAGATGCGCACCCGCGAAAACCATTGCGGCCCCGCGCGGTTGGTCCAGTGCGGCGGGCGCGGCCACCGCCATCAGGAAGATACACAGCCCGGACCCGAACAGCACCAAGCGCTGAGCGTTGTTCTCCTCCACGGTATTCACCAGGATGGTGACCCCGACCCACCCCCACCACAGCGGCGCCAGCAGCACCAGCGCATGGCCCAGCGTGCCGATCGAGGTGTGGTGGCCGAGCACATGCGCGGTCTGGGTGACCGCGAAGACGAGGACCAGGTCGAAGAATAGTTCCGCCCAGGTGGCGCGGGCATGGGGTGTTGCGGTGGTGGATTCGGCAGGCTCGCTCATCGAAATCTCGTACTCCGGTGACACAGGAAGTACGAGCCTAGATGGATTCAGCGCTCCGGGTTGTCCCGGTAGGCGGGCGCTTTCGTCGTTCCGGTCGGTGTGAGCGTGCGCAACAGCGGCAGCGTCCGGTGCGCGACCACGGTCGACAGCACGATCACACTGTGCGAGCGCACCACCGAACTCGTCCGGTCGATGCTCAACAACACCGCCTGCAACCCGGCATGTGAATCCGCGCCGATCCGGCACAGCACATCGCCGGAGCCGGTGGTCGCATATGCCTCCAGCACACCGGGAATCGCGTCGAGTTCGGCCGCCACCGCATCCAGCGCGCCCTGTGCGATCTCCAGGGTGACGAAGGCCTGCACATCGAAACCCGCGGCGGTGACATCGATCTGCGGATCGTAGGAGGAGATGACGCCCGACTCCTCCATCCGCGCGATGCGCGACTGGACGGTGGCCCTGGCGACCCGGGTGCGCCGGGACAGCTCGAGAATGCCCGCCTTCTGATACTCGTGCATCGCGGTGAGGATGGCGAGATCGAGTTCATCCAGTTTCGCGGGCGTGCGCGACATGACGGCCTCCGTTCGGGGCGCGACCGGCGTGGTGCGGGTCACTTGTGGTGCTATTCAAATTGTCCAGCATCAGGGGCGACCTGCTAGCCGATTTCGCCATAGTGTCTAACCGAAATCGGTGATGTTGCCTATCCGATGGGGCGGCGATTTCCTTGGATCATGACCATCGAGCATCTGCGGAATGCCCAACGACCGAGCGGCCCGCTGCCCACCGACGGTGAGTTGCGCCGCCTGGTCGGGCTGGTCGATCACGACGACAGCATCGATCCGTTCCCGGTCATCGGCTGGGACGCGCTGGTCTGGGTGGTCGGCAACGCGACCCAGACCGCGCACTTCCTGGAATCCGCCTTCGGGATGCGGCTGGAGGCCTACTCGGGGCCGGAGACCGGCAACCGCGATCACAAGGCCTATGTGCTGCGCAGCGGTGCGGCCAGATTCGTCGTCACCGGCGCGGTCGCACCGGACAGCCCGCTGGTCGCGCACCACGATCGGCACGGCGACGGCATTGTGGATATCGCGCTCGAGGTCCCGGATGTGGACCGCTGCATCGAATGGGCACGGACGCACGGCGCGACGGTCCTGGTCGAACCACATGACGACACAGACGAATTCGGCACCGTCCGCTCGGCCGCCCTGGCCACCTACGGCGAGACCAGGCATACGCTGATCGACCGCTCCGAGTACTACGGGCCGTATCTGCCCGGATATGTCGCCCGCCGCTCCGGATATCAGCCCCGCGTCGGCACTCCGACCAGGCTGTTCCAGGCCATCGACCATGTCGTCGGCAATGTCGAGCTCGGCATGATGGACGAGTGGGTCGAGTTCTACCGCCGCGTCATGGGATTCACGAATATGGCCGAATTCGTCGGCGACGATATCGCCACCGAATACTCGGCGCTGATGAGCAAGGTGGTGGCCAATGGCAATCACCGGGTGAAGTTCCCGCTCAACGAACCCGCGATGGGTAAGAAGCGTTCCCAGATCGATGAATACCTGGAGTTCTACCGCGGTCCCGGCGTGCAGCACATCGCGCTGGCCACCAGCGACATCCTCGAATGCGTCGATGTATTGCGCCGCGAGGGCGTCGAATTCCTCGAAACGCCGGACACCTACTACTCCGACCCCGAACTGCGCGCTCGCATCGGCCACGTCCGCGTCCCGGTGGGCGAGCTGCAGCGCCGTGGCATCCTGGTCGACCGCGACGAAGACGGCTACCTGTTGCAGATCTTCACCAAACCGCTCACCGACCGCCCGACCGTCTTCTTCGAACTCATCGAACGCCACGGCTCACTCGGTTTCGGCAAGGGCAACTTCAAGGCACTCTTCCAAGCGATAGAGCGCGAACAGGCTGCGCGAGGAAACCTCTGACCGTGCGTCGGTTCGTCAGATCACCGCATTACCAGCCACAACGGAGCGAGTCTTACGA
>NZ_BDBY01000398.1 GCF_001613225.1 Nocardia pseudovaccinii NBRC 100343
ACCGGGGGGCCGCGAACACGCGGCGCCCGCGCCGCCAAGATTTCAGTAGAGTTCATCGCATGCGGATCCCGTCGGCGATCATCACCGGTCTGGCCTTGGCATTGACGCTGTCGGCCTGCGGCTCGGATGGTGACTCCGATTCCTCGAATGCCCCGCTGCGCCCGCCGCCGAAGGTCGCGACGCTCGGCCCGTTCGTCGGTGAGTGCGGTCATGTCACCGATCAAGAGGTGCGCGATATCGCCGGGTTGAGCCAACTCGCGCGGGTCAATCGGAATTCGGTCGGCTGCAACTTCCAATCCGCCGGACTCGCTTCGCCGAGTGTCACTTTCGCGTCCTATCGGGGTAGCCCGATCGATCGCGAGAAGGCATGGGTCTCCAATGTCGGGCGCAATCCGGAGACCATCGACGTCGGTGGCCGCAAGGGCTTCCAGGCACTGGATCCCAGCGGTTCGGTCTGCGATCTCGCGGTGCAGCTCGATGACGATTTCTTCGAATGGTCGATGTCCTACGGGCTGTTCTCCGAACAGGGCAATCCGTGTGACCGGACCCGCAAACTGGCCGAGTTGACCGTGCAGCGGCTGCAATGAGGGGAATGCGGATGAGTTCACGTCCTGGTCTGCGGGTAGCGGCTGTCGCCGCGGCGGTGCTCGCGGTCGCGGTGTCCGCGGGCGGCTGCGGTAAAACCGTCAAGGGTTCGGCGCATCCGGCGGGCGGCAGCGGCACCACCACGATCAATACCAATTTCGACAAGTTGCTGCGCGAATGCGAGGTGGTCGGGCTCGACCAGATCGGTGCGGCGGTCGGCAATGCGACGGTTGTATCCCCGTCCTTCAACGGCGCGGTGTGCATGTGGGATGTCGAGGACGCGCCCGGCGGCTCGGCCATGGTGACGCTGAACTGGTACGAGGAAGGCTCGCTGAACAACGAGAAGTCCAATAACGACAAGCTCGGCTACAACACCGAGAACATCACCGTGCAGGGGCGGCGCGGTCTGAAGACGACGCGTCCGAACGATCCCGACTCGTGCGGGGTGAGTGCGGGCGCCGCCGACACCGGCATCATCGGCTGGTGGATCAACTACCACCCCGGCGGCCATCCCGATCCGTGCGCGGGCGCGCAGAAATTGGTCGAGTTGACGCTGAATCTGGCGCGGTAGCCTGGCAGATGGTATTGGCCCGTAGGGCGTGATGACCGACCCCACTTTGACCCTGTGTCGCGGTCACGAGTATCGTGGATCGCTGTGCCCGGAAGCATGCGGGCAAGTTCGTGCGCAAACGTAGGCCAGCGAGAGCGGCCGACCTTTCCGGCGTGCCCGGAATTCGGGATATGTCTTGCGTGCGACACGCCCGACCTCGGGACGCGAGAAACGCGGCCGGACGTGCGAGTGAAAGCTCGATGACAAAGACATGAAGTTCCAGACACCGCGTTAACTAATTAAGGAAAGCCGGTCTATGCCAACCATCAACCAGCTGGTCCGCAAGGGTCGTCGTGACAAGGTCGCCAAGACCAAGACCGCGGCCCTCAAGGGGAGCCCGCAGCGTCGTGGCGTGTGCACCCGCGTGTACACCACCACCCCGAAGAAGCCGAACTCCGCGCTGCGCAAGGTCGCGCGTGTTCGCCTGACCAGCGCGGTCGAGGTCACGGCCTACATCCCGGGTGAGGGCCACAACCTGCAGGAGCACTCGATGGTGCTCGTTCGCGGCGGTCGTGTGAAGGACCTTCCGGGTGTCCGCTACAAGATCATCCGTGGCTCGCTCGACACCCAGGGTGTGAAGAACCGCAAGCAGGCCCGCAGCCGTTACGGCGCCAAGAAGGAGAAGAGCTGATATGCCACGCAAGGGCCCCGCACCCAAGCGTCCGCTGATCAACGACCCGGTCTACGGTTCGCCGCTGGTTACTCAGCTGGTCAACAAGATCCTGCTGGACGGCAAGAAGTCCACCGCAGAGCGCATCGTCTACGGCGCGCTGGAGCAGGCGCGCGAGAAGACCGGCACCGATCCGGTCGTCACCCTCAAGCGCGCGCTCGACAACGTCAAGCCGTCCCTCGAGGTGAAGCCCCGCCGCGTCGGTGGCGCCACCTACCAGGTGCCGGTCGAGGTTCGTCCCGGCCGCGCCAACACCCTGGCGCTGCGCTGGCTGGTGAACTTCTCGCGCGCCCGTCGGGAGAAGACCATGGTCGAGCGCCTCGCCAACGAGCTGCTCGACGCCAGCAACGGCCTCGGCGCTTCGGTGAAGCGTCGTGAGGACACCCACAAGATGGCCGAGTCCAACCGGGCCTTCGCGCACTACCGCTGGTGACGTCTACCCGGCCCGTCGTTTTCTGGGTCGGGAGGCACAGTCGGAAAGCGGCACTTACCTGCCGCTTCCGGCGTTGACATAGAGACGACCACAGGGTCGTCCCCGAAAATCCCAACTAGCTACGAGCGGGGAAGATTTCCGTGGCACAGGACGTGCTCACCGACCTGAACAAGGTCCGCAACATCGGCATCATGGCCCACATTGATGCGGGCAAGACGACCACAACTGAACGCATCCTCTT
>NZ_BDBY01000399.1 GCF_001613225.1 Nocardia pseudovaccinii NBRC 100343
TGCTTCTGGAACGACAACCAGATCAACATCATCGACACCCCCGGGCACGTCGACTTCACCGTCGAGGTGGAGCGGTCGCTGCGCGTGCTCGACGGCGCCGTTGCGGTGTTCGACGGCAAGGAAGGCGTCGAGCCGCAGTCCGAGCAGGTGTGGCGTCAGGCCGATAAGTACGGCGTGCCTCGGATCTGCTTCGTCAACAAGATGGACAAGCTCGGTGCGGACTTCTACTTCACCGTGCAGACCATCAAGGACCGTCTCGGCGCCAAGCCGTTGGTCATCCAGCTCCCGATCGGCGCCGAGGACACCTTCGAGGGCATCGTCGACCTGGTCGAGATGCACGCCAAGGTCTGGAAGGGCGAGACCAAGCTCGGCGAGAAGTACGAGATCGAAGAGATCCCGGCCGATCTGAAGGAGAAGGCCGAGCAGTACCGCCAGGAGCTGCTCGAGACCGTCGCCGAGTCGGATGAGGCGCTGCTGGAGAAGTTCTTCGGCGGCGAGGAGCTCTCGATCGAGGAGATCAAGGGCGCCATCCGCAAGATGACGGTCAACTCCGAGCTCTACCCGATCCTGTGCGGTTCGGCGTTCAAGAACAAGGGCGTGCAGCCCATGCTCGACGCCGTGATCGACTACCTGCCGACCCCGCTGGACGACGGTGGCACCGACGGCCACGTCCCGGGCAAGGAAGAGGAGATCATCCACCGCGATGCGAACACCAGCGAGCCGTTCTCGGCGCTGGCGTTCAAGATCGCCGTGCACCCCTTCTTCGGCAAGCTGACCTACGTCCGCGTCTACTCGGGCAAGGTCGACTCCGGCGCCCAGGTCATCAACTCGACCAAGGGTAAGAAGGAGCGTCTGGGCAAGCTGTTCCAGATGCACTCCAACAAGGAGAACCCGGTCACCGAGGCCGTCGCGGGCCACATCTACGCGGTCATCGGCCTGAAGGACACCACCACCGGCGACACCCTGTGCGATCCGCAGAACCAGATCGTGCTCGAGTCCATGACCTTCCCGGACCCGGTCATCGAGGTCTCGATCGAGCCCAAGACCAAGTCCGACCAGGAGAAGCTGGGCACCGCGATCCAGCGTCTGTCCGAAGAGGACCCGACCTTCTCGGTCAAGCTCGACCAGGAGACCGGCCAGACCGTCATCGGCGGCATGGGCGAGCTGCACCTCGACATCCTCGTGGACCGCATGCGGCGCGAGTTCAAGGTCGAGGCGAACGTCGGCAAGCCGCAGGTGGCCTACCGCGAGACGATCACCAAGCCGGTCGAGAAGCTCGAGTTCACCCACAAGAAGCAGACGGGTGGCTCCGGTCAGTTCGCGAAGGTCATCATCGCCGTCGAGCCGTTCGTCGGCGAGGACGGCGCGACCTACGAGTTCGAGAACAAGGTCACCGGTGGCCGCGTGCCCCGCGAATACATCCCTTCGGTGGACGCGGGTGCGCAGGATGCCATGCAGTACGGTGTGCTCGCGGGCTACCCGCTGGTGAACCTGAAGGTCACGCTGCTCGACGGCGCTTACCACGACGTCGACTCGTCGGAAATGGCCTTCAAGATCGCTGGCTCGCAGGCCCTGAAAGAAGCGGCCCGTAAGGCCGGTCCGGTGATCCTCGAACCGCTGATGGCGGTCGAGGTCATCACGCCCGAGGATTACATGGGCGATGTGATCGGCGACCTGAATTCCCGCCGTGGCCAGATCCAGGCCATGGAGGAACGCAGTGGTGCCCGTGTCGTCAAGGCGCTGGTTCCGCTCTCGGAGATGTTCGGTTACATCGGTGACCTGCGGTCGAAGACCCAGGGCCGGGCGAACTACTCCATGGTGTTCGATTCGTACGCGGAGGTTCCGGCCAACGTGTCGAAGGAGATCATCGCCAAGGCGACCGGCGAATAAGTCGATGGGGGCAGGTGCAAGACTTGTCCCTATCAGCCGGGAGTCATGCACGACCCCCAATATGTAAATCGCACTGCTGCAACTGCACGCACCAACAAGTCCAGGAGGACACCAAGTGGCGAAGGCGAAGTTCGAGCGGACGAAGCCGCACGTCAACATCGGCACCATCGGTCACGTCGACCACGGCAAGACCACGCTGACCGCAGCGATCACCAAGGTGCTGGCTGACAAGTTCCCGGATCTGAACGAGAGCTTTGCCTTCGATCAGATCGACAAGGCGCCGGAGGAGAAGGCTCGTGGTATCACGATCAACATCTCCCACGTCGAGTACCAGACGGAGAAGCGCCACTACGCGCACGTCGACGCGCCGGGTCACGCCGACTACATCAAGAACATGATCACCGGTGCGGCGCAGATGGACGGTGCCATCCTCGTGGTCGCCGCGACCGACGGCCCGATGCCGCAGACCCGTGAGCACGTGCTGCTCGCCCGTCAGGTCGGTGTGCCCTACATCCTGGTCGCGCTCAACAAGGCCGACATGGTCGACGACGACGAGATCCTCGAGCTCGTCGAGATGGAGGTCCGCGAGCTGCTGGCCT
>NZ_BDBY01000400.1 GCF_001613225.1 Nocardia pseudovaccinii NBRC 100343
GCATCGGCACGCCCACCGACCGTCCCAACGGCAACACCACACCCGTCAACGCCCCCGACAACGGTGCCTCTGCAGACAGTCCCGGCGAGAGCGACAGCACTTCCACCAACGACCTGGATGACAGCCTCGCCACCTCCGCTGAGGACAGCGACAATACTGCGCCCGCCGACGAGACCGACGAGACTATCGCCGTCACTCCCGCCGCCAGCCCGCCCGACAGTGGAACAACCCCTGCCGGACTCGCGCTCTCACTGGTCCGCTTGGGCACCAGAGCCCTCGCCCTGACAGTGGTACCACTGCACCAGTTCCCGGCCTTCGACGCCGTCATCACCCACGAAAGCGGTTGGGATGTCTTCGCCATCAACCCGAAAAGCGGCGCCTACGGCCTCGGCCAAGCACTGCCCGCCGAAAAGATGCAAACCCACGGCGCCGACTGGCGCTTCAACCCGCTGACCCAAATCCGCTGGACCTACGACTATATGAACGAGCGCTACGGCAGCCCCGACGGCGCCTGGGCATTCTGGCAGGCACACCACTGGTACTGACCGGCATCAGCTCTTTGCCGGAGCGCGGTGCAGTTCTTTCCGGTCGTAGTAGCGAGTGACGACGCCGCCCACGACGAGTCCGATGACCAGGCCGAGCAGCGTCATCCAGATCGCGCGGCTCAGCCCGGCGGAGCCGTCGGCGTTGAAATACAGGATGGCCCTGATGCCGAGATACACCTGGTGCATCGGTTCGAAATCGGCGAGCCAGGCAACGGATTTCGGGATCGCCTCGATCGGAATGGTGCCGCCGGAGGACGGCAGGCCGAGCACGATGAACAGAATGAGGTTGACCAGCAGACCGGCGGTGCCGAGTGCTGACACGATCGACAACGCGGTGACGCCGACCGCGATGATCGCGAAGGTGCTGTAGAGGAACAGCAGCAGCGGCCGGTCGATCGGCATGCCGAGCCAATGCCCGACCGCCATGAATATCCCGGCCACGACCGGCGCGGTACCGGTGATAACGCCCCACTTCAGCAGCAGCGTCCCCAGCCGGGAAATCGGCGTCGGCGGATAGTGCACATACCAGGGACCGAATTCGGTCGGTGCGAAACCGAGCGACGAATCGACCATCCCGTTGATCACCATGGCGCCGGTGAATCCGGCCAGCAGCACCATCATCGTGTAGAAGAAGGCCGTCAGACCGCCGCCCGTACCCGACGGCAGGGGATGGAACGGGGTGACGACCACATCAATCGGCTGGGCCAGCATAAGTCGGCTCAGGCCGACCAGTTCCGGCGCCGAACCGGACGATTGCAGCTGGGCCTGCACGGTGTCGGTGAGCTGCTTGCCGACGGTCTGATTCGCTTGCGCGAGTGCGCTTCCGGCCACCGTCTGCACGACCTGGGATGAGAACGCACCGGACCGCGGATTGGTGTACACCGTGATGATCGGCCGACTGACATCGCCGGGCACCACGCTGGCGGCGGCGAAAATTCCGAGCCGCTTGGTGAAGTCGCTCGGAATGACGATCGCCCCGTACACATTGCCCGAGTTCAACTCTTGCTGCGCCTCGTTGATGCCGAGCACCCGCAGATCGATTTTGTCGCTCGGCATCTGCCGCACCAGCGCATCACTGATCTGCTTGCCCACATTGGTCGGCTTCCCGCCGATCAGATCCCCGCTGTCCTGATCGACCAGCGCGATCGGAAAGCCGTGCAGATGCTTCGACGGATCCACCACATACGCGAGATACATCGTGGCCAGCAGAGCCATGAGCAGCGACACCACAACCGCCGGTGCGAGCCACACACGTATGCGCGATCGACGAGGATTCGTCTGCTCGGCCTCTTCCGGGTTCGTCATGACAGCACCGTAATTGCTGGATCCAGACGAATGTGGTGATTGCCGAACTGTGTCTCAGCGGGGCGGGTCAAGCCACAATCTGGCGGTGGAACAGACCCAGGTCGTCGATCGCGGCTCGGGCGTCGGAAAGGAAATCCGAGGCGACGTGGTGGACGTGCGGCGCGCGGTCCCAGACCTGCAGCTGTACTGGGACGCTCGCTTCGACGCAGCGGCGGGCCAGCATTTCCGCGTCGGGCAGCAGGCATTCGGTGGAGCCGACCTGGATCAGGACCGGAGGTAGACCGGTGAAGTCGTGGTTGACCGGCGACCATGTCGGATCGAGTTCGCCGTCGAGGGCGACGCCGCGCCGCACGATTGTTTCCAGGATCCGAGTGGGGATATAGGAATCGAGGTGCCGGTTGGGGTGGGCGTTCCGGGTCGTCGAATCGAAGTCGGCCCACGGTGCGATCGCGGAGATACCGCCGGGCATCGGCAAGCCGCGTTCCCGGATTGCCAGCACCAGCCGGAAGGCCAGCCCGCCGCCTGCCGAGTCACCGGAGACGATGATGCGCTCGGGTTGGAAGCCGTGCTCGAGCAGGTAGACATAGGACTCGACGGCGTCGTCGAGAGTCTCGGTGAAATGCGCGCCGGGCAAGTGCCGGTAGTCGACATTGAATGCGGGCATCCGGCTCGCGCGTCCGATTTTGGCGACGAGGCGCCGATGGGTGTTCAAGCCACCGCCGATAAAGCCACCGCCATGGAAGTACAGCAGCGCCGAATCTTGTCGCTGCCACGGGGCGGGCAGATCGTCGTTCCACAACCATTCGGCGCGGAAGTTACCCAGCTGAACGGTCCAGCGTTTGGTGCCTTTCGGAGGCACGAGTGCGGCAGCCGGTAGGTCGATGAGTCGGCTGAGCCAGAGTGCGCGCTCGAACCGGCTGTGGCCACCTATCAGCGCCAGGGTTGCCAACCCGAACCCGACTGTGCCGCGCAGCAGCGGATGGGCGATTCGAGTTCCGATACTTGCCTGGTTGGCTGGTTCGACAGTCGGTAAGGGTGCTTCGGGCCGCGCAACTGCCGCGGTCACGACCATTGCCATTGTCTGCCCTTATTCGGGCATGGCGGAATAAGGGTGGTCCAGAAGTCGCGGCGCACCGCGTCCCACAGCTTCGTCAGACCCGGATGGAGTTCTCGTGCTTGCACGAGATCCGGATAAGCGGCCGGGCCGAACGAGAGCACCGGCGAAGCATCGGATGTGTCGTGCACGGCGACGATCGAGATCAGCCGATTCTGGATCAAACGCCACGTCACGCGCAGTCCGTCGAATTCGGTTCGGCATACGTCATCCATGGCCAACCCCCGGTTGTCGTGGATGTAGCTCGCGCCTTTGGCTACCCTCATCGACAGGGCACGCTCGGTGAGATGTCAAGGTCGACCTCCTGCTCACAACTGATAGACCGAGCCTCACAGATCCGGCACACACTGACATGGGTAGAAACACCCACTTCTGCACCCAAATCCGCAGTTCGCGCATGTTGAGACCGCATTCGTACGCACCGATGGGTAGCGCTCTTGCACCAACCGGTTCGGGAACGACCTTCGCAAACCGGGCCCTTACAGGGTCCCCGGCACGGTTAGATTAGGTCTCATGGGGCGAAGTAAGCCCACTCGCGTGGTCGGTAACCTGCCATTCGCGGTGACAAGTTTCGTCGGACGGCAACGGGAGATCCGCGAGGTCCGCGAGCTGCTCGCGACGGCTCGGCTGGTCACGCTCACCGGGGTGGGTGGTGTCGGAAAGACTCGGCTCGCCAGCGAGGTAGCGGCCGCTTCCGGCCGGTCGTTCCCGGACGGGGTATGGCTGGTCGACCTGTCCGCCGTCGTCGATGCCGATCTGGTGGCACAGACGGTGCTGACCAGCCTCGCGATGGTGGACGTATCGAACAGGACCATCGAGCAGCAGCTCGTCGCGTACCTGGCGGATCGGCAGGCGTTGATAGTGCTGGACAACTGCGAACACCTGGTGGATGTGTGCAGCGCGCTCTGCAACGTGCTGCTGCGATCCTGTGCCGGGCTGCGGATTCTGACCACCAGTCGCGAGCTGCTCGATGTCGCGGGCGAGCACGTTTACACGGTTCCGACGCTGTCGATGCCGACCCCTTACGCTCCGGTGACGCTCGGAGGGCTGACCGCCTACGATGCGCCGACGATGCTGGTGGAGCGGGCTCGGGCGGTGCGCCCGGACCTGACCCTGACCGAACGTGATGCGGATGTGGTGGTGCGGGTCTGCGAGCGTCTGGACGGGATTCCGCTCGCTATCGAGCTCGCCGCGTCTCGGCTGCGGTCGCTGTCGCTGCCCGCCGTCCTGGACCGGCTCGAGGACCGATTCTTGCTGTTGGCCGGTTCGGTCCGGGCCGCTGTGCCACGGCAGCGGACGCTGCGGGCCCTGATCGACTGGAGCTACGAACTGTGCCTGCCGACCGAACAGTTGCTGTGGGCGCGACTGTCGGTGTTCTCCGGTGGATTCACCCTCGCCGCGGCCGAGGGCGTCTGCGCTGGTCCCGACCTGCCGCGTGAACGCATTCTGGACCTGATCGACCATCTGGTCGCGCAGTCGATCCTGGCGCCCGTACCGACCGTCGGCCCGCCGCGGTATCGGATGCTGGAAACGATCCGCGAATACGGCGCGCATCGGCTGACCGAGCGGGACGAGACCAGCGCCATGCGCAAGCGGCATTGCGACCACTACCTCGCACTCGCCGAGCAGATCGCCGCAGCCTGGAACGGCCCCGGCCAAGCGGCCGGTCTGGCCGAGTTGCGCGCCGAACGCGACAATCTGCAAGCCGCTCTGGACTGGGCGACGAGCACACCGTCCGCCGTCCGCGAAGCACTGGCGCTGGTCACCGCCCTGCGCTATCACTGGTGCACCGACGGGTTCCTCGGTGAAGGACGGCGATGGATCGATAAGGCGTTGCACACTGCCGACTACTCCGGCCCGGAGCGAATCTCCGCGCTGTGGGTGGCGGGCTGGGCGCGGTTGCTGCTGGGCGACATCGATGCGGCCACTGTGGCGCTCGACGAATGCGCTGAGCGCGCGGCGGCGGTGGGCGATCGCCACGCGCTGGGCTGGGTGACCTGTCTGCGCGGCACAGCCCAGCTGTTCCCCGGACATCTCGCACCGGCCATCGCAGCATTCGAGCAGGCCGCCGAGGATTACACGGACGACGACGAGGTGGTCCGCATGACCCTGTTCCAACTCTCCATGACCATGGCGCACGCCGGTGATCACAGGGCGGAAGCGACGGCCCGCCGCGGCATCGAACTGGCCGACCAGCAGGGCGAACGGCTGACCAAATCCTATTCACTCATGGCCCTCGGCTACGACCAGTACGTCCGCGGCGAATATGGCAGTGCGGTCGAGTCGACGCGTGCCGCCCTGGAGATCCAGCGCGAATTCAACGACCATGTCGGCGCGGCGCTGATGATGGAATTGCTGGCCTGGATCGCCGCCGCCCGCGGCGAATACCGGCACGCGGCGCGACTGATGGGCGCGGTCGGATCGGTATGGCGGCGCATCGGCACCTCGATCGCGACGTTCGGACCACATCTCGGCGCACAGCACTCGGCCTGCGAGCACACCCTCACCAAGTCACTGCGGCAGGCGGAGCAGGACACGGAAAGAGGGCACGGTGCGGCACTGGATCACGCCCACGCGATCCAATACGCACTCGATCCCAGCCAGGCCGCCCAGGAACCGGACGAGCACGAAGACACCATGCTCACGGCCCGCGAGCGGCAGGTGGCCGAACTCGTCACACAGGGCCTCAGCAACCGGCAGATCGCCGAACGGCTCGTGCTGTCGACGCGCACCATCGACCGGCACCTGGAAAACATCCTCTGCAAACTCGGCTACTCGTCTCGGGCACAGATAGCCGCCTGGACCGCGCGCACACATCGCCTGCATTAGCCCCTCAACCGGGTCGCGATACGGACCGGTCGGCAGAAATGGGTATACCCGTGGTAGTTCTACCGTCGTGTTCGGGTGCCGAGAAGGCGACGCTTGGTGAGGACAGCATCCATGGCTATCACCACACCGAGGTTTCCCATGTCCGAGCAAACATACGAGTACGGTGGCAGACCCACCGAGACCGATACCGCAATGATGATCCGGCGCTGTGGACGCTGTGACAAATTGTTCGCGCCGCTGACCGCCGAATGTTCGTCGTGCCGGTCCTGGGATCTCGAGTGGTCGCCCTCGTCGGGTCTCGGTTCGATCGTGTCGTGGCGGCTCGTGCACCGAAGTGTGAGCCGTCCGCACGCCCAGGTGGTGCCGTTGACCATCGCCATTGTGGAACTCGACGAGGGGCCGTGGGTGTACGCGACGATCGAGGGTGACGTCGCACCGTCCGCGGATCTGCCGGTCCGGGTGCGATTCGAGCCGCGTCCTCGGATCGATCGATTCCCGGTGTTCACCGTCTGCCGTGCGACGCCGGATCCGGATGACACCGTTCGTTCCGTGGCACCGCGCGTGTGTGCTGCGAACGATATGCGCCCGACGCATCGTCCCCCTGTCGAACATCGCTACGACGCGTGGTGGGTGCGGACCTCGCTGCGCGAGTGTGAGCTCATGGAAAGCACGAAGGCCCTCGACACGGCGGCGAAAGCCCTGATCAGCTTCGCGATCCGCTGGGCGCCGTTCGGCGGCGCCACGGCAGGCGAACTGCTTGTGACCTTCGGCGTGACCCGGCGGCGGTTCCTGCACATGGTGGACGAGGCACTGGACCCACGGCGCACCGATAGCGTCAAGGTGCGCGGGTTGAAGCATCATTTGAGGGACGCCTTGGCACAGGCCTGGCAGATGGGTCCCACCGCGCTCCCTACCGCCTGATGTAGAAAAGCAACTCGCGATCCGTTCACCTTTGTTGGCGATACGCTGACATTGTCGAAAGGTGAGCGCATGGCGCCCGGTGCTCGCGCACATGCCGAGTGGATTGCCCGCCGCTGATGACAACGGATGATCCACTCCGGACCCGCCGCGACGCGATCGCACCCGTCACGGCCGATTCGAGCGCGTCCGGGTTCGAGGACGCGTCGCAGATCGGGGCATGGGCCCCGCCGCCACCGCTGGCGGGCGGGCGCACCGGCGAGCTGCCGCTGGAGCTGACCAGTTTCGTCGACCGCCGCACCGAGACGGCGGAGGTGAAAAATCTGTTGTCCACCCACCGACTGGTGACGTTGGCCGGGATCGGTGGCGTCGGCAAGACCCGGCTTGCGTTGCGGGCAGCGGCGAACGCTCGACGCGATTTCGCCGATGGGGTCTGGGTTGTCGAACTGGCCGACGTGCGCGAACCGTCGATGCTGGTCGAAATCGTGGCGGCCACCCTTGGCCTGCTCGACCAGTCCGACCAGCCGTTGCTCGACGTGCTGGTCGGATTCCTCAGCTCGCGGGAAATGCTGCTGGTTCTCGACAACTGCGAACAAGTGGTGGCGGCCTCGGCGGATCTGGTCGAGACGCTGTTGCTGGCCTGTCCGAATCTGCGGATTCTCGTCACCAGCCGCGAGCCGCTGGACATCGCCGGGGAAGCGACCGTGCGGGTCTTGCCGCTGACGGTCCCGGATCCCGACCACGAACCCGCATTTCGCGGCCTGCCCAAATACGACGCCGTGACATTGTTCGCCGACCGCGCCGCCGCGGTGGTGCCGGGCTTCGAACTCTCCGAGGACAACAAGACCACCGTGGCGCGGATCTGTTCCCGGCTGGACGGATTGCCGCTGGCGATCGAACTCGCGGCCGCTCGGATGCGCGCCATGTCGCCCGAACAGATCCTGCAGCGGCTCACCGACCGGTACGCGCTGCTCACCCGCGGTAGCCGCACCGCGCCGACGCGACAGCAGACGCTGCGGTGGTGCATCGACTGGAGCTATCAACTGTGCACGCCAAACGAGCAGCGGATATGGGCCCGGCTATCGGTATTCGCGGGCGGCTTCGAACTCGATGCCGTCGAGGACGTATGCGGTGTCGACTTGGCGCCGGACAGTCTGCTCGATGCGCTGTCCTCCCTGGTGGACAAGTCGATCGTGATCCGGGAGGAACCCGATGGCGTCGTGCGCTTCCGGATGTTCGAGACCATGCGCGACTACGGTCGGGAGAAGCTGACGGAGAGCAGCGAATACCGGGATCTGCGTCGACGCCACCGCGACTGGTACCAGCGGCTGGCATTGGACGCCGAGGCCGGGTGGATCAGTGACCAGCAGCTCGACGTGCTCGCTCGACTCGATCGCGAACAGTCGAATCTGCGGGACGCGCTCGAGTTCTGTGTATCCGACGACACCGCGGAATCGGCCGAAGCCGGGTTGCGCATCGCCGCCGCCCTATACCTGTTCTGGAGCTTCCGGGGCCAGTACGGCGAAGGCCGACGCTGGCTCGACCGCATCCTGTCCCACCCCGCCGCGCACTCGATACCCGATCGCGTCAAAGCGCTACTTGTGAGCACGATCATGGCGGCGGTACAGGGCAACCTGGAGCGCGCGGCGATCTTTGTGGAGCAGGCACGCACGCTCGCCGAACAGGACTCGGCTCCCACCACCAAGGCGCTGGCCGCGGAAGCCGAGGGAGCCCTGGCACTGTATCGACGAGAACACGATCGGGCGGTATCCGTGCTCGAGCCCGCCCTCGCGGTGTTCGAATCGAATACGCGCGCGCATCCGTATATCTCGACATTGTCGATGCTCGGATGGGCACACGGACTCCGCGGAGATGCAAAGCGATCGAGCGAATATCGCGAGCAGATACTTTCCATCACCGAAGCGTGCGGCGAATCGCTGTTTCGGTCGACCACACTGTGGGGGAGCGGCATTGCCGCATGGGAGCAGGGCGAGCATTCGCAGGCAGAAGAAGTGCTGCTGGAATCGCTGCGAATCAGCCGACACATACCCAGCCCCCTCGTCGCGGCACTTGCCATCGAGGCACTGGCCTGGACCGCCGACAATGGTGAACGCGCGGCCATTCTGATGGGTGCCGCGGAATACCTGTTGCGCTCCGCCTCAGGCGTCACAACTTTCTTCAACGAGCTATCCCACTTTCACGACGAATGCGAGCGCAAGGTGCGCCGCGCACTCGGTGACCGAGGATTCGATACCGCGTTCCGCCGCGGACAAGCCATGGGGTTGAGCGCCGCGGTGTCCTACGCCCTGCGGGAACCACCGACCACCACACCACACGATTCGGCGACGACGCTGACCAAGCGCGAGCTGGAGGTCGCGCACCTTGTCGCCCAGGGACTCACCAACAAACAGATTGCCGCAAAACTGGTGCTCTCCCAACGCACCGCCCAGCACCATGTCGAACACATCCTGAGCAAACTCGGATTCACTTCCCGCACCCAGATCGCCGCCTGGATCGTGGACGAGGCCAAGCACGAGCGTTCTTGACCGTTGTCGCACGGGTTGATCAAAACCCTTCGGGCCCAGCACAACTAGCTAGCGTCACGACGATCCCGTCAGGCACCGAGATTCTCGAGTCGCGCTCCGTCGATGTCCGGCTTGTCGACAGGCCGGATGAGTAACCGGGCTCATCAGACCAGTTGTCCTGTAGATGCGGTAGGGTCTGCCCGAAGGTTCGAGTGCTGGTCCCGTATCGAACCTCCTGCGCGGGTAGACACTTCGAGTCCCGGTGTCGTGAGCGATCTATTTCTACGGAACAGTCTGTGTCGGTAATTATTCGACTGGAGTGGCATGACCAGGAAATATCTCAAGTTTATTGCATCGCTCACGGCGATGGTCGGTGCAGCGACTTGCATTGCCAACGCACCCGCCGAGGCGGCACCTGGCGAAGCCGGTGCCGGTGGCATGCACCTCGTCGCGGCGGTGGATGTGAACAATTTCGCCCTGGCCGGAGACGATGTAACACAAGGAATCCCGTTCGTGCACGCGGCTAAGGTGTCCGGGGATTACTCGGTCTCTGTCAGCGGCGGTTCAACCGTCCGCGATGGGGAAATCGCGATCGGATACTTGATCGGTTGCGCCGTGGATATCTCCGAAGGCGTCACCATCGGGATCGCGCCGAGCGTCGGCGTCAGCGCGGGTATCGCACCCTCGCTCGCGTTGACCCTCGGCGACTCGACCAGCGTCACTGTTGCAATTCAACCGAGTTTCGGCGTCAATGCCGGTCTTGCCGGAGCGATCTCGGTAACCGTCGTACCCGGGAGGGTCACGGCGGCGGTTATCGGTGCGGCCAGCCTGGATCAGGACGCGGCGTTCCCCTACACGTTCAGTCACACCAGTACGCCACTGAACGTCAACGGATGCCTGTCGCCCGCATCGGCCATGCCGTTCGTCACCGCGCGCGTCGACGGCATCAACGGAACCGCCCAGACAACCGGCTACGGAACACAATTCACCTTCTAGCGGACACTGCCGCCGCAATCGCCGACCCGCTACAACGACCGCTAGGAAGGGATCCGGTGGTCGGCCCTCCGAACAGCCCGAGCATTCCGAGTTCGGAGCAACACGGCGTGATCACGTTCCGGGTCGGGCCACCCGTCCGCAAGTGGCTGTCCGTGGTTCGGATGCCGCGCTCCCGGCTGCGACTCATCGTGGAGGATGGACAGATGCCCGCAGAAGCACGCCCTGCGAAGAGGGTCGGCCGACCACCACGCTTGTCCGTGGAGGCGATCATCGCCGCTGCCGATCGCATCCTGGAGACAGAAGGGCCGGACAAACTGTCGATGCGGCGCCTGGCGAGTGAACTGGATAGCGCGCCGATGGCGCTGTACTACCACGTGCGCGACAAAGATGAGCTGCTGCTGCTCGTGCTGGAGGCGCACGCCAAGCACATACCGCGCCCGGACCTTCCGGACGATCCCCGGGAACGGCTCACCGCGACAGCTCTCCTGCTCTACGAATTGCTCGCCGAGCGTGCTTGGATCGTCGAAGTATTGACCGCCGACGACCTTTTCGCCCCCGCCGCCCTTTGGTTCGTCGAAATGATGATCGGCGCCGCCGTCGATCACGGCTGCACACCCGAACAAGCGGTCGACGTTTACCGCACGATCTGGTACTACATCGTCGGCAACCTGATCATCCGGGTGAACAGCAGACGCCATCTGGCCCGGACCGGCAACCCGATCTATCGCGACCGAGCCATCGCCGATCTGACTACCGACACCCACCCACACCTCGCGGCAGTCGCCGATCGCTGGGCCGAACTCACCACCCGCGATTCACATCGACAAGGCTTGGCCGCCCTCGTCGACGGATTGCTGCCGATCCGCCCCGACGTGCCCGACAACTCGGCAGCCCGGACGAAGCGAGGCCCCGCACACCAGTAGCCCGCCGCGGAACAACACCGCCACCCGAGTCTGGTCCGGGTGCTATTGCGATGCGCGAAACAGAAGATCCATGTTGCCTACCCACGCGGTGTCACCCGCCGGGAACTGGACGCCACAGCATCTGTCCGGGGCGAGTAGCTCTGGATAGCATCGCGAAGCATGCTCTGGCGGAAGAGTCCCGCAGCGAGGGTCGATGATCAACTTCCCGACTCACTCACCCGCGACCGGCGTCAGAGAGATATTCCAGAACTCGGCGTAGCGGCCATTGTGGTGTAGGAGCTCGTCGTGGGTGCCTTGTTCGACGATTCGGCCGCCGTCGAGGAAGACGATGCGATCGGCGCGTTGGACGGTCCGCAGTCGATGCGCGACCAGCACCACCGTGCGGCCCGCCATCAGGTGCTCGATGCCTTCGTGGACAGCGGCCTCGTTGACCGGGTCCAGTGCCGAGGTCACCTCGTCCAGTAGCACGATGGGCGCGTTCTTCAGCAGTGCTCGAGCGATCGAAACACGTTGGCGCTCACCACCGGACAGCAGTGCGCCGCCTTCACCGACATTGGTCGCCCGGCCGCCGGGTAGTCGCTCGATCACCTCGTCCAATCGTGCCGCCGTCGCTGCCGCCCTGACCTCGGCATCCTCGGCATCGGGACGGCCGAGGCGCACGTTGTCCTCGATGGTGCCGTCGAAGAGATAAACGTCTTGGAAGACGATGGCGATCTGCGCCATCAACACCTCGGTCGCGATCGCGCGCACGTCCACCCCGCCGATCCGTACCGCGCCGGTGTCCACGTCGTAGAACCGCGCGAGCAGTTGCAGCAGGGTGCTCTTACCCGCACCCGAGGGTCCGACAACGGCGAGCCGCTCGCCGTGTGGCACGGACAGCGACACGTCGTCGAATACCGTGCGATCGCCGTGGCCGAAGGTGACGGATTCGAACTCCAGGTCGTGGCTCATGGGTTGAATCGGTTCGGGAGCTTGCGGCAGCGGTTCGGTGCGCAAGACCGTGTCCAGTCTCGCCAGCACGGATTGCGCGCCACGTAGTTTGCCACCGATTTCCGACAGTGAAAGCAGCGGATCGGCGCAGCGGGCGGCCAGCACCAGGATCGCCAAAAGCTCTGCCGTGCCGATATTTCCGCCGAGTGCGAGGTAGGCGCCCAGAGCCAACAGCGCGGTGAACATCACCTGCACCGTGAGGGTCAGGCCCAATACGCCCGGTAGCGCCGCCAAACTGGTGCGGCGGGATATGCGCTGAACTTCGTGCAGCGAGTTGTCGAGCAACCGGAAGCGTTCGGTGGTACGGCCTCCGGCTCGCAGCACCGGCTGGGCCTGCAGATATTCGATCACACGCCCGCTGGCCTCGTGGTCGCTTTCTAGGCGCTGCGCATCGTCGGCGGCCATCGAGCGTCCGGACCAGATCCGGATCGCCGCAACGATCGGAGCGGCCAGCAATGCGGCCAGCCCCAGTTGCCAATTGAAGGCGAACATGACGACCACGATCGTCAAGGGAGTAACCGCGGCGGAGATGAACGGTGCCAGCAGATGCGCGATCACGCTCATCGCCTGCAGGACACCGCGACTGGCCAGGACCGACACCTCGCCCACCCGGAATGCGCTGTACCAGCCGATCGGCAATCGGGCCAGATGGTCACCGAGCCGGTGATACATGCCGCGCAACAGCGTTGTCCCGACACGGAAACCGGACAGGTCGCTGCGGTAGCGCAGCCCCGCGTAGACCACGACGACGGCGCCGAAAGCGATCAGCCAGGGCCGGGCGTGGGCCGGTTCGCTCCCGAACAGTTCCCGCAGCACCGGAACCAGCAGTGCGTAGGACAAACCCTCGGCTATCGCGGTTGTTGTCATGAGGGCCAAGGTGCGACGCACCGGCTCGGCGTACTCGGGTCCAAGTACGCGCAGCAGCATTCGAATCATCGGGGCTCGTCTCCTTGTGCGCCACAGTGGATTTCGCTCTTGTCGATAGTCACCGACCGATGTGTTCGCCAGAACGCAGCGAACCTTCCGTTCCGCGCCAGCAACTCGGCGGGCCTGCCGCGCTCGACGATGACCCCGTTCTCCAGCAGCACAACGGTGTCGGCGTCGGCAATCGTTTCCAGGCGATGAGCGATGACGAGAATCGTGCGATCACCCGCAAGCGCCGAAAGTGCCTGATGCACGGCCCGTTCGGTTTGCGGGTCGGCGAAGGCGGTCGCCTCGTCGAGTACCAGCACAGGTGTGTCGGTGAGCAGTGCGCGGGCCAGTGAGATTCGTTGTGCCTCACCACCGGACAGTTCGACCTCATCGCCGATGACCGACTCGTATCCGCGCGGCAACTCGAGAATTCGATCGTGAATATTCGCCAGCCGGGCGGCGCGAACCACCTCGTCGAGGTCGGCATGTGGCACCGCCAGCGCGATATTGTCCGCGATTGACGCCCGCAGCAGCCGAACATCCTGGAAGACAAAGGAAACCAGCCGATACAGCGCACCGCTGCCGAGCTCGCGCAGGTCGACGCCGCCGAGCATGACCGAACCGTGGGTCGGGTCGAAGAACCGCGGCAACAGCTGGACCAGCGTGGACTTGCCGCTGCCCGACGGCCCGATAATCGCGGTGCGGGTGCCGGGCTCGAGTACCAGATCGATCCCGCGCAGCACCTCGCGATCGGCGTCGTAGCCGAAGCGGACATCACGCAGTTCCACCCGGTGGCCTTGTGCTGCGATTGGCTGCGTGGGCTCGGGAAGTGACTGCACCGCAAGCACTTCCCGAATCCGTCCGACCGCGCGCCGCGCGGACTGCAGATCGTCGAAGCCGTGGCCGAGGGCCGCTACCGGAGCGGTCAGGCCGAGGCCGAGTAGCAGGAACGGCAGCAGGTCAGCCGGGGCCATGCCGCCGCTGGTAATCAGCACCGCACCACCGATCAGCACGACCAGCAGCACGAACGGCGGTGACAGCACCAGCTGCATCCCTGCGGCGACCACGGAGATACCGCACACCCACCGGTAGAAGGTGGCGACGAAATCGTCTGCGGCCGTGCGGAATCTACCGTGGGCGCGCCCGGCTCCGCCGAACGCCTTGACCACCGCGATCCCCTGCACGAACTCGACGACCGAACTCGAAATCCGCCCCATGGCCGCGTCGAACTCCTCCTGCTCGCGCAGTCGGTTCGGGGTCATCATCAGGGGCACCAGCGCGACTGCCAGCACCACCGGTATCAGCGTGATCAACGTCAGCCGCCAGTCGATGGTGAACAAGTAGATCAGCGACACCAGCGGTACTACGAATGCGGAGACGAGTTCGCCGGGGGTGTGGGCGATGAACGGGTGCACGGCACCGACGTCTTCCCCTACGACCTTGGCCAGCTCGCCGGTCCGACGCCGGGAGAACCAGCCGACCGGTACGCGCCCCAGCCGCGCGGCCAGTTGCCTCCGAAACGACAGTTGCACCCGGCCGTCGAGAAGATGCCCGATCCCGGAGGATGCCGTCGTGCACAGCAGTCGAACGAACAATCCGACCGCACCCGCGATCACCACGAACCAGACATGACCGTGATCGACCGGTTTGGGCGACAACAGAATCCGACCCAATTCGACAACCGCCAGCAGCGGCGCCAGACCCGCGACAGCACCGATTACTTGAAGGATGACAACGGCGGCGAAACTCCCCAGGTAAGGGCGCAGCAGCTCCGCCACGCTTGGTCCGGCCGCGAAATCGGCATCCGATGGTCGTGTGGTTTGCTCGCTCGCCTCGGCGAGGCCAGTTGTGGTCATCGCTAACCCATCTCTTTTTAGTACGCGTACGAATAGAGTACAGGGTCGGCCTCGGTGTGCTGATTCCGGTGTTCGGGCCGATCCCGGGAGCGCACTTCAATCCGGTTGTGTCGGTGGCGAATCGGCTACTCGGCCGACACAACGGCACCGGACTCGGGTACCGCGAACTCGCCGGATACGTCCTGGCGCAGACAGTTGGAGCCATTGCGGGTTCGATGCTGGCCAACACCATGTTCGACCGGATCACCAGCGGGCACCTGGCCGGAGAAGTCGTGGCTACTGCCGGGCTGATCGCTTCGCCAATCCCGCCGTCACCGTCGGGCGTATCTTCTCCGACACCTTCGCCGGAATCGCCCCGGCCTCCACGCCCGGCTACATCGCCGCCCAAATACTCTGCGCCGCAATGGGACTCGCCTTGATCGTCTGGCTCTACCCCGATGCCTCGGACGTCGCCGCCGACATCACCACACGACGCGTGCCCCTACTTCTTCGGCGTCACCTACCGCGACTGGAAACTGGGCGATCCCGCAGGCAAAGACATCTTCGACCGAACGCAGGTGTTGGTGGTGGGTCAGGCGTGGCGTGGTGCGTACATGATGATGGCAACACCGAGCAGGCAGATGAGGGCGCCAGTGAGGTCCCAGCGGTCGGGCCGGAACCCGTCCAATGCCATGGCCCAGGCCAGCGAGCCTGCGACGAAGACGCCACCGTAGGCGGCGAGTATGCGCCCGAAGTGGGCGTCGGGTTGTGCGGTGGCGACGAATCCGTAGATCCCGAGGGCGATGACACCGGCGCCGATCCACCCCCAGCCGCGATGTTCGCGCACCCCTTGCCAGACCAGCCAGGCTCCGCCGATCTCGGCGACGGCAGCCAGCACGAACAACAAGATCGAACGCAACACTGTCACAGCCATCGAGCCTACGGGCCTGGATCACGATGCGGTGGTCGTCGTGGGAGCGGTGCAGCCGCACTACTCACACACGATCTGCCTCAACAACGACATGCTCGAATGGCATCTCGCCCAACTGCCCGTCGGCATTGCGCCAGCGGTGTCCAGCCTTTCCCTGCCTGTCTCCCGGCACCTCGAGGAAAGGCCACCACCCGTTGATCCGAAACTCCCCTTGGGGCTCGGCTTCGCTTCGGCCAGTGTCGTCAGCACAGCCTTCCGGCATCGCTTCAACGCCGGTCCCCACGACATCCGTCAAGGCTGAGCGGGAACCATTGTCCCTGTTCGTTGTGTGAGGGCGAAGGCGTGATCGTTTGCGGCAGTGGCCGACTCGCCGGGTGCAGCGGCCGGTCGGTCGATGCATACTGGCGGCCGTGCAGTTCGGGATCCTGGGGCAGGTGGAGGTGCGGGGAACCGATGGGACTCCGGTCGCGGTGGGCGGGCCACAAGTACGGTCGCTGCTGACGGTTCTGGTGTCCGAGGCCGGACGGGTGGTGTCTCGGGATCGGTTGATCAGCGACCTCTACGGGCAGGAGCCGCCCGGCGATGCCGGACATGCACTGCAGTCCCAGGTGTCGCGGTTGCGGCGTGCGCTGCGCGCCGCGGGTGCCGATGGTCTCGTGGAGTCCTCGGCGGCGGGCTACCGGCTCGCGGTCGATCCGGAGATGGTGGATATGCATCGGTTCCTTCGGCTCGCAGCGGAGGGGCGAACCGCGGCGCGCGACCGGGATTCCCTTGCCGCTGTCGCGCTGCTGGACGAGGCCGCCGGGGTATGGCGCGGCGCGGCGCTGGCTGACGTGCGCGACGCGCCGTTCGCCGCCGCTATGGTCGCCCGCCTCACCGAGGCATGGCTGGCGGTCCAAGAGGATCGCGCGGAGGCCGCGCTGGCGCTGGGTGATCACCGGGCGGTGGTCGCTACGCTGCCGGAACTCGTTGCCGCGCATCCGCTTCGGGAGCGGATCAGGGCACTGCTGATGCGCGGGCTCTACGCCGGCGGGCGGCAGGCGGAGGCGCTGGAGCTGTTCGAGCAGGGGCGGCAGCTGCTCGCCGACGAACTTGGCGCCGACCCCTCCGCCGAGCTGACGCAGGCGCACTTGACGATCCTGCGTGCGGACACCGTCGTCGCTGCCGCGGTGCGCCGCCTACCCGCCCAGCTCACCAGTTTCGTCGGCCGAGACGACGAGCTGGCCCAGGTCGCGTCGTTACTTGCCCGAGCCCGCCTGGTGACGCTCACCGGTCCGGGCGGTACCGGTAAGACCCGGTTGGCGATGGAAGCCGGTGCTCAGGTTCGGGGCGAGGTTTGTTTCGTGGATTTGTCGCCGTTGGTGGACGGCGCACAGGTGGCGCCGGAGATTGCGGTGACGCTCGGAGGCCGCGCGACCGGCGACCACGAGGATGCCGAAGCCCGGGTACGTGCCATACTCGCCGACCGGTCGCAGTTGATCATTCTCGACAACTGCGAGCATCTGGTGCTCGATGCAGCCCGGCTGGTACACCGGCTGTTGCGTGACTGTCCGGGCTTACGGGTGCTGGCGACTAGCCGGGAAGCCTTGCGTATCACCGGCGAGACCGTGCTCTCGGTCAGGCAGCTGCCGGTCGCGGCCGCCGATGCGGCACTGGCCGACCAACTCGGCTGCACCGCGGTCCGCCTGTTCGCCGATCGTGCCGCTGCGGCGCGGCCGGGATTCGCCGTCGACGCGGGCACGATCGCGGCCGTGCGGCGCATTTGCGAGCGGCTGGACGGGCTGCCGTTGGCACTGGAACTCGCCGCCGCCCGGCTGCGCACTCTCGACGTCGGCGAGATCGACGCGCGACTCGCCGATCGGTTCCGGCTGTTGGCGCGCGGGGATCGCACCGCCGAACCACGACACCGGACCCTGCAGGCGGTGGTGGAATGGAGCTGGGAACTGCTGGAACCGCCTGAACGCCTCCTGGCACGACGCTTCGCCGTCTTCGCGGGCGGGGCCACCGCCGCCATGGTCGCATCCGTTTGCGAACTCGACGACGCCGACGAACTGCTGGACAGCCTGGCCGACAAATCACTGGTGGAAGTGCACAACGGCCGGTATCGGATGCTGGAGACCATCCGGGCCTACGCCTTCGCACGGTTGACCGAGGCCGGCGAGCGCGAACGGTTGCAACGTGCCCTCGCCGGTTTCTCGACCGAGCTGGCCGAGCGGGCTGATCCGCTGCTGCGCGGTCCCGAGCAGCTCGACTGGCTCGCGCGGCTGACGGCCGAGCACGACAATGTGCAGGCGGCGCTGCGCTGGGCGGTGAGCATGGATCCCGCACTGGCACAGCGGCTTATCGCCGCCCATGCGTGGCACTGGTGGCTGCGCGGTTACTCGGGCGAGGCCGCCGAACTGGCCGGCAAACTGCTGCTCGCACTCGACCCGGCGGCGGACGTCGAGGAATACGCCTTCTGTGTGGCGGTCGCCGCGCGTGTCAGAACCGGGCCGCCGGTGCCGGTCACTCGTGCTGCCTCAGCGGTGTCCGACATCGAAAGACCTTTGCGGCGACCACATCTGGTGTTCCTGCTGGCAACTGTCGGCGGGCTGCTCGACCTGCCGGAGCAGCAGCACGTGCTCTTCGGTCCTGATCGCTGGTCGCAGTCATTCCTGAGGCTCGGTACCGGACTGCGACATCTCATGTCCGGTGAGCCGCTATCGGCCGAGCCCGAATTGCAGTGTGCCCTCGAGGAGTTCCGCGTTACTGGCGACCGGTGGGCAATCGCGACCACGCTCGACAAACTCGCCGTGGTCGCCGACTGGCGTGGTGAACGGAAGGTCGCCCTGGACCTCATCGACGAGGCCATCGTCCTGCAGACCGAGCTGGGCGCCGGCGACGATGCCGCTGACCTGCTCAACCGGCGTGGTGACATTCTCGCCCGCGGGTCCGCCGCGAGTCGTGATGACGCGGGTGCCGCCTACCACCGCGCCGCGCAACTGGCCCGTGCAACAGGCGCAACGGACATGTACGCGAACGCACTGCGCGGGCTCGGCGATCTGGCACGGGTAGCGGGCGACCTGTCCGCCGCCCGGGAGTACTACGACACCGCCATCGCGGTGCTCGGCAACGACACGTTCGGTGCGGTCGAGGCCCGGGGCCGCAGCCTCATCGGATCGGGCTGGATCTGGCTCGCCGAGGGGAATATCGAGCGTGGACTGGCGGCGCACCGCGAGGCGTTCGAACTGGCGCGCGACCGATCTCGGTCGGTGGCCGCGGCAGCGGTGGAGGGCATGGCGGGGATCGCGGTGGCACTCGGTACGACGGCACGGGGCGCGCTGTTGCTCGGTGCTGCCGACTCGCTGCGTGGCATGCCCGGGGTGTGTGACGGTGCGACGGCCGACACCGCCGCAAGATGCCGAGCCGAACTCGGTGAAACGGAGTTCCGTACCACCCTCGAGCGTGGCGCCCGATGCTCAGCCGAGAAGGTCACCGAGTTGCTCGGTGAGTGGTGGTGAGCCGATGGTGAGGGCACGGTGATTGCCGTGCCCGACGCTGTGTGCATGACAACGAGACAGCAGTTCACCAGCAAGACCGTCCTCATCTCCGGCGCCAGCGTCGCCGGGCCAGCACTCGCCTACTGGCTGGCCCGCTACGGGTTCACCGTCACCGTCGTCGAACAGGCGCCCACTCTGCGCGAGGGCGGCTACAAGGTCGACATCCGTGGTGTGGCAATGGAAGTCGTCGACCGGATGGGTCTGCTGCCGCAAGTCCGCGAAGCGTCTACGGCGATGCGGGGCGGGGCCTGGGTCGACGATGCGGGCAAGGCACTGGCAACGCTCGGCCCCGAACTCATCGGCCTGCGCGCACCCGGCGACGACGAGGTCTTGCGCGGCGATCTCGCCCACATCCTGTTCGACGCCACCAAGGGCGAGGCCGAATACCTGTTCAGCGATTCGATCACCGGCCTGATGCAGCAGGCCGATGGTGTGACAGTGCGGTTCCGCAACTCCGCGCCACGCGTATTCGACCTAGTGATCGGGGCCGACGGCATGCACTCGGCAGTGCGCAGGCTGACATTCGGGCCGACCGAGCAGTTCGCCCGGCACACCGGCATGGCCGCCTGTGTGATCTCGGTGCCCAACTACCTGAACCTCGACCACTGGGAATTGGTGCATCCCACACCCGGGCGCGTGGTGCAGGTGTACAGCACCCAGCGGACCACCGCCAAGGCCCAGTTCATCTTCCAGGCACCGGAACAACTGCCGGACCGGCGCGACCGCGCCGCCCAGCAACAGCTGGTGACCGACGCGTTCGCCGATGCCGGTTGGGAGACGCCGAATCTGGTGCGGGCCGTACCGGAATCCCCGGACTTCTACTTCGATTCGGTCAGCCAGATCCATCTCGACCGCTGGTCCGATGGCCGCGTCGCGGTCGTCGGAGACGCCGCCTACTGCCCGTCGCCGCTGTCCGGGCAGGGCACGAGCATGGCGCTGGTCGGCGCGTATGTCCTTGCGGGCGAACTGAAAGCGGCCGCCGGTGATCACCGCGTCGCATTCGATCGCTACCAGCGCGCCATGCAGGATTACGTCACCGAGAACCTGACACTGGGCTGGAACAATGCCACCCAGATGGTGGCGGCGGACCGGCGTGCGATCCGAACCCAGACCACCATGTTGCGCATGCTGCGGCACATGCCGTGGAAGGGCCTGGCCCTGCGTCCGATCATCAAGCCGCTCGAGCGCGCGGCCAATGCCATCCGGCTCGCCGATTACTGAACCCATCGTCACCTGCGCTGTTCCCCACCGCGGGACTGCATCTCCAATTGATGTGTGAGGAGTACCGAAATGAGTATCGCTTCCGGCCCGATTTTCCAGGTGGCGTGGGTTGTCCACGACCTCGACTCGGCCGAACAGGAATTCACCGACAGCTATGGCGTCGACAAGTGGGTCCGTATGCCCCGCATGCATTTCGGCCCGGAGTCGTGCACTTATCGCGGTGCGCCCGCCGACTACACGATCGACACCTCGCTCGGCTATGCCGGCGGACAGCAACTGGAATTGATCGCGCCGGTCTCGGGTACGAATCTGTATACCGAAACACTCGCGCGGTCCGGCCCCGGACTGCACCATATCGCCTGGGTACCAGATGATTTCGATGCCGCACTGGCAGCGGCGCGGGCATGCGGCACCGAGATCGCACAGCACTGCACCGTTGCCGAGCTCGGCATGGAATTCGTTTATCTCGACGGAGGCCCGCTCGGCTCGTACATCGAGTTGCTGCGGTTGCCTGCGGACGCACGCGCAATGTTCGACAGCATGATTCCGTCGGGATACCGGAACCCGTGGTCGCACGGATAGCAACCGGCGTCGATGGCGAAACCTGCCGCCGATACTGGTGGCGCCGTTTGTTGGAACTCGCACCCCCGGCGAGCTGCACGCACGACAGTTTCGCGCATCCGGACCGTACAACCAGGCTTTGGCCCAGCGACGGATGCCCGCCCCCGGCCTCGCCGAGGGCGAGCTGTTTTATTGGCGAGATCCGACGACCGGTGAACTGCTTCCCAGATCCGAAGCCAACGAGCAGGCGTTCTACAGGGAACTTCTCCCGACCGTCGGCGCACCGGGGTCTCGAACAATGGTTCCGAAACCACCAAAAACACCCTCTGACCTGGAGCCGCCTGGGGGAATCGAACCCCCGACCTTTTCATTACGAGTGAAGCGCTCTACCGACTGAGCTAAGGCGGCGTGCCTTTCGGCCACGCGAGTCTATCGTCTCGGCGGTCGGATCGCGAAAACGGGAGGTCATCGCAGCGCGAACGGCAGACCAGACCGAGGCATCCAGCCAGTTCTCCAATACCGAGTCTCGCGACGCGCACCACGTCGCCGATGCGGCCCGCCGCAAAAGAAAAGGGGTCAGAATTCGGGCTGCTCGGCGGCCCAGGCCGCGATCTGTGCGCGCGAGGTGAAGCCCAGCTTGGTCAGGATATGTTCCACATGTCCATCGGCGGTGCGCTGTGAAATCACCAGCCGGGCGGCGATCGCCTTGTTGGTCAGACCGTGCGCAACGAGATCGGCGACTTGGCGCTCACGCTTGGTCAGGTTTCCTCCCGAACGAGAGGGCCGCGCGGTCGCTTCGGCACGCCCGCCGAGCGCGAAGCCCACTGCGGCAGCGAAACTCATCGCGGCGCCTTCCTGACGGGCCGCCTCGAATACTCGCGCGCCGAGCATCTCGCGACTGCTGCGCGTGCATTCCTCGTGGTAGACACGCGAACTGGGAAACATGAAAGTGACACTGCCGACGATGCGGCTGAGCGTATCGGCGGCGCCCAAGAGTACAGCGGCGCGCCGGGCATGGTGCTGCTCGGTCGCGATCCAGGCCAATGTCTCCAAACAGGCCGTCACAACGACCGGATCGGACACCAGTCGGCCCGCTCGAATACCCTCCCGCAAAAGGTATTCGGCGCGGTCGGGCTCACCGTTTCGCCACACGGCAAATCCCAACGCCCACGACTCCCACGACCGAAACATCGTTTCACCAGCGGATTCGGTGATCGCGAGTGATCTTTCGTGACAAGCGATAGCCCGCGCTAGATCGCCCCGCAGTGCATAAGCCCATCCGAGCGGAGTCCGAGCGTCCAGCTGCAACCTGAGGTCACCGGATGCCTCGTAGTAGTCGATGGCATCGGTCAGGAGGGTAGCCGCGCGAGCCAGATCCGCATCACCGCCCGCAAGACAATTGGCTCCCTCGATATTAGCGAGCAGGGCTCTGACCAGCGGGTCGGCCGTCTGCTCGGCCAGGCTCTCGAGCTGTGCCAATTTGTCGGCGGCGGCCGGAATGTCCCCCTGCGTGACGACCAACGTGTAGAGAGCGTGCAGTGCTTTGGCGCGGGTGGGGGTCTGCGCCCCGGTCGAATGGGCGAGCGCGCGTTCGCACCAGCGGCGTCCCTCGCCCTGCCGCCCACGCAACATCCAGAACAGATACAAAGCGGTGGCTATCCGCAACCCGCCGTCATCCGATTCGGAGAGGCTGAATTCCAGCGCTTTCCGCAGATTCGGCAGCTCCCGATCCAACCGGGCAACCCACGTCAGCTGGTGCGGCCCGATCCACTCCGCCTCTGCCGCGAGCGCCAACCGCTCACACCAATCCCGATGCCGCCGAACGTATTCCGAGTATGCTCCGCTGTCCTCGGCTTGCTCCCTGCCGTATTCCTGAACGGTCTCGAGCATCCGAAAGCGAACCGTGCCATCGGTTTCCTCGCGTATCAGGATCGACTTGTCGACCAGTGCGGACAATGCGTCGAGCAATTCCACCTCGGTCAGGTCGGTGCCGCATACCTGCTCAGCGGCATCGAGTTCGAAACTACCGGCGAACACCGACAGCTGGTCCCACAATCGCTGCTCGACCGGTGTGCACAGGTCGTAGCTCCAGCCGATGCACCACCGCAGGGTCTGCTGCCGCACCGGGGCACTGCGACTCCCGCGAGTCAGCAGGGCGTACCGGTCGTCCAGCCGGGACAGGATCTGCTCGGTCGACATCGTCCGCAATCGGGCCGCGGCCAGCTCGATCGCCAGCGGTAACCCATCCAGCCGGGCACAGATCCGGGCCACGGTCAGCTTGGTGTCGTCGGTTACCTCGAAGCCCGGCACGGCCGCGGCAGCTCGTTCGCCGAACAAGGTCACCGCGTCGTAGCGGGCCGCCGCTCGCAGCGTCGGCTTGTCGGTCGGATCAGGAATCCCCAGCGGGGGCACCGCGAATATCGATTCCCCGCCGACGCCGAGAGCCTCCCGACTGGTCGCCAGAATCCGCACCTCCGGGCAGGTCCGCAGCAGCGACTCGGTCAGCTCCGCGACCGCCTCGATCATGTGCTCGCAATTGTCCAGCACCAGCAGCAGATTGCGCGATGACAAGAATCCCATCAGCACCTCGAATACCGGTCGGGCAGCTTGGTTTCGCAGGCCGAGGGCGGCGGCCACGACATCGACCAACAATGCCGCATCCCGCAAATCACCCAAGCCGACCAGCCACACGCCGTCGGCGAAACTCCGCCGCACCTTGCGGGCGACCCGTAGTGCCAGCCGTGACTTGCCGACCCCGCCGATCCCGGTCAGAGTCACCAGACGTGACCCCGCCAGCAGGTTCTTGACCTCGGCTACCTGGATCCGCCGATCGACAAAGCTGGTCAGCTCGAGTGGCAGATTCCCAGTACGATCCCATGCCGCGGGCACCGACGTCACAACCGCCGCATGCTCGGCTCCTGGTTCGGCCTGCAGTGCCATCTCGTCGGCCGCGAAACCATGATTGCGCGCCACCTGACGCAGTTGTTCGCCCAGCACCGCGGCGGTGGGGCGGTCCCGCGGTTCGCGCGACATCGCCGCCTCGAGCACCGCGCACACATCGTCCGGAATTCCCCGCTCGCGCAGATCCGGGATCGGTTGCTGGGTGATCCGCAGAAATTGCGCGACCACCTGCTCACCGCTGCGGCGCTCGAAGGCCGCATGCCCGGTCAGCGCACAAAACAACGTCGCCCCCAGCCCGTACACATCCGAGGCCCGGCTCGGTGCGTCCCCGCCGAGCACCTCCGGCGCGGTGAACGCAGGTGAACCGGTGACCGTGCCGGTCGCCGTCTCGAATCCACCGGCGACGTGGGCGATCCCGAAGTCCGCCAACGCGGGCTCACCGTAGTCGGTGAGCAGGATGTTGCCCGGCTTGATATCGCGGTGCAGAACTTCTATCCGATGCGCCGTTTCCAGCGCACCGGCGATCTTCACCCCGAGGTGTAGCGCTTCGCCGAGCGATAACGGACCGTCGCGGCGAATGCGCGTGTCGAGGGAGCCGCGAGCATGGTATGGCATCACCAGATACCGGCGACCGCTTCCAGTCTCACCAGCCTCCAGCATGTCGACGATATTCGGGTGCCCGGTCAACCGCCCCATCACACGTTGCTCGCGAAAGAAACGCTCCCGATTCTCGTCGAGTTCGCCCGTGAGCACCTTCACCGCGACGGCGCGATCCACGGAGAGCTGGGTACACCGATACACCGCCCCGAAACCGCCCCGCCCGATCTCCTCGGGGTTCTCGAAACCGGCAGCCCGCAACTCCGTGACGACATCAAAACCAACATCACGCTGCGTCTTGAACGGATCAATCTCGACCATCGGCAACTCATGACTCACCCAGCGGGCACCTGCCAGAATATCCCCATCGGTCCATGTCGGCCGAACGACCGACTGGATTCTCGTGGTCGTTTCGCACTGCGGTCATGTGCTGCGCGATCGACTGCAACCAGGCCCCGGAACAGAGTGGTGTGCTGAACGGGCTGACCTTGACCGGCTGAGAACGGCCTGGGCCAGCCCGGCGACTCCCCGGTGATGAGTTCAGCCAGTCGCCCTTGTACTTACCGGTGAAGCGCTCTACCGACTGAGCTGAGGCGGCGCGGCGCACCGGTCGTATCGGTGCGAAAACGGGTGGTAGCGGTCACGCGGATTGGGCGGAGATGAGGGTGGCGACCATGGCGGCGAGGGCGAAGCGGGGTTTGACGTTGAGGTCGAGGGCCTCGCGGCAGGCGAGGACGGCTTCGATGGAGCGGAGCAGGCCCTCGGGGCGGACGCGGTCGGCGAGGTCGTGGATCTGGTCGGACATATCGGGGTGGGTGAGGGTGACACCGGAACCGTTGCGGGCGGCGCCGAAGCGGACGGCCAGCGCGTCACGATAGACGCCCGCGACGTCGATCAGCGCGCGGTCCAGGGCATCGCGGCCGGTGCGGGTGGCGCGGGATTTCTGCCTGCGCTCCAGGTCCTTGAGGACACCGGCCGAACCTCGGGTCGCGCCCGCGGCGCCTTTGCCGGTGCCGCCCGCACCTAGTGCGGTCGCCAATTCTTCGCGCTCACGTTCGTCGCGGGCCGCACTCATCTGCTTGGCCTCGTCGTCGGCGGACTTCACCAATTCATCCGCTGCCGCGTAGGCGGCACCGGGACGCGAAACCGCACCCACCAACGCCAGCGCACGCTGCCGACGAGCACGCGCTTCCTCATCGGTGGCCAACCGCCGAGCTCGCCCGACATGACCGCCGCTGACCGATGCCGCCCAGGTGGCGGTCTTCTCATCGAGTTTGTCGCGCTCGCGCAGCACCTGCGCGATGGCGGGCACCGAGGGCGTCACCAGATGTACATGCCGACAGCGCGACCGCAGCGTCACGGAGATGTCCTCCGGATCCACCGACGGCGCGCACAGCAGGAATACCGTCCGATCCGGTGGCTCCTCGACCACCTTCAACAGCACATTGCCCGCCGCCTCGGTCAACCGGTCGGCGTCCTCGATCAGTACCACCTGCCATCGACCGGTACTCGGCCGCCGCGAAGCGATCTGCACGATCTCGCGCATCTCCTTGGTGCTGATGCTCAGCCCTTCCGGAATCACCCGCCGCACATCACCGTGCGTTCCGGCCATCGTGGTCGTGCACGCATGGCACCGACCACATCCGGGCTCCCCTTCGTCCGTGCACTGCAGCGCAGCCGCAAAACACAGCGCCGCAACGGATCTCCCCGATCCGGGCGGTCCGGTGAACAGCCACGAATGCGTCATCGCGCCATTGCCGGTCCCCCCGCGCGCGGCGACCGCGGCCGCCCGCAATTCGGACTCGACCGCATCCTGCCCAACCAGCCGATCGAAGACACCCGCCACGCGCTACACCCTAGCCGCCCCCTCCGACAGCCCCGGCCGGACCGCTGAACGGATCCGCATCAAGCTCGCTGGTAGGTGGTATTGGCACCGTCGAGCGCCTCCCGAATGATGTCGGCGTGCCCACTGTGGTGGGTGATCTCACGCAACACGTGCAGCAGCGTGAACCGCACGGTCCACCACACGCGGTCGGGCGTCCACGGTGTCGTCGGAGTCGGAATGGACGTGCTCAGATCCGGCTCGGTGCGAATCAGCTTCGCGGTCGCCTCCGCCACCTCGTCCCAGGTGGCCAGCAGTCCCGCAACCGTATCGTCGGGCGCCATCACATATTCACCCTCGAATTCGGCCAGTTCCTGCTTCGCCGTCTCATCGCGCTCGACGATGACCTTTGTCCAGTGCCGCTCGCAGTTGACGACATGGTGCAGCAGTCCACCGAGAGTCAGCTCGCTGACGGTGCTGCGCTGACGTGCCTGCTGCTCGTCGAGACCACGCAGGGTGATTCGAAACAGCTCGCGCTGACTGTCGAGTGCGAGGATGAGATCTTCGCGTTCCTGATCGATGGCCATGGCGGTCCCCTTCCCGATCGAGCTTCGATACCGGGGCGAGGCTACGGCAAGGCACCGACGAAAACCGTCAGGACTTCTTCGCGGCCGTCTTCTTTGCGGTGGTTTTCTTGGCGGCGGTCTTCTTTGCCGCCGTCGCCTTCTTGGCCGGAGTCTTCTTCGCCGCCGCCTTCTTGGCCGTCTTCTTCACCGGACCACGCGCGCGCCGATCGGCGAGCAATTCCGAGGCCCGTTCATCGGTGATCGATTCGACCTCGTCGCCCTTGCGCAGGCTGGCATTGGTCTCACCGTCGGTGACGTACGGACCGAAACGCCCGTCCTTGATCACCATCGGCTTACCGGTGGCCGAATCGTTCCCGAGTTCGCGCAGCGCCGCAGCACTGGCGGCCTGGCGTCCGCGCCGCTTGGGCTCGGCGTAGATCTCGAGTGCCTCGTCCAGCGTCACGGTGAAGATCTGGTCTTCGTTGAGCAACGAACGAGAATCGGTGCCCTTCTTCAGATATGGGCCGTAGCGCCCGTTCTGCGCGGTGATCTCCTCACCGGAAGCCGGGTCGGCGCCGACAACGCGCGGCAGCGACAACAACTTCAGCGCATCGTCGAGCGTAATCGTCGCCAGATCCATGTCTTTGAACAGCGATCCGGTCCGCGGCTTAGGCGCCGCAGCCTTTTTCGCGGTCTTCTTCGCGGGCGCCGGTCCTTCCTCGGCCGCGGGCTCCGGCAGGATCTCGGTGACGTATGGGCCGAAACGTCCTTCCTTGGCGACGATTTCGTGTCCGGTCGCCGGATCGGTCCCCAGCGAACGTCCCTCCTGCGGCGTCGAGAAAAGCTTCTCGGCGACCTCGGGAGTCAGCTCGTCCGGCGGCAGATCATCGGGCAGATTCGCCCGCTGCGAAATCGAATCCCCTTCCGGGTCATCGGGATTGGCAACCATCCGCTCCAGATACGGTCCGAACCGACCGACCCGAACCACGACGTCGCGACCTTCGCCATCGACGAACAGCTTGATCGAATTGACCTCGCGAGCATCGATATCATCGAGCCGCTCACCGACCATCCGCTTCAGACCGCCGGAGCGCGCGACCGAACCCTCGACACCGTGGTCGCCGCCGAAATAGAAGCTGGACAACCAATTTCCGCGCTGCTCACGCCCGCCGGCAATGGCATCGAGATCGTCCTCCATCGCGGCGGTGAAGTCGAAGTCGACCAGCCGACCGAAGTAGGCCTCCAGCAAACCGACCACCGCGAAGGCAACCCACGACGGAACCAGCGCACTGCCGCGCTTGTACACATATCCGCGGTCGAGAATGGTCTTGATGATCGACGAATACGTCGAAGGTCGACCGATGCCGAGCTCTTCGAGCGTCTTGATCAACGAGGCCTCGGTATACCGCGCGGGCGGATTCGTGCTGTGCCCATCGGGATTCAGCTCCACCGCCGTGACGCGCTCGCCCTCGTCTAGTGCGGGCAGCCGGGATTCGGCGTCGTCGGACTGACCGCCCGCCTCCTCGTCGACACTTTCGACGTAGGCCTTGAGGAAGCCCGGGAAGGTGATGGTCCGACCGGAGGCCGAGAACACGCATTCCTCGCCGGTACCCGCGACACCGGTGATCCGCAGTGTCAGCGTGGTGCCCCTGGCATCGGCCATCTGCGAGGCGACCGTGCGCTGCCAGATCAGCTCGTAGAGCCGGAACTCGTCATTATCCAACCGCGCATGCAATTGGCCCGGGGTCGCGAAGGTATCGCCTGCCGGGCGGATCGCCTCGTGCGCCTCCTGCGCGTTCTTGACCTTGCGGGTGTACTGCCGCGGCGTCGGGTGCACATACTCGGCGCCGTACAGCTGAGTCGCCTGCGACCTGGCCGCGGCGATCGCCGACTCCGACAGCGTGGTCGAGTCGGTACGCATGTACGTGATGTAGCCGTTCTCGTACAGCCGCTGCGCGACCCGCATGGTCCGCTCGGCATTGAACCGCAGCTTGCGGCCCGCCTCCTGCTGCAGCGTCGAGGTCATGAACGGCGCGTAGGGCTTACGCGTATACGGCTTGGCCTCCGCTGAGGAGACCACCAGATCGGCGCCCTCGAGCGCCTCGGCGAGACGGCGGGCATATGGCTCGTCGAGGACGACCACGCCATTGCCCTTGAGCTGCCCGTCCGGTCCGAAGTCCCGACCGGTGGCGACTCTGGTCCCGTCGACGCTGACCAGTCGCGCCCCGAAGGTCCGCGGATTGGTGGCGTCGCCGTTGTCGCCGCCCGCATCCAGCTTCGCCGCGATATCCCAGTACTCGGCCGAGCGGAATGCCATCCGCTCGCGCTCGCGCTGCACGATCACCCTGGTCGCGACCGACTGCACCCGGCCCGCCGACAACCGCGGCATGACCTTCTTCCACAACACCGGACTGACCTCGTAGCCGTACAACCGGTCCAGGATGCGCCGGGTTTCCTGCGCATCGACCAGATCGTTGTCCAGATCGCGGGTATCGGCCGCGGCGGCCAGAATGGCGGGCTCGGTGATCTCGTGGAACACCATGCGCCGCACCGGCACCTTGGGCTTCAACGTCTCCAGCAGG
>NZ_BDBY01000401.1 GCF_001613225.1 Nocardia pseudovaccinii NBRC 100343
GGCTTACCCTATCGCTGGCCACTCAGCGAAGCACGGAATCGCTAGGTTGGCTAATGGATATCGCGCTGCCACCGATAGAGGACTGTCGAATCCCCCGACGACAGTTCGCGGCTTCACCGAAGTTCGTATTCGACTACGACCTGCTCAGGAGTTCAATTGGCGCCGCATTTTCGCACCGCACGGACAGCACTCACATCGACCGCCGCCGCACTGGCCTTGCTACTCAGCGTCGGCCTCGGCACCGCAACCGCTCGCCCCGTCGGGCCGTTCGACGTCGGCGGCGCCATCGAGGTCGAATACGACCAGGTGGGCGGCCCCGGCGCGCTCGGCGACCCGACCGCACCCGAAGCCGATGCCGCCAACGGCGGCCGCTATCAGACCTTCGAACGCAATGCCGCGATCTATTGGCATCCCGATACCGGCGCCAATGCGGTCGGCGGCGCGATCCGCGACAAATGGCGTGACCTCGGCTTGGAGACGGGCCTGCTGCGCTACCCCGTCACCCGTCAGCAATCCACACCGTCGGGATCGGGCGCCTACAACATTTTTCAGGGCGGGTCCATCTATTGGTCACTCGGCACCGCCGCGCACCAGATCGGCGGCGCGATCCGCGATAAGTGGGGGGCCTACGGCTGGGAGAGCGGTGCGCTCGGGTTCCCGCTGACCGACGAGGCGGCCGCGCACGCGGAGAACGGGCGCTACAACCTGTTCCCGGGTGGCGCGATTTATTGGTCCCCGCGCACCAGTGCGCATGTCGTCTGGGGTGCGATCCGCGATCTGTGGGTTTCCAATGGTGCGGAATCCGGCCGGTACGGGTTCCCCACGGGCGAGGAATACGACTACGAGGGCGGGAAGGCGCAGGACTTCCAAGGCGGTCGGATCACCTGGCAGCCCTGATGAAGACAGACCCTAGTCCTCGCCGAGCGCCTGCGTCCGGGCGCTGAGCGAACGACCCAGCCCGGCCACCTCGGCGTCCATATCCGGCAGCCACTCCGGGGTGGTCTTGCTGCCCGCCCGCTCGGCGCGCAGCGTCTGCAGCAGCGGCCTCAGCCAACGCAGCGCGCCGACCCAGGCGGGCACGTTGATCCGTCTGGCGCGCCGCCCGATTCCCCGCTCGAATCTGGCGGCGCACTTCTGCACCGAGGTCGTCTTGCGGATCGGCCTCGGCAGTGCGGCGAGCGCTCGCCCGACCGCGGGCAAGTCGGCGAAACTTTCCCGCACGAGCGGGGTGTCGATCCACGACATGTGCGCGGACCCGACATCGACGCCGCGGTGCGCGACCTCGAGCCGCAACGCGTTCGCGAAGTGCTCGATCCCGGCCTTGGAGGCGTCGTAGGCCGCCATACCCGGCATCGCCAGATAGGCCGCGAGGGAGGAGACGATCAGCACGTACCCGCGCCGCTCGATGACCGATGGCAGGGCGGCGCGGACGGTGTGGAAACAGCCGACGAGGTTGACTTCGATGACCCGCCGGAAGGCAGCGGGGTCCACCGTAAGGACCGACCCGTAGCTGGCGATTCCCGCGTTCGCGACGACGATGTCGATGCCGCCGAACCTCTCGATCCCCTGCGCGACCGCGGCCTGCATCGCGGTGAAGTCGCGCACGTCCGCAGAAACTGCCACGACATGCTCGCCGCCGAGTTCTGCCGCGAGTTCTCGCAGCCGCGGCGAGTCGATATCGATGAGCACGAGGTGCGCGCCTTGGGCACGCAGCCGCCGGGCGACCTCTGCGCCGATGCCGCTCGCGCCGCCGGTAATGAGTACGACCTTGCCGGTGAAGGCGGTCATGGTCATAAAGTCTAAACCGTCCGCTACCCAGCAGCATCCACATCGCCGCATCGTCACGGGTTCGCGACCTGGCACCGGGTGGGCCGTATGCGGCTACTGCGCCCCCGAGACTCGGTCAGCCAGCAAAACGGTGGGGCGCTTGCCTTGCGTCCCACCGTATTTCGCTGGATACCCGATCAGGTCAGGTTTCCTTCGTAACACAGACTCGCGGTCCGCGAGGACGGTCCCGGGCGCGGGGAATCGGAATCGAAGGTCCAATCCGAAATCGGCCCTGCGGCCTTCCATTGGAGCCAACCGCTGCCATCCGCAACCACCCGGTACACATCGTCCGCGCCGTCGATGAGCTGGTTGCCGACGCAGTAGTCGGTGTACTCGGTGCCGGGTTGGTGCGCACCCGCGCTGAACAGCCGGGCCGGATGTGCGTACGCACCCGGATTCGGCACAGTACTCGGCCGGTTCGTCGGGCCGCCCTTCGTCCAGTGCGCCGCACCGCGGCTGTCGGTTTCGCAACGGAAGTCGCGGCCACCCGCGACAACGGTCGCACCCTGAACGTGCGCAGTGCCCGCCCAGAGACAGGTGACGCCGGATCCGGTACTCGCCGATGCGGTCCCGACACCGAATTCCAGGCCGCCCCCGGTGACCGCGGCGGCGGCCAGCAGGGTGAATGCCTTGGCCTTTCGTACAGTCGTGATCATCAGCACGTCCTCGCCGCGGCGCGGCATACGGTCCAGCCGTCGCCGTCCGGACGCGGTACGCGGGTCCATGTCGTCGTGCCGCCGGTGCGATTGCCGGAGGAATCCGCGCCGGACTCGTTCTGGCTGCGGTATTCACGCAGATTGTTCTGTTGTTCGTTGCGCCGCAAGGAATTCTGCGGGGTGTGGTGGTAGCCGAACGGATCGATGTGATGCCAGCCGGTGGTATCGCGACCGCTGGTACTGCCGCGATTGCTCGAATGGTCCGAGCGCGCATCCGGATTCGCGAACGCCTCGCCCGCGCCGACCACCATGCCCAGGGTGATCGCGCCGACGAGCAGTGCGAGGGCTCTGCCTCGTACTGCACCGCGCTCGGTCGTGGTTGTTGTTCGATGCATCATGGCCCCTTTGCCTCGGTGCTTCATCTACTAAGATAGACAGTAGATGAAGAACCTGAGAAGTTTAGGCACCCTATCTAGCAGGAACTTTCAGCATAATCGTGTCGGCTAACACGTACTTGATCAGTAGACTTCGATGCGGCACACAAGGAACCAGACACTCTATGCATGGGCGCCCAGCCAGTGGACGGGGTACCCCGACAAGGTGATGGCGCAGAAGATCGCGACCGACCCGGTGCCGAAATAATTCCGTGCGGGAATAGCTGCGGCCGCGTTACGTTGCTTCGGGGTGGTTGGTGAAGCGAAGGAGAGGGGCCGGTCGGTGGCAACCGAGGCAATGGAATCGTCCGTCGGTCTGCGATCCGATCGAGGCGCGATCCTTGGTTCTCTGATGCTCGCGACAGGGCTGGTCGCGCTGGATTCCACCATTATCGCCACCGCGGTGCTGACCATCACCGACAGCCTTGGCGGCTTCTCGCAATTCCCGTGGTTGTTCTCGATTTATCTACTGACACAAGCGGTTACGGTTCCGGTGTACGGCAAGGTTGCCGATACCGTCGGGCGCAAGCCGGTAATCCTGTTCGGCATCACGGTTTTCGCACTCGGCTCACTGCTGTGCGGTGTGGCGACCAGCATGTTGGGGCTGATCATTTTCCGCGCGGTGCAGGGTATCGGCGCGGGCGCCATCATGCCGATGACCATGACAATCGCCGGTGATCTCTACACCCTGACCGAACGCGCCAAGGTACAGGGCTATCTGGCCAGTGTGTGGGCCATCTCGGCGGTGGTCGGGCCACTGCTGGGCGGACTGTTCGCCGAATACGTCAGCTGGCGCTGGATCTTCCTGATCAATATCCCGCTGTCCGCACTCGCCGCGTGGATGCTGGTCCGCAGCTTCCAGGAGAGCACGGTACGGCGCAAACAGCGCGCCGACTATCTCGGTGCGGCGCTGCTCACCATCGGCGCCGGTGCGCTGATTCTCGGCTTGCTCGAGGGCGGACAGGCCTGGGCCTGGTCGTCGCCCACCGGTATCGGCATCTTCGTGGGCAGCGCAATCGTGCTCGTACTGTTCGCTCTGGTGGAGCGGCAGGCCGCGAATCCGATTCTGCCGCTGTGGGTTTTCACGCGACGGGTCATTATCGCCAGCAGTCTGGTCTCGGTGCTGGTCGGCGCGATCCTGCTCGGCATGACCTCGTATGTACCGACTTTCACCCAGGGTGTGCTCGGCACCGGGGCGCTGATCGCCGGTCTCACCGTCGGTGCGCTCACCCTCGGCTGGCCGCTGGCCGCCTCCCAGGCCGGAAAGGTATACCTGCGCATCGGTTTTCGCGCGACCGCGCTGATCGGAAGCACCCTCGCCACGCTCGGTGCCGCCACCACCCTGTTGATCGATGAGAATTCCACGCTGATCCAGGTCGCCGCTTCGTGTTTCGTGATCGGCACCGGCATGGGCCTGGTCGCCACCCCCACCCTGATCGCGGCGCAGACGACGGCGGAGTGGTCCGAGCGCGGCGTGGTCACCTCGGCGAATATGTTCGCCAGATCGTTGGGAAGTGCGGTCGGTGTCGCGATATTCGGCGCGATCGTGAACTCGCGCGTCGGCGACACCGACCATCCGGCTCCGGCACTGTTGTCCTCGGCGGTGCATCAGGTTTTCCTCGCGGTCGCCGCGATGGCCTTGGTCATGGTGACCGCATCCGCGATGATGCCGCGCCGTGGCGCGGACGTCGCCTAGTGCCTTCGCGAACGTTATGACGCGGACCGCTCGGCGATCTCGGCCAAGGCGCGGGCACGCTGCTCGGCGGGTAGTTGTTCGGCGGCGGCGCGGACGGCATCGACCGCGGATTCGGAGAGGGCGTTCAGCGTGCCGCGATACTCCGACCAGAGGTCGTTTTCGGCCGTGGCACAGAGCATTTCCGTGAGTTTGCCGGGGGACGCGAGGTTGACGAAGCGTTCCAGCTGTACGGCATCCTCGACGAGGTAGGCCGAGCGGACGAGCGCGATGCCATCGAGTGCGGATTCGGTGGCGCGGGCCGCGGTATCGGGGATCGACGCGACCAACTCGCCGAGCGTGATCCAATCTTCGCGTGCCGCAAGCTCTTTGCCGACGGCGACAATGGTCGCCTCGGGCAGACCACCGATAATCGCCGCGGAATGGCGTGGATCGAGACGTGCGGCGATTTCGGCGAGGAAGTCTACCGGCAGGCGTTTGGCGACATCCACCGCATGCGATGGATCGAGCACGCCCGACATCCGGGCCGCGAGCAGTGCACCGCGGCTACGCGCCACCATTTTCGCGGTGATCGGCGTCGGAATCACTTTGGACGCTTGGGCGACCCGCCGCAGTCCGGCCTCCTGTCCGGCCACGAACAGATCGGTGACCTGGCGGCGGAATTCACGCAGATCCGCATCGGGCACGTCGGCGAGATAAGCGAGCTGCTCGACCGGAACCCCTAGTGTCCGTGCGAGTTTCAGCAATTGCGCCGTCACAGTCCGGCCGCCTTTTTGACCGGGCCACGCAGGAGGCGCGGCAGAAAGTCGAGCATGCCGAAGGCCGCGGCCTTCAGCTCGTTCGCCTCCCGCCATCGGGCATCGACGATCGCCTGCGCGAGTTCGGCTTGCCGCGCCGCGCTCAGCGCGGCAATGCCCGGGGGTAGGTCATCGGTTATCAGTTCGGCCAGCGTCTGCTCTGTCATGGTTGCCTCCGTCGGGCGCATCGGGTTCATGATCACGTGGGGCGATTTGCGGCTGGATGCAAGGAAACGGTGCTGTTCGGGGTCAATGACGGGGTCGTGTGCCCTAACGTCGGAGCATACGACCGAGTCGTCCGATCGGTCACGGGTGGATCGGTGGTCGCCATGGGTGTCGAGCGCACGGTGGATATCGCGGTGATCGGCGGTGGACTTGCCGGATTGACGGCGGCCCGCCAGTTGCGTCGCGCCGGATTCGATGCGCTGGTCGTCGAGGCGCGGGATCGGGTCGGTGGTCGCACGCTGAACCACCCGATCGGGGACGGCAAGATCGTCGAGGTCGGTGGGCAGTGGGTCGGTCCCGGTCAGGACCGGGCACTGGCTCTGATCGACGAATTGGGGCTGGAGACGTTTCCCACCTACACCACCGGTCGGCATCTGTTCGAACATCGCGGGAAGCTGCGGCGCTATCGCGGCCGGATTCCGTTGATCGCCTCCGCCGCGTTGCTGGATGCCTATATCGGTCTGCAGCGGTTGGATCGGATGTCGCGCGTTGTGCCAGCGGACGCACCGTGGTCGGCGGCGCGGGCGGGGCAGTGGGATACCGAGACCGTCGCGTCGTGGATGCGACGCAATCTGCATTCGGAGATCGCGCGCCGGGCCATCACGATGGTCTGCAAGGCGGTGTGGGCCGCCGATCCGGCCGACGTGTCACTGCTGCACCTGCTGGCCTATCTCAATGCCGGTGGCGGTGTGGATTCGATGATCGAAACCGACGGTGGCGCACAGCAAACCCGCATCGTGGGCGGTTCGCAACGAATCTCGATGACGCTGGCGGAGCAGTTGGGCGAGCACGTGCTGCTGAATACGCCGGTGCGCAAGATCGAGCAGACCCAGGGTTCGGTCATCGTGCACGGCGATGACACCCGGATTCTGGCCCGCCGCGTGATCGTGGCGATGAGCCCCGCCCTGGCAGGTCGGCTGGTGTACTGCCCTGCGCTGCCCGCCGATCGTGACCAGCTCACTCAGCGCATGCCGAACGGCTCGGTCATCAAGACCATGGCCGTATACGACACCCCCTTCTGGCGTGCCGATGGGCTGTCCGGACAGGTCACCGCCGCGACCGGGCCGGTAAAGGTCACCTTCGACAACTCCCCGCCGGACGGGAACCCCGGTGTGCTGCTCGCCTTCCTGGAAGGCGGCGATGCCCGGCGACTCGGCCGCTACCCCGTCGAGGAACGGCGCGATATCGTGATCTCCAGCCTCACAAGGTTTTTCGGCCCGGCTGCGGCCGCCCCCATCGATTACATCGAGAAGGACTGGTCCGCCGACGAGTGGACCCGCGGCTGCTACGGAGCCTTCATGCCGCCCAATACCTGGACCGAATACGGCCCGGCCCTACGCGCACCGATCGGCCGAATCCATTGGGCCGGAGCCGAAACCGCGACAGTGTGGATGGGCTATATGGACGGGGCGATCCGCTCAGGTGACCGTGCGGCCGCCGAGATCACCGCGTTGGTCGGTGGGGATCGGAAGCCCACAGCGGTCATCTGACCCTCGGGTGCGGTTCATCCCCCAGCCGATCGGGTGAATTCGGCCCGCCACCGTTGCGTCTCGTGATTCGCCTCGATGTCGATTGCCCGAAGTCCCTCGGCCGCAAACGAATCGATCTCCGAACGGGTCAGCGGCCACGGCGGCCCACTGATCTCCACACCCTCCGCCCGGATTCCGGCGATCACGATCAGCTGACCACCGGGTGCCACAGCCCGCCGGATATTGGCGATCGCGGTTCCGCGCACCGACACCGGCATCGACTGCACCGTAATCGACTCGACGACGAGATCGAACGCATCCCGCCACGCGGCGGGCAGATCCAGCAGATCGGCCACCACATACTCCACGGACGACTTCGGAAACCGTTGGCGCACTTCGGCAATAGCGGTCGGCGAGATATCGAAGGCAGTGGTCGCGAAGCCGAGCCGCGCGATGTATTCCGCATCCTGCCCGTACCCGCAGCCGACCACCAATGCCCGACGCCCGGCACCGCCCGCCGCGCGCCGCTCGGCCCAGTCGACCACCATCGGATTGGGCTGATCGCGATCCCACGGCACAATCGCCGCCCCGGCGGCCGCCTCCGCGTACAGCCGCTCGAACCACCCGGTCGGATCGTCCTGTGCGAGCGACTCCGCGGCCAGCCTGCTGGCATCGGCATCTCGATTCAAGGCCATCCAGCCAGTCTCGCACGAGCCGATATCAGAAGCGGCCGCGCCGGAAGGCTTCGGCGACCTCGGCGCGCTCGATGAGGATCTGGCGGCGACGGTTCGCCATGGTCTCGGCTATCGAAGTCTTCGCGACGAGGGCCCGGTACAAGGCTGCGGCGTCTTCGATCGCGTCACGGGCGCCGACACCCGCGGCGGGGCTGATGGCGTGATCGGCGTCGCCACAAAGGATTACGTCGTCTCGGGGCGGGCGGGGATGGGTAAGCGGAACATCGCGGGCATTGCTGACGTGCACCGTATCGGTGATCGAAAGTAGCGAGTCGATCAGTCCCCGTATGGCGGGCAGTGCCGCGTGGATCTGCTCCGCCCACGCCTCGACGAGGTGGAAACCGTTGTCCGCCACCGGGATCGAAGAGCAGCGGATTCTGGCGAACCACACCGCCGTCTCGTCGTTCCACAGGTGCCCGAAGACGTCGGTCGGCCGGGCGTTGCCGGTGCGATGGAAGTGCAGTACCGATTCTTCGGTGGGCAGGGTAATCGGGGTCCTCGTAATCCCGTAGATGACGACCTGACCCGCATATACAGCGGGCCGGTCGGGCTCCAGGCGGGCGCGTACGAGCGAGTCGATACCGTCCGCCGCGATTATCGGCCCATCCGGTGTCACCGATTCGCTTGCAAGCCTCAAGGTTCGGCTCTCGATGTCGAGATCGGTCACCGGACGGTCGTAGTGGAACTCCGCGGCCGTGGCGTGGGCGAAGTCGGTGAGGACTCGTAGCAGATCCGGGCGGGAGTAGAGCCGCCGACCGTCACCGGGCTGGGCACGATACCCAGTGAGGTCGTGCAGGCCGAGCGCGCGCACCTCACACGAGGCTGCATATAGGTCGTCGCGGGCGATCCCGAGTTCGCCCAGCGCCGCATGCGCCCGGCGGTCGAGGGCGAGAAACGCACCGGCGTCGACCGTGGGCCGCCGCTCGTAGACGGTGGCCGGAAGTCCCTCGCGCGCAAGGGCTCCGGCGAGCACAGTGCCCGCGATACCGCCGCCGATGATCGTAACCATGTGCCTCCTCAGGCCGGTGCGGACCGCTGTTCCTACCTACCCCGCCGGGTGCCGTCCCCTATGCGACCGGTTTGAGTTGCCGCGCCGCCCTTGCCGAGCTTGGTCATCGCCAGATAGCCGCCGCAGACCAGCAGACCCCAGACCGCTCCGACGACAATCGCGGTGCGCCCGCTCTCGGTCCAGAACAGCAGGACGACGACCAACCCCAGGAAGGCCAGCGCCAGCCAGGTGGTGATCGGTGCGCCGGGCAGGCGGTAATCGCTGGCGGGCAGTTCACCACGGCCGACCTTGGCGCGATAAATCAAGTGGCACACCAAGATTACCCCCCAAACGAAGATGATGCCGATGGTGCTGACCGAGGTGATGTAGTTGAACGCCTTATCCGGCGAGATCACATTGACGATCACCCCGATGACCATCGCGGCCGCCGAAGCGGTGATGCCGACATACGGAACCGCGCGCGAACTGAGCTTGTTCAGCCCCGCGGGCGCTTCCCCGTGCAGCGACAGGGTGCGCAACATGCGGCCGGTGGAGTAGATGCCCGAATTGCACGACGACAGCGCCGCGGTGAGCAGCACGAAATTGATGATGCCCGCGGCACCTGGAATGCCGATCTGCTGGAACACCTCGACGAACGGGCTCTTGCCCGCGTGGAAGTTGCGCCAACTGGACACCGACATGATCACCAGAAGCGCGCCCACATAGAACAGGCCGATGCGGAACGGCAGGGTGTTGATCGCCTTGCGCAGCGTCGTGCGCGGATCCCGCGCCTCGCCTGCGGTCACACCGACCAGCTCGACACCGACGTAGGCGAACAGCACGATCTGCAGCACCAGCAGCGACTGTCCGAATCCGTTCGGGAACACACCGCCATCGGCCCACAGATTGGTGACCGTCGGGTTGGCGGCATGGCCGAAGCCGATTGTCAGCACCCCGATGCCGATGAGGATCATCGCGACGATCGCGGTGACCTTGATGGCGGAGAACCAGAATTCGCCCTCACCGAACAGCCGCACCGAGATCAGGTTGGCGCTGTACATGACCGCCAATACCACCAGTGCGGTGAGCCACGGCGCGATATCGAACCAATACTGCACATACTTCCCGGCGACGGTTATCTCGGCCATACAGGTCGCCACCCACACCGCCCAGTACGACCACCCGGTGACGAATCCCGCAAAGCGCCCGAGGAATTCGTGCGCGTACTCGGCGAAGCTGCCCGAGACCGGCCGGTAGGTCAGCAACTCCCCCAGCGCCCGCATGATCACGAAGATCGCCAGACCCGCGGCGAGGTAGGCCAGGATCAGCCCCGGCCCCGCCTGCTCGATCGCACCGCCCGCACCATAGAAAAGACCCGTGCCGATCGCACCACCGATCGCGATCATCTGAATGGTCCGCGGGCTCAGCCCCCGGGAGTACCCCTCTTCACCGGATACGGCCGGGTCAGTGGGCGCCGATTCAGCTTGTAGCTGGCGGTCGGAGGCTGTCATGGATCGTGCGGTCCTTCCCCTGGAGCTCGAGATCGATCAGCCCGTCACGCTACCGGCCGCACCACCGGACCGCCGCGCGACCCGAATCACACCGCGATCAGTGCAGGCGGAAGCCGTGATTCGCCAGCGACTCGCGGAGCCGGTGGCGGCCGTTGAGGCTGGCGGCGGAGGCCAGGCGGGCCAGGACACGCTCGGTCCAGGAGTGCGAAAGCTGCTGTTCGGCATAGAACTCGGCGATGCGATCTTCGTATGCCGCCACATGTGGACGTTGGTTGGGCAGGTCGTAGGTTTCGTGGTGGAGGACCGCCGGTTGCGGAAGACGCGGTTTGACGCGGGCGTCCTCACTCGGATCCGGGTGTCCGACAACGAGTCCGAAGACCGCGAAGACCTGCTCGGGCAGATTCAGTTCCGCCGCAACCCGTTCCGGGTTGTTGCGGATCGCGCCGATGTACACGGTGCCGAGGCCGAGGGATTCCGCGGCGACGACCGCGTTCTGCGCGGCCAGGGCGGCATCGATGAAACCGACGTAGCTCGATTCGAGGTAGTCGGCTCCAACCAGGGGCGCTTCGCGGTCGTCGGCCAGTTGGCGCAGCCGGGCGAAATCGGCGGTGAAGACCAGCAGCACCGGCGCCTGTTCGATATGTGCCTGCCCGCCGGCCAGCGCGGCCAAGCGGGCCTTGCGCGCCGGATCGCGGACGGCGATGACGCTCCACACCTGCAGATTGGAGGAGGTCGGGGCGGACTGGGCCGCCGAGATGAGCAAGCGCAGAGTGTCGTCGGAAACCGGGTCGCCGAGGTAGCGGCGCACCGAGCGGTGCTCGTGCAGTACCTGCAGCACTGGATTCCACTCGGCGGGCGCGGTCGGATTCGGATCCCGATAGCGTTGCTGTACGGCGTGGGCGGGGCTCGGCACGGTCTGCGTCATGCCGATCATCCTGTGACATCTACGGCGCGCCCGTCTGCGGTAACCCTCAGCATGAACCGAACCGGGTACGGTTGGTAAGGCAAGCCTAATTAGCAATTAGTGGAGGTTGCCTTGGCACGACCCCGCACCACCCTGACGGTGCAGCGCACCGAGCGGCTGACCCCGCATCTGATCCGGGTGTATTTCGGTGGCCCCGGATTCGCCGCGTTTCGACCGAGCGAGTTCACCGACTCGTATGTGAAGTTCATCTACCCGCGCGATGGTATCGACGTGCTGCGCACCTACACCGTGCGCTCGGTCGATCCGGATGCCGGTGAGCTGGCCGTGGACTTCGTCTACCACGGCGACGAGGGCATTGCCGGTCCGTGGGCCGCTTCGGTGCGGCCGGGCGACACCATCGACTGCTTCGGACCGGGCGGAGCCTATGCGCCGCGCGCCGATGCCGACTGGCACCTGCTGGCAGGCGACGAGGCGGCGCTGCCCGCGATCGCGGCCGCGCTGGAGGGGATGTCCGCAGATGCGGTCGGGCAGGCCTTCGTCGAGGTCGCCGGACCCGATGACGAACTAAAACTGGACAAGCCCACCGGCATCGAACTGACCTGGCTGCATCGCGGCTCGCGCGAGCCGGGCGATGTACTGGCCGAAGCCGTGCGCGCGGCGACATGGCGCGCGGGCCAGGTGCAGGTCTTCATCCACGGCGAGGCCCGCGCCGTCATGCAGGACCTGCGCCGCTACGTCCGTCGTGAACGCGGCGTCTCCGCCGAATGGGCGAACTCGATCTCCGGCTACTGGCGGCGCGGCCGCACCGAGGAGGGCTTCCGCGAATGGAAGGCCGAATTCAAAGCCCAGGACACCGAGGATGCGCCGAACAGGTGAACGGCCGAAATCCCATGACGACCGGATGTTCGCCGGTCGCCATGGGATTTCGTGGTGTCGCTACTGCTGATTCGCGCGCAGCGCCTCCTGCACGAACTGGGTCGTGTAGGTCTTCGACAGATCGATGCGGTCCTTGACGGGCGCCACATTCTTCGAGTACTTGCCGAGCACGTTCAGCACATTCTCGGCGCCTTCGGATTTCATCAGACCGGTGCCGTTGAACATGCCGATCGAGTCGCGGATGGACTGGACGTAGAGGTCGCGGCCCGCGCTCGCGTATTGCGAGGGCATTTTGGCGGCGATCTCCTCGGCGGTGTGCGTCTTGATCCACTGCAGCGTCTGCACGAACGCGGTCGCGATCTTCTGCACGATATCCGGATGCGCGTCGACGGTGTCGCAGCGCATGTAGAGCGACGATGCCGGATACAGCCCGCCCAATGCCGCCCGGGTGCCTTCCTCGGTCCGCATATCCACCAGGATCTTCGCGTCACCGGAGTTCACCATGGTGGCGACCGTCGGGTCTGTGGTCATGCCCGCATCGATGCCGTTGTGGTTCATGCCTGCGATAAAGGTCTGTCCCGCACCGACTTTCACCCGCGTGTAGTCGGCGGTGGTCATACCCGACTGCCCGGTGAGCGCCTGGGTGAGGAAGTCGGTCGAGGAGCCGAGCGAGGTCACACCGAGGTTCTTACCGCGCAGATCCGCCAGCGAATTGATACTGGCGGCATCCGCCTTGGACACGAGTTCCACTTCGCCTGGCACGTCGGCGAATTGCACCACCGAGGTCAGGCACTGCTCCTTGGCCTGCAGGTCGATGGTGTGGTCGTAGAAGCCGACCACGGCCTGCACATCGCCGGTCAGCAGCGCGGTTTCGGCACTCGCGCCGGACTGCTCGCCGAGCAGTTTGACGTCGATATCGTTCTTCTCGAAGAAGCCGAGCTTCTCGGTGAGCATGGCGGGCAGGTAGATCACCTTCTCCAGACCGCCGACCATAATGGTGATCTGGGGCCGGCCGTTGGCCATCGGAATGGTTCGGGAATCCCGGCAACCGGTCGCCAGCAGCAGTGCCGCGATGACTCCGAGGATGATCGTCAGATGTTTGACGTACCGCATGATCAGATCCCGTGGCTCGAAGTCGCCTGCGACGGACGCCATTTCAGCAATCGGCCCTCCGCCGCACTGATCGCCCATTCGGCCAGCAGCGCGATGACGGTGATGATGATCATGCCCGCGTAGATACCGGCCGAATCGAAGGTGCCCTGGGCGTTGCTGATCAGCAGGCCCAAACCCTTACTGGCACCGGCGTATTCACCGACGACCGCACCGATCAACGCGAAACCGAAGGCGGTATGCAGGCTGGACAGGATCCAGGTGGTCGCGCTCGGCAGCACGATCGAGCTCAGCACCTGACGCTTGCTCGCACCGAGAATGCGCGCGTTGTTGATGACATTGCCGTCGACCTCACGCGCACCGGTGAAGGCGTTGAAGAATACGGCGAAGAACACCAGCACCACGACCGTCGCGACCTTCGAGCTCAGCCCGAGACCGAACCAGATGATGAACAGCGACGCCAGCACGATACGCGGAACGGCGTTGAGCGCCTTGATGAACGGCGCGAGCACCTCGGCCCAGTACCGGCTGCGACCGAGCAGCGTGCCGAGTACGACACCGGCCACCGCGCCGATGACGAAGCCGAGCACCGCCTCCTGCACGGTGGTGTACATCTGCAGCCAGATCGATCCGAATTGCGTTCCTTCGGTGAACCATTCGACCAGCCGGTCCCAGATCAGCGAGGGCTTGGAGTAGAAGAACGGGTCGATCCACAGCGTGGCGGTGAGCTCCCATGCGCCCAGCCACACCGCGATCAGGGCGATCCGCAAGCCCCAGGTCCGCAGCCGGTTGCGCCGGAGGTTGGTCCGCACGCGTGCGAGAATCTGCTCCTCGGTTTCGATTTCGACCTCGGGCGCGGACTTCGCCACATCTTCGAGCACGTTATGCGACACGGGAGGCTCCCTTGCCTCGGGCTGCCTCGACCTGATCGCGCAGCGTTTCCCAAATTTCCTTGTAGATATCCCGGAATTCGTTGGTGAGCCGGACCTCCTCGACATCGCGCGGACGTTCCAGCGAGACCGGGAAGTTGCCGCAGACCGTCGCCGGGCTGGCGGTCATGACGACGACCCGGTCGGCGAGCACGATCGCCTCTTCCAGATCGTGGGTCACGAAGATGACGGCCGCGCCGGTGCCCGCCCACACGCGCAGCAGTTCGTCCTGCATCAGTTGCCTGGTCTGCACGTCCAGCGCACTGAACGGCTCGTCCATCAGCAGAATCTCGGGATCGTTGACCAGTGTCTGCGCCAGCGCGACGCGCTTGCGCATACCGCCGGAGAGCTGATGCGGGTAGTAGCTCTCGAATCCGGCGAGACCGACCTTGCGCACCCAGCCGCGGGCCTGTTCACGCGCTTCGGCCTTGGACTTGCCGCGCAGGCGCGGGCCGAGGGCGACGTTATCGATCACGCTCTTCCACGGCAGCACCGCGTCCTGCTGGAACATGTAGCCGATGCCGTCCGGGATGCCGTGGACATCCTTGCCGCGCACCAGCGTCCGCCCGGCCGAGGCCGGCTCCAGCCCGGAGACCAACGACAGCGTCGTCGACTTTCCGCAGCCCGTCGGGCCGACCACGGCGACGAATTCGCCGGGTTGTACCGCGAGATCGAGATTGCGGACGGCAGTGTGGATTCCGCCGCCGGTGCCGGGGAAGCGCTTCGTCGCGCTCCGCAGCTCGATGAGTGGTTCGGTCATTTTCTTGCTCCTAGCGGATCAGGTAGAGCGAACCTACGTGGGCCGGGTCACACTTCGAGGCTTGTGCGCACAACCGGCGCAAACGAGGCGATTCGAAGGTTGTGCGCATTCTGCTCACGCCCCGTCCGTGTGGTTTATGCTGCGGAAATGGCCAACGACGGCGGAGCACCGCGGCGCGCAACCGGACACTTCCGGTTGCGCACCCAGGTGCTGCTGCTGCAGATCGTGATCGTCTCGGTGACCCTCGCCGCCGCCTTCGCGGTATTCGGCTACGTCAGCAGCCAACGGCTCAACGATCAGTACGGGCAGCGTGCGCTGGCCATCGCACGCAGCATCGCGGCCGAACCGGTGGTGCGCGAAGAGGTCGCCCGATACGCGCCGGGCACGGTGACGCCCGAGTTGCGGACGCAACTCACCGCGGGACCGCTCGAGCGGATAGCCATCGATACGACCCAGCGCACAGGCGCGCTGTTCGTGGTGATCACCGACGATGCCGGAATCCGGCTCGCGCATCCGGACCAGGCGCGACTGACCGAACATGTGAGCACGGATCCATCGGAGGCGCTGGCGGGCCGGGAGGTGATCGTCAAGGAGCGCGGTACGCTCGGACCTTCCGTGCGTGCGAAAGTTCCTGTGGTGGAGGCTGATTCGAATCGCATTGTCGGTGCGGTGAGCGTCGGTATCTCGACCACCGCGATTCGCGGGCAGTTGCTCTCCGATCTGCGCACCGCGGCGCTGTTCATCGCCGCGGCGCTACTGATCGGCGTCGCGGGTTCGGCTTTGCTGGCGTGGCGATGGCGCGGATTGACGCTCGGACTCGAACCCGCCGAACTGGCCGAACTCGTCCAAGGTCAGGCGGCGGTGCTGCACGGCATCGGCCGCGGTGTGCTCGCCGTCGATTCCGCTTGGCGCACAACGTTTGTCAATGACGAGGCGCGGCGGTTGCTCGGTATCAGCGCCGAGATCGGCAGTCCGGTCGACGAGATCGGTTTGACGCCACGGGTGCTGGAGGTTTTCCGTGCGCTCGACGAACAGCCGACACCCGCGACCATCGGCTCGCATATCGTGGTTGTCGCGGCCCGGCCGGTCACCCGCGACGGACGCAATCTCGGTGCCGTGCTCACGGTGCGCGATCGCACCGATGTCGAGGCGTTGACCCGCCAACTCGATGCGGTGCAATCGATGAGCACCGTCCTGCGCGCCCAGCGCCATGAGTTCTCCAACAAGATGCACCTGCTCAGCGGACTGCTGCACGGCGGGCGCACCGAGGAGGCGTCACATGTCATCGATGAGTTGATCGGCGCGGGCCCGCTCGGCGCGGCGACGCCGGGCATCGACGCGATCCACGACGCCTATCTGCAGGCCTTCCTCGCGGCCAAGGCCGCGCATTCGCGCGAGAGCGGCGTCGAACTCGTACTCGGCCCGAATACCTGGGTGGACGGCAATCTCGCCGAACCCGTCGATGTCACGACCGTGCTCGGCAATCTGCTCGACAATGCGATCGAGGCGGCGCGCGTCGCCAACAATCCGATCAAACAGGTGGAAGTCGAACTGGTGCAGGAGGATTCGACGTTGCACATCGCGGTCGCGGACAGCGGCGACGGTGTCGCACCCGAAATGATCGACACCCTGTTCACCGAGGGCACCTCGACCCGCGAAGATCACGGTGTGCCGGGCGGGCGCGGCGTCGGCCTTGCCCTGATCCGCCAGATCGCCCGCGGGCACGGTGGCGATGTCCGGCTCGCCAGTGCGCGCGGTGGTGCGCCGCCGCTCACCGGTGCCGAATTCATCGCCCGAATCCCCGGAGTACTGGTAGACAGCGAGATGCCATGGCCGCAACAGATCTGACCGTGCTGGTGGTGGACGACGACTTCCGCGTGGCCAATCTGCACGCCGGGATAGTCGAATCCATCGCGGGTTTCACCGTCGCGGGCACCGCCCACACCCTGGCCGCCGCGCGAGAATTCGACGCCGCCAATGCGATCGACCTGGCGCTGGTCGATGTGTACCTGCCCGACGGTTCGGGCATCGACCTGGTGCGCGAATTGCACTGCGACGCCATGGTATTGACCGCCGCCACCGAAAGCGCCACCGTGCGAGCCGCATTCACCGCAGGCGCACTCGCATACTTGGTGAAACCCTTCCCGCACACCATGCTCGCGGCCCGCCTGGCCGGATACGCCCGCTACCGCCGCACCCTCGCCGCACCTCAGATCGATAACGCGAGCATCGAAGCCGCACTCCAAGCGCTGCGCCCGACCTCGACGCCCACCGCGACCACCGTCATCGCCTCCCCCACCAGAGACCTCGTCCTGCACACCATCCTCGAGGCCACCGCACCGCTGTCCGCCGCCGAGGTGGCCACCGCCATCGGCATCTCCCGCGCCACCGCCCAGCGCTATCTCGCCACCCTGGTCGCCGCGGGCACGGTCCAGATGCGACTGCGCTACGGCACTACCGGCCGCCCCGAACAGGAATACACCGCCGTACCACGCCGCCGCTGAATACCCCTGTCGATCTCGACCGAAATCGGAGACACTAGCATTAGGCGTGCCTAACCTTAACCAGGTCGGGTGAGTTGTGTGTGAGTGAGGATCGAGAATGCAGGGCCGCGACTTGGAGCGGCGCCGATGACGGCGCTGATGGGCGGGGTACATACCGGGCGCGGTTTCGCAATCCGGACGGTTGCCACCTGCGCCGCGCTCGCGACGGCGATCTGGCTGTCGACCCAATTGCATTGCACGCCAGCGCTGCACCATGCGGCGTTGCTCATCCATCTGGCATCGCTGGTCCTCGGCTTCGGCGCGGTGCTGGCGGTGGACTATTTCGCCGTGGCCTGGGTCCTGCGCCGCACATCCCTGCGTGAAATGCTGACCGTCGCCGACCGGCTCCAACTGCCCATCTGGCTGGGCGTCATCGGTCTGGTCGCCAGCGGCGTACTCCTCGAACCGGATATCGCCAACCACACCACCCAGACCAAAATGGTGCTGGTCGTCGCCCTGACGCTGAACGGTCTACAAGCATCCGCCTTCCCCGACCGAGTCGCGGCCCGCGGCGGGACCCTCGATCGACCACTGATCGCCCGCGGCGCACTAACCCTGCTCATCTCCCAGGCATGCTGGTGGGGTGCGCTGTGGATCGGTTTCTGGAACACCACCAACCACGCATAATCCTCAGTTGGTACCGCTCAGCGCTACGCTCGCACCGACGCCGATGATCATCAATCCGCCGGTGGCGCCGACGGATTCGAGGCGGCGCGGTGAGCGGACGAACCATGATCGCGCCGCATCCGCGATCATCGCCCACGTTCCGTCGGAGAGTATTTGGATGCCGAGCCCGACCGAACCGAGCGTCAGCAACTGCAAAGGCAATGCACCCGTGGCCGGGTCGGCGAACTGCGGGAGGACGGCGGCGAAGAACACGATGGTCTTCGGATTCGTCGCGCCGACGATCACGCCCTGCCGGAACATGCGTCGCGGATTCGCATCCGGTGCGTGCGAACGCAGCGCACCCGCGAGACTCTTCCGCTCCCGAATCGCCATGACGCCCAGGTAGATCAGATAACCCGCACCCACCACCTTGACGATCGTCAGCAGGACGGCCGACGCCGCGAGCACCACACCCAACCCCAGCGCAACGGCAATCAGCGGAACCGCCGATCCGACCGTCGCCCCCAGCACCGAAAGCAATGCCGTGCGCCGACCGTGCGCCAAGGCCCGTCCGATCGCGAAAAGCACATTCGGGCCGGGAATTACGATGATGATCAGTGCGGCGACGGCGAAAGCGGCCAAGTGAGAAGCGGGCACCATCCGTCGGAGCCTACCGCTCGGACACGGCCGAGTGCCCGAGTCGCAGAACCCGGCCAGTCGCCGCGTCGGCGCGTACGGAAACCGCACTGGCCTCGGCACTCCGTGCTATTGATGTGCGCACAGCCCGAGTTGCGACGATCATCCGTTGCTCTAACGTCGGAGTCGTGGAGTTCGCTGAAGGGTGGGATAGCTTCGCCGCTGTGGTCGATGGTTGCTGGGTCGAGCGCCGACCGCGCCGTCCAGAGGTTGCCAGCCAACTCCGGCGCGAAACCCGGCTGATGCCTTGGCTGGCGCCGCTGCTGCCGCTGCAGGTGCCGATCCCCTGGGTGGTGCGGGAAACGCCGCTCGTCGTGCGTCACGCCCTCGTGCCCGGTCGGGCGATCGTGTCGCCTGATGTCGAGCACGGTGTCGCGATGGGAACGTTTCTCCGCGCACTTCACGGCAGTCCCGCGAGCGAGGCGGTCGGACACGGGTTGCCGTCGGCGGCGGAAACCAGGGACAGCCGGGAAATGATGATCAGCCGTTTCCTGGCCGACGTCATGCCGTTGATCCCATTCTCCCAACGAGATTCGGCGTCGGCGGTCCTCGACGCCGCGCGGGAATTCCCAGCGGATACGGTCGTCCATGGCGACCTCGGACCTGAGCACGTATTGGTAGCGGAAGGTCGCATTGCCGGGGTGATCGACTTCGGCGACGTTCATCTCGGCGATGCCGCGAACGATCTGGCTTGGCCACTGCACGGTGCACCGACAGATTTTGCAGACGCTGTTGCCGCCGCGTATGGCGTCACCGGCGACCTCCGTCGACGCGCACTGGTTTGGCATCAACTCGGGCCGTGGCATGAGGTGACCCACGGCTTGGACATTGGTGACACTGCCGTTCTGCAAAGCGGTTTGGCAGGTGTGCTCGAACGGCTGAAACTCGCCGCTGGATGAGGTGCGCCTGCCATGCCTCGGCCGCCGGGCGTCCGAGCCCGGGACGTCGGTGCGGCAAGCTCGGCCAGATTCGACTAAACGGAGATTTCGTCTCCGGTTTCGGCTAGACTTGCCTTCGTCGAGATCCCTGCAGTTCATCTATCGAAGCAAGGGGCGAGTCATGAGTGATGCGGTATCGCAGTTCGACCCGGCGGAAATTGATTTCGAACAGGCCTATCGGGACAAAACGGTCGTCGCGGGCATCCCTATGGGGCGGTTGCCGTGGGATATCGGTAGACCACAGCCAGTATTGGTCGAATTCGAACATGCGCGACGCATCACCGGGCACGTGCTGGACATCGGCTGCGGGCCGGGCGATAACGCCATCTATCTAGCGAGTCTTGGCTATCAGGTGTCCGGATTGGATGCCGCACCCACCGCGATCGAGGAGGCGCGCACCCGTGCGGCCGCGCGCGGCGTGGCGGTGGCCTTCTCGGTTGCCGATGCCACCGAACTCGACGGCTATGACGATCGGTTCGACACGGTGGTCAGCAGTGCGCTGTTCCATTGTCTCGCCGCGGAGCAGCGTCGTGCTCATGTCGCCGCACTGCATCGGGTTATGCGTCCGGGTGGTCGGCTGATCCAATTCTGTTTTGCCGATAGGGGACACAGCGAAGCGTATGCGCCGTTCCAGATCGGCGAGGAAGAGTTGCGCGCCGCGTTCGCGGCTCCGGATTGGTCGCTGAATACACTGCGCATCGACCGGATGGTGACGATCATGCCGCCGCAACCGGTGCGCGATACGTTGGCCGAGCGAGGCGTCGAGCTCGAAACCGATGAGACCGGAGCGCTCCTGCTGCCGATATGGGTACTGGAGGCCCAGCGAATCTGACGCCGATTACGCGGACCGATCGGATTCGAATGTCGTTCGGTCCGCGAGCAATACGGCGAAAGTGAGCGCCCATGCGCCCACCGCAACCAGAAGCAGCAGGTCGCCGAGCGCGCACAGTGCAGGCAGATCGATGGCCGTACTGGTGGTCAGCGTCGCGACCGCGGTCATACCGAGCGGGAAAACCGTGGCCCAGCGCCGGATGTCGTACTCGGGTCGCGGGCGGATCACCTCGGCGACCATCAGGATCGTGTAGCCGAACAGGTTGAGGCCCAGGACGATCAGCACGACCACCTCGAGCAGCCGATGCGCGGCGCCGGTCCACTGGTGTGCGCCAACGAGTTCGGCGGCAGCCAGCGTCGAAATCGCCAGCGCACCGGTGGCGACCCATTGGTCGCCCGCACCGATCCACACCTGCCGAATATCGAAATGAGCGAACGCCGCGAGATAAAGCAGCACACCGATACAGAACAACGCCAACGCTACCCAGCCGAGCCAATCACCGACATCGGCCCGTGCCAGTGTTCCCGCCAGCACCGCGAGGCCCTGAGTAGAAACACACACCAGGAATGCCCCGCCCGCCATCCGCCGATTCCAATGCCGCAGCACCGCGAGCAATAGTCCGGGCCAGATCGCCGCGGCCAGCACCAATAATGCGCAAGCCACAATCTGCCAGCCCGACAGTGATAATCGCGTCCCGAACACCGTTGTCGCCGCGACCCCGGTCAATGCGGGCGGGGTATCCGCCTCGGCCTCCCATTGCGAACGATGCCACAGCAGTCGCGTGCCGAAGTCTATCGCGAGCAGCAGCCAGACCGCCGCCGCGAGTGCGAATATCAGCCACGACACGACTTCGAATCCGGTGAGATGCAACCCCACGGACACGATTCCGGTCGCCATGACGAATGACCCCGCCACCGGCGGTAGATCCTGCCACCATCGCTGTGCCACCCAGATATCACATCTCGAAATACGATCTTGGTCAAGCAACTCGATAGCAAATGATTTCGGCGAGGCGACTGCGGAATCGGCGCGATTGGGTTTCGAGGGAGCCGGATAGTCGTGCACACCGTCCGAAGGCGGGTGGCGGGATCTATGACCGAACCGGATGCGCTGTCGTTGACCCAGGCGACGGACCATCCCTCGGTCGGCGCGGACCGGCCCGAACACGAGCCACGGCTGCCCGCGCGGCGCCGCTATCCCCTGCTACTCCTATTCGCCGATCCGAGTCCGCTATCCCTACCCGCGGCGTGCTGCTGCGAATGTATCGGGAAGCCAAGCATCACACCGGCGATTCGGTCACCGAATGGGCGGAAATCCAGGCCGATCCCATACTGCGCCGGGAGTATCAGCAATCGAAGGGCAAAGGCGGTCTGGTGTGGGCGAATTGAAAGGAGGACTGCCTGGACCATCCGATGCCGAGTTCCAGGAGCGAATTTCGTTGCCGGTCGGCTGTCCCGCGAACTGCGCCCGTTCCTCGACCGCGCCACCGCCATGTCGCCCTCGGAACCGGCCGAACAATACAGAGCCTACGGCTGACTGTCGCGTCATATCCCAATACGTTGCGCGGCAATCGATTTGAGGTGGTCGCGGAGGGTGTCGCTGTCAGGGCCGAAGAAGTGTTCGTCGGTGTCTACGACTATGCGGACGGCGCGGCGGGCCAGGGTGCGGCCTTCCGAGGTGACTTCGATGCGCAGGATTCGGGCGTCGTCGGGGTCGGGGTGGCGGGTCAGGAGGGCGCGGTCTTCCAGGACGCGGATTACACGGGAGCCCATCATGCGGTCGGCGCCTGCCATGTCGACTACCTGCGGAGTCGGCGGTTCGCCCTGCCTGCCGAGCCAACCGGCCGAGGCGAGCAGGTTGAATTGGGCGAGGGTGAGACCGAGGGGGCGCAAGTTGCGTTCGACGGTGGCGCGCCATTCCAGAGCGGCGTGATGCAGCCAGAAGCCCGGACTCATCAGTGGGCCTTGTGGTTCAGCCATGTTCGCCCCCGAGTCGTCGCGCCTCGAGTCCCAGCGCCGCGGCGGTCAGGCTGCATATCGGTGCGAATGCCACGCTCCCAGATCAGCCGGAAGATCGGCCGAAACGGGCCGTGCACCTCCATTCGCTTCGCGACGCGCACGGTTCCGTCGCCGAGCGGTTCATAGGTGTAGTGACCGCGGATCTTGCCGAACGGAATCCCGGCCTCACCGGTAGCGTCGGAACGATGAGCCTGCAGGTCGCCATCGTCGGGTACGGATTGGCCGGTTCGGTGTTCCATGCGCCGCTGATCGCCGCGCAGCCGCGGATGCGGGTGGCGGCGGTGGTTACGGGGTCATCCGAGCGGGCTGGGCAGGCACGGCGCGAGCATCCCGGGGTGCGGGTGCTGGCGAGTGCGGATGAACTGTTCGCCGATGTCGCGGGCATCGATCTGGTGGTCATCGCGACGCCTAATCGAACGCATGCGCCGCTGGCTCGGCAGGCGCTGGACGCCGGGCTGCCGGTGGTCGTCGACAAGCCGTTCGCGGTGAACGTGGCCGAGGGCGAGGATCTGATCGCGCGGGCCGAGCAAGCCGGTCTGGCGCTATCGGTATTCCAGAACCGGCGCTGGGACGGCGACTTCCTGACGGTGCGGCGGCTGATCGAGGACGGGCGGCTCGGCGAAGTACGCCGTTTCGAGTCCCGGTTCGAGCGGTGGCGTCCGGTACCGAAGGGCGGCTGGCGCGAAGTCGGCTCCGCCGACGACGGCGCCGGACTGCTGTTCGACCTCGGCAGTCATCTGATCGATCAGGCGGTGACACTGTTCGGTCCCGTGCGCTCGGTGTACGGCGAACTGGACCGGCGACGGCCGAATATCCAGACCGATGACGACGCCTTCGTCGCACTCACCCACACCTCGGGTGTGCGATCGCACCTCTGGATGAGCGCGGTAACTCCGCAGCTGGGACCCCGATTCAGGGTGCTCGGTTCCGAAGCCGGTTACCTCACTTACGGATTGGATCCGCAGGAGAACGCATTGCGGTCGGGCCAGCGCCCCGGTAACGGCCCCTGGGGCACAGTCGAACCCGAGCGGTGGGGCACGGTGGGCGCGGAACCCGACGTCGAAACCGTCCCCACACTGGCGGGTGACTACCCCGCGTTCTACGAGGCCATGGCCGCCGCACTCCTCGACGGCGAACCCGTTCCGGTCGACCCACGCGACGCCGTCACCACCTTGCGATTGCTCGACGCCGCCCGCAAGTCGGCGGATCTCGGCGAGTTCGTCACCACCTGACCGGCTCGCGACGACTCAGCGAAGCTCGCCGCGGCCGGATAAGGTGCGGCGGTGCAAACAGCGGAATTCGTCGAGCGCGGCGCCTCCATCGCGGACCGGCTCACCACAACCCAGGCCGCGCCACCATGGTGGCTGGTCATCGCGACAGCAGTCGCGGCCCTGATTCTGGTCGGATACAGCCCGCTGTGGCGGATCACCCGCAATGTGGTCACCATCGCGCACGAGGGCGGCCATGCGCTCACCGCACTGCTCACCGGCCGCAGGCTCAACAGCATCACACTGCACTCCGACACCTCCGGCCTGACCGTATCGAGCGGAAAGCCCTACGGCTTCGGCATGATTATGACCGCGATGGCGGGCTATCCCTCGCCACCGCTGCTCGGTCTCGGCTTCGCCGCACTGCTCGGCGCCAACCGGATCACCCTCATGCTCTGGACCGCGATCGCGTTGCTCGCCGCGGTCCTGATCAAGGTGCGCAACGTTTACGGAATGCTGACGGTATTCGGCTTGGGCGCCATCATCTTCGCGGTGTCCTGGTTCGGAACAGATACAGTCCAGGCCGGTTTCGCATATCTCGGCGCGTGGTTCCTACTGCTCGCGGGCACCCGGCCGGTGATCGAATTGCAGCGCGGACGGGTCCGCCGCTGGAATATGCCGCAGGGCGCGGATTCCGATGCCGATCAGCTCGCGCGTCTCACTCATATTCCCGCGCTGCTGTGGGTGTTCGTCTTCGGTGCGATCGCGGTGGCCGCGCTGGTCGGCGGGGCGCTGCTGCTGTCAGAGGCAGCGGGTGTCTGTATTCCCAATGTCTCCGGCGCAGAGTGCACCACACCGGCCCTGCCGACCAGATAGGCCCGGTACGCCGCCAGACACAGCGCGAGCCACAGCGCACCGATACACCAGCCGCCGAGCACATCGGTCGCCCAGTGCACGCCCAGATACCAGCGGGAAAGACCAACGGCCACAACGAATACGGCCGCGACGGTCACCGCGATGCGGCGCGCGGCCGGGCGGTGCAGTCGCGAAAGCACCACCGCGGCAAGGAGTCCGATCACCACAATCGATCCGAGACTGTGTCCGGACGGAAATGCCTGATTGGTCTCGGTGACCAGACGATCCGCCTCGGGCGGGCGACTACGGCCGACCAGATGTTTGCCGACCACGACGAGCACGCCCGCGCCCGCGGTCGCGACCCCGGCCAGTACCGCCTCCGGCCACCGCCGACGCCAAACCAGCACTAGACACAGGAGCACCGCCAGCGCCGTCATCGCCAGCGTGCCGCCCAGGTCGCTGACCCCGATCGCAACCGGCGTGACCAGCCCGGCACGGCGCTGGATCACCCAATCGGTCCCCGGCTGATCTATCGCGGTGATGCCGTCGCGCCCGAGCACGCTGCCGGTAATGGCGAAGACCATCGCGGTCAGCACCGCGATGCTCCGAACCGGTAGCGGGCGATTTGTCATACCTCCACGATGCCAGATTCGCAGCTGTGAGATTGCTGAGTGTCCGGCCGTGGATCTACCGGAGATACCGATCCGATGTCGTAGGGTGTTGGCCGTGAATCGATGGCCGGACCACGCCAGCACCGGACCGGACGAGCACTCGCCAGTGGCAGAGTTGGCTCGCGCCCTGATCGACGCGATATGCGATACCGTCGCGGGCTGGCTGCATCCGCTCGCGGGTGCGGCGACGGTCCCGCTGCTGCTGCTCACCCCACTGCTCGTACTCGGCGTGGCCTGGCTGGCGAACCGGGTCGTGCGGCGACGCACGGACACCTGAGTCAGCTCGACTCCCAGGCGGTTACCGCCTCGCGAACCAGTTCGCCGGGCTCCGCGGTCGCGTCCACGGTGATGCCGAATTCATCCGTGGCCAATGGCTGCAATGCGGCGAGCTGTGAGTCGAGCAACGTCGCGGGCATGAAATGGCCACGGCGCGTCTCCATTCGGCGAGCCAGTTCCGCCCGCGATGCGGACAGATGGACGAAGAACGCCTCGGGTGCGGCCGCGCGTAATCGATCGCGATAGCCGCGCTCGAGCGCCGAGCAGCTGACCACCCCGCCACGCTCGCGCCGCTCCCCAAGCCACGCCGCCACGGTATCGAGCCACGGCGCGCGATCCGCATCCGTCAGCGGCACACCGGCCGCCATCTTCTCGATATTCGAAGCCGGATGGAAATCGTCACCGTCGGCATATTCGACCCGCAGTGTCTCGGCAAGCAGTGCACCGACCGTGGACTTTCCGCATCCGGATACTCCCATCACGACGACAACCGGCCGATATGTCATGCCTGCACTCACCACGCCGACACTATCGGTAGCCCCGGTACGCGAGGACGAAAGTTCCGGCAACCTTGTCATGCCAACCCTGCCGGGCGACATGATCGCTGCGACTGCCGTCCGGAATCGGCAGCAGCGTCTCGAATTGCGCCGGAACATTCCGGCCCGAGCGCCAGTCGCTGATCCGCTGCAGCGATGCGGTACCGCCCTTGGACGGCCCGCGGGTAGCCTTCATCCGCGCCTCGGCGACGGATTCCGATTCGACCGCGCCAACCACTGGCCAATGATAAGCGGCGGCGAATCAGACCCGACCGACAAGTTCAATCTCGGGCACCATGGTCGGCATGGATCTACGCATCTTCACCGAACCGCAGCAGGGCGCCAGCTACGACACACTGCTCACCGTCGCCAAAGCCACCGAGGATCTGGGTTTCGACGCGTTCTTCCGCTCCGACCACTATCTGGCCATGGGCGGCATCGACGGCCGACCCGGACCGACCGACGCCTGGATCACTCTGGCGGGGCTGGCCAGGGAGACCAAGCGCATCCGGCTCGGCACCCTGGTGACGGCCGCCACCTTCCGGCTACCAGGACCGCTGGCCATCCAGGTCGCCCAGGTGGATCAAATGTCCGGCGGCCGAGTCGAATTCGGACTCGGCAGCGGATGGTTCGCCGAGGAACATGCCGCCTACGGTATCCCGTTCCCACCGGACAAGTTCACCAGATTCGAGGAGCAGCTGGCGATCATCACCGGCCTGTGGGCGACCAAGGTCGGCGATAAGTTCACCTTCGAAGGTGCGCATTACGCGATCACGGATTCCCCTGCCCTGCCGAAGCCGGTGCAGGATCCGGTGCCGCTGCTGATCGGCGGGCACGGTGCGACACGCACCCCACGCCTGGCCGCCACCTACGCCACCGAATTCAATATGCCCTTCGCCTCGCCCGAGGACAGCGCCCGTCAGTTCGACCGCGTGCGCGCCGCCGCCGAGGCTCGCGGCCGCCGCCCCGACGATCTGGTCTACTCCAATGCCCTGGTGGCCTGTGTCGGGGCCTCCGATGCCGAGGTAACGCGCCGGGCCGCCGCCATCGGCCGTGAGGTCGAGGAACTGAAGACCAACGGGCTCGCGGGCTCCCCCGCCGAGGTTGTCGACAAGATCGCCCGCTACGCCGAAATCGGCGCTACCCGCATCTATCTCCAGATCCTCGACCTCGACGATCTGGCGCACCTGGAACTCATTGCGGCCCAGGTGATGTCAAAGCTGTAGATCGTCGTCCACCGTGGCGGATTCGTTGCGGGACAGGTTGATGCCCAGATTCGCCGCCGTCCGATCGATATCATCCTCGTCGGTGCCGCCCATTTCGATGGCGGCGCCGTCGGAGGACAGTACTTCGACATTGAGGCACAGCGACTGGAGCTCCTTCAGGAGCACCTTGAACGACTCCGGAATGCCCGGCTCCGGAATGTTGTCGCCCTTGACGATCGCCTCGTACACCTTGACCCGCCCCGCGATAT
>NZ_BDBY01000402.1 GCF_001613225.1 Nocardia pseudovaccinii NBRC 100343
TGTCGTTGCTATCGCCGCTTTCGGCCTGTCGCTGCTGCCACCGCCGCTGTCAGCGTTGCTGTTGCCGTTGCTGCTGTCGCTGCCCGGCCGCAGTGGCGCGGTATTCGTGTGTGGGGAGCATCGAATGTCGCCTTGTCGCTGCTGCTTTCAGGCTGTCACTGCCGCGCTGTTGCCGTTGTCGTTGCCGTCGCTGTCGTTGCTATCGCCGCTTTCGGCCTGTCGCTGCTGCCACCGCCGCTGTCAGCGTTGCCGTTGCCGTTGCCGTTGTTGCCGTTGTTGTTGCTGCCGCGCTGCTGTTGGTTGCAGTGGCGCGGTCTGGTTAGCTGCTGATTGCGTAGGGGCGGCGGACTCGGCGGGCGAATTCCAGGACTTGGGCGATGGCGGTGCGGGAGAGGCCGACTTCGGCGCCGATGCTGGTTGGGGTCCAGGATTGGTCTGCGAGCATGAGGATTTCGGCGAGTTGTTCCACGGGGATGACGGAGAGGCCGCGGCCCGCGATTGCGCGGGCGACAGACCATACCTCGATATCGTCGCTCTCGGAGCCGAGGTTCTCGGTCAGCAGGTCCTCGGCTGAAAGTGATTGCACGACTTCGCTGATCACCTCGCTGGTGGTGCGGCGAGGTGTCTCATCCGCAACGAGTTGCCTGGCATCGGCCTCGGATGCTGGGGCCTGATCCTCGTGATCGGCTGCGGAGTTGTCGGCGCTCGAAGCGTGGTGACCCTCCATTGCTCGTGTGATGCGTTCGGCCGGGGTCGGTGACGCGGAACCGCGGGTAGCACGCTGGGGGTCGGTAAGTGCGCCTGCGCGCGCGGAGGATTCGGTGCGAGTGCTGGACTTCGCGGGAGGGGGAGCGTCAGCTGGTGTGCCCGTGCCCGCAGCGGTTGCGGTGCGGGACACCGTGGCGCGATCGATGTCGGCCGGTGCGCGGTCCCCGGTGTCCACACTGGTCTGCGCGACGGATTCGACCATTGCCGTATCGAAAATGCTCAGCTGCGATTGTGCTGCCCCCCGCTGCGGTTCCGCTTCTCCGACAACAGAAGTCGCGCTCGCATTGCGATTGGAAAGTTCGTCGCGACCGGACGCCCTGGTCTTGGCATCGGGCTGAAAGCCTGCAGCCCCGGCGGCCGTGTGCTCGTCCGGAGTGCTGGCGTCGGCCGCCGTCGCAGTCCGGAGGTCGATATCTGTAGCAGGAACAGTCGCGTCGTCTGTGGCAGGCAAAGCCCCGCGATCGTCGGCCGCAGGTGCTGTACGGGGCTCGAAGCCGCTGGTATTGGAAGCCGTGTGCGCGTAGCGAGTGGAAGAAGTAGTCGCGGACGCGGTACGGACGTGGGCGGCGACAGTCGTGCGCTCATCGGGAGCAGTCACCGCGGTCTGTGGATCGCGACCGGTTGCGGCAGTCGTGTGCTCATCGTGGGTGCCGACCGCATTCGATACAGCTGCCCGGGGCACGAAACCCGCGGCAGCGAAATTCGCGCGCTCATCGGCACCGGTCTGGGAGGCGAATCCGTTCGCGGCAACGGCCGTGCGCTCGTCGCGGGTGGTGGCGGCACTCTGCGCTGCCGTCTGTGGCGCGAAGTCCGTGGCGGCGAAGGTCGTGCGCTCATCGGCAGCGGTCCCTGGCGCGTCCAGAGGCTCGAACCCGGCAAAAGTCGTGTCACGAGCAGTCACTGGTGCCGTCGCGGACTTGCCGCGCGCGGTGGCATGCGCTGCGCCCTCGGCACTCGCAGCGGTATCAGGTGCAATGCGATGATCGAGGTCCGACGCATGAAATGCGTTTTCGCCGAGGCGATTCGCGCCAGTTGCCGACGTATGGGCTGACGATGTTCCGTTGGCATCGGTGAAGGGCCGCGCGGTGCCGTGGATCGGATCCGTCGCACGCACCGCGTGACCGGTGCGGTAGTCGTCGCTCGGGATCTGTTGAGTGAGGCGGCCGTTCGTCGAGCGGGTGCTCTGCGCGTGGTACACGAGGGTTTCCGTGCAATCGAGGCGCGAGACGGGAACCGCGTCGGGTTGCGCGGCCCGCATCGCCGCTTCCACGACAGGGGGATCCATATCGACCGGGAAGCGGACACCGGCTTGGTCGAGCAGGGGATCGAAACCCTTGGCGGCGAGCAGTTCTCGACGGTCGGTGGGTTCATCGGCACGGAACGTATCGATGGGTGCGCCGCGCTCGGTGGTGACCCGGTGCCGGGGTGGCAGGTCGGGTTCGTCCTCGACCATCGGGACACCGTCGATGAGCAGGGCGTATCGCGCGGAAACCCAGGCGTGCAACCAGATGACGACGCCGACCATGACCGGTGCGATCGCGTATTCGGCGGCCTGGCCGAAGGATCCGGCGGCCAGGTGCGGGCCCGCGTTGAGCGCGATGGTCGTGCCGAGCAGCGCGGTCTCGAAGAAGACGACCTTGCCGCGGTCGAGTTCGCGGCCCCAGCGGGCGGCCGTCGTCGCGGCCACCATGATGGTGATGATCGGGATCGAGATCATCGCCTCGATCCCATAGCTCAACCAGTACAGGGGATCTGCCATATTCCCGCTGGGCACCAGGTTGTGCTGCACATTCACCCCGGCCCACACCATGCCGAGCAGCACGACGGCGATCAATGCGCGCGAGGACCATTCGGCTCGCCGGTACAACTGGGCAAGGCGCGCATCCTGATTCGAAACCCGCCGCCGCGCCGCCAGTGCGCGCCGATGCCAGCGGGCGTCCGCGTCATCGGCGCGCTGGATGGCGGACATGGTTCGCCGGTTGCGCTTCTCCGCGGTGAGTTCATCCTGGACGGCCCGTTTCCGCTGCCCTCGCCGCTGCGCCCGAACCCATTGCGCGAGTTCGCGTTCCGCATCGATCTCGGCATCCGATAATGCCTGCACGAGCGCCGCGTCATCCTGCAGCGGTAACCGGCCCCGCGCGTTCGCGACCCGCTCGGCCAATGCGGCGATCTCGGACCTACCGGTCGACTGTTTGTCGCGCATCGCGAGCCTTCCCAGGAGCAGGTGTCATACCGACGCAGACCTACATGCTCGAACATATGTGTGATCGCACCGAGATTAAACCGCTACCCGCCCGAGGTCAATGCTGCGCACCCCGAAAACTCGAACAAATGCGCGAATCGCGAGCTCCCCGGCTTGCGCGGAATTCGGGTCAGCTGAGGGTGGTGTGCCAGACGATGGCGGCGGCCAACGCGCCCGCGCCGTTTATCGACCAGTGCAAGGCGATGGGGGCCAGGAGGCTGCCGCTGCGGCGGCGCAGCCAGGTGAAGACGACGCCCGCGGCGGCGGTGGCGAGGACGGCGAGCAGGATGCCGATGATCTGACCGGCCGGGCCGCCGCCGATGAAGCCGGTCAGGCCGCGGTTGCTGGTGGTCAGGCCGAGGGAGGAGGCGATATGCCAGAGGCCGAACAGCAGGGAGCCCGCCGCGAAGACACCGCGGACGCCGTAGACGCGGTCGAGCGTGCCGTGCAGGACACCGCGGAAGGCCAGCTCTTCCGGAATCGCGGTCTGCAGTGGGATGACGATCATCGATGCGATGAGCGCGCCGGAAATGGTGGCGTAGCGGTCGGCGAGGAAGAACGGCCGCGTGATCGGCAGCAGCGCCCCGATCGCGACTACCGCGAGTACCAAGCCGACCGCGCCGAGCGCCCAGAGCGTGCTGCGTCGCCAGTGCCGTGGTGCGAGTCCGAGTTCGGACCAGCCGAGTCCACGTCGCCGCATGAGCCCGAGCAGCACCACGGCGGCGATCGGAACGGTGAGAATGCTCGCCCACGCGGTGGTGAAGTGGGCGATCAGATTCGTGCAGGCCAGGACGATCACCACAACGGCCACGTCGAGATAGGCGTGCAGTTTGTGGCGGGGCGGCGCCGCTTCGTCGAGGTCCTGTTGAAGCATCCGGCCCAGTCTACGGATGCCCGCAACTGGCGCGACGGGTTCGGCTTCAGGGGGTTGCGTCATCAACATGGTCGTACCTTGTTTCGCGCTACGCTCTGTCGGCGTTAATGCCGACCCGCCAACCCTGCGGATCCGCCCATGCCTGCAGCGTCCGAGCACTGTCGAACCGGCGCGGCGCGCCGCTGACCGGGTCGGTGAATTCGAGTGATGTGGCCAGCAATTGCAGGGGCCGAGTGAAGTCGTGCACAGATTTGTCGGCGAGCACCGGATAGAAGTCGTCGCCGAGGATCGGAATGCGGAGTCCGTTCATATGCAACCGCAGCTGATGGGTGCGCCCGGTCAGCGGCCGCAGCCGGTAACGGCCGAGGCCCTCGCGCTGCTCGAGCAATTCGATCCAGGTCTCCGCATTGGGCTCACCCGCGACCTCCTGCGCGGCGAGCACCTGCTTCTCCTTGATGATCCGGCTGCGCACCGTGCGCGGCAGTGTCAGCTCCGGATCGAAGGGGGCGATGGCCTCGTACTCTTTGCGCACCGTGCGCTTGTGGAACATCGTCTGATAGGCCCCGCGTCGGGCCGGATTGATCACGAAGAGCACCAGCCCCGCGGTGACGCGATCGAGCCGGTGCGCCGGAATGAGATCGGGTAGGTCGAGTTCGCGACGTAGCCGCACCAACGCTGTCTGCAGGATGTGCTGGCCGCGCGGAATCGTCGCCAGGAAGTGCGGCTTGTCCACCACGAGCAGATCGTCGTCGCGGTGGACGATCGGGATATCGAACGGAACTTCGGTCTCAACGGGTAGGTCGCGATGGAACCAGACCGCGCCGCCCGGCACATATGCCGCGTCCGGCGCGATCGGACCGGATAGATCGACGATCCCGCCCGCGTCCAGCAGCTCATCGATGCGCGCGGCGGGGACACGAGGCAGCCGATCCACCAGATGGTCGCGAATGGTCGCCCAATCGCCCTGCTCCGGTAGGCGGAGCCGGGCCGGATCCAGGCCGTGCCGCTTGGGCAACGGCGGCTGCTGCCTCCTTCTCATTACCGACGACCTTAGTCGGCGACGAATCCCCAGCTCACGGCCGGGTCGGGCTCAGAATCCGCGCAGCCGATCCGGGGCGACGCGCACCGTGACCGAGTAGTCGGCGTGGAACTGTTCCTCGGTCATCGAAAGCGAGGCGAGTCCATCGGTGTATTTCTCGGTGAACGCGGCGACTTCCGCCGGTGTCGGCCCGGTTTCGTCGATCCGCGCGGTGCCGGTGAGAATCACCACGTCGCCGCCGGTCGCGGTGCTGTTGAGATGCAGCGACACCCGAGAATTGCGGGCGATATTCCGCAACTTCGGCTTATCGGCCTGGCTGAAGATCAGGAATTCACCGTCGCGCCATTGAAACCACACCGGATTCGGCTGTGGTGTTCCGCTGGGGCCGACGGTGGTCAGCCAGATGACATTCTCGCGTTCCAGGCGGTCGGCGACCCTGGCACCGAATGCGGTGCCGGTGTCGACGACGGGCGTGGCGGAGCGATCGGATTCGGTGGTGGTCATGATTCTGCCAACGCCGACAGCGTGCAGTCGATTCCGAGGCGGCGCAGTTGCGCCATTACGACTACGGCTCGGCGCGTTCGTCCAGCACCATTCGCCGGGACTCGACCAGCGTCTGCCGGGCGCGGCGGCGGACCTTGCAGCTATCGACACTGCAATTCAGATGCACCTGCATCGCCCGGTGCGCCTGCTGCTCGGTCAAGGTGCCGGGATCACGGCGGCAATCGCCGATATTCGAAATAATTGTCGTGACAAACATTTCACATCTCCAACCGCAGTCGCAATCTGTGTAGCTGCATAAGCTAGTAATGCTCGTGCACGAAAGTTGCTGGGATAGTGCGTCGTTCACACAAGCTTCCCCGGCGCGTCGAAGATGTGTTGCCAAGTGCGTTGAGAGAACCGGTCATTCGGTATTGAACAGGGGTTGGTGCTCGCAGCGCCGATCGGCCACCTCTCGCCACTGCTCGTGCCTGGGCGTGGAAATCGTTGTCGGAGGCAAGCTCTCACTGTGCGAGCTTCACATCGAACTCCTCGGCAAGTGTCCTACCCTGTGCGGCATTTCGGCCCGGTGAGCAGCGGCGGCCAGCGTGTGGGGGCGCATCCCCTTGTTGGCGGGTCTTATGAAGTTGCCCAGATGGGATGCATTGTCGTCTGTGTATCGACAGCCGGGATTTCGGTAACGCCGGGATGAACTCGGCGCTAACGTGATCCGCAAATCGACTCCCGGCGGGCAGCGGGATCGATTGGCAGGAGGTAACAACGAGTGTTTCCTCGAATTGCGTGTCAGTAGTCGGACGAACCATTCCTAGCGGTTGGTTCGGAAAGTAGATCGCCGCGTGCTCTGCGGCGAAGATCGTTGTGCGAGGGGATGTTCCAATGTCAACAGTGGTGGCGCCGTCGAGCGCGCACGAGTACGCGTCCGATAGATACACGAAAGGGTTTGCGGTATTCGAAGAATGGCAACTGCACCGCTACAACCGGGAGAGCCATCTCGGCCGTCCGTTGCGCACCGCGCGGCTGGGAATTCGCTATCTCACGCTGCCGCATTATTTCGGCAGAGTGCCACCGATCCGGCTGTGGTTGCGGCGTTTCGGTGGGCCGCGCGTGCTGCCGGATTTCGCCTGCGTCGGCGCGCTGAAGTGTGGCACCACCGACCTGGCCAGCTACCTCATGCAGCATCCGAGCATCCTGGCGCCGCTCACCAAGGAGATCGGGCACGGCTGCCCGCACATGTGGGGTCCGTTCTTCCCGACGGAGCGGCAGAAGGCCGAGGTGATGCGATGTACCGGCCAGGCGCTCGCGGGCCATTTCGACCCGCTGCTGCACGATCTTCCGTTGATCGACAACTACAGTGCGGCCCGACCCGACGCCAAGATCGTGATGATGTTGCGCGATCCGGTGGATCGCGCGTACTCGCATTACAAATGGGATCTGTTCCTCAGTAACAAGGACGGCCTGCGCGCCGTGCCGTACGGCCGGACCTTTGCCGACTACATCGGGTACGCATTGGAGATGTTTCCAGCGCCGCCGCCACCGACCACGCTGCCCTCCATGCCGGTGCTCGGCACCGGTGTCTACGTCAATGCGGTGGCCCGCTGGCTCGAGGCGTTCGGCAAGGACAACGTCTACATCGTTACCGCCGAGGACTTCTTCGCCGATATCTCGAAGGCGGTGTGCGGCATCCACGAATTCCTCGGACTGCCCGCCATCGAGCCGGTCCGTCATCACGTCTTGAACCGCAATCCGCTCGAAGTCCCGGAGCCCGACGAGGGTTCGGTGGCCCGGCTGCGCGAGTTCTATCGCCCGTGGAACGAGAAGTTGTTCGATGTGATCGGGCGTGACCTCGGTTGGAACGACCACTAGATAACTTAGCCTAACCTACCCTCTGGGCCGATCTTGTGTGAAGATGGGTGCCGATTCCGGCGAGAGGCTCCGCGAAGGAGCGAGAGGGGCGAGGCAGATGACGGTGGAGGAGACCGGAAACCGGCCGCCGAAGACGGTGCTGAAGGCGCGAAAGCAGCAGGAAGCGGCGGCGCGCAAGGAAATCCTTGCGCCCGTGCGCCGCACGCTGACGCTCGCGAGCATCATCGTGGCCATTGCCTCGGTCGGCACCGTCGTACCGTTCGTGCTGATCGTCGCCGCCAGCCGGGAACTGCTCGCCGACCGGGTGGATACCGATCGGGTGTGGCGACTGCTGCTGATCGCGGTGGTGGTGCTCGTCGCGCGCGGCCTACTGCAGGCGGCAGCGCTGACCTGGTCGCATCTGGTCGATGCCGGATACCAGCTGACGTTGCGCCGGTTGTTGGCGGCCAAGCTGACCAGGGTGCCGCTCGGCTGGTTCGGTGAACGCTCCTCCGGCGAGGTGAAGAAGTATCTGCAGGACGATGTCGAGGCGCTGCACTATCTGGTCGCGCATGCGCGACTGGAGTTCGTCGGCGCACTCACCGTGCCGCTGGTCACCCTCGGCTACCTGGTCAGCGTTGACTGGCGACTCACGCTGGCACTGCTGATTCCGCTGATCGCCTACATGGTGCTGTTCAGCCGGATGATGGATCAGGACGGCCGCGATCGCATGGCGGTCTATACCCGCTGGGAGCGCCGCACCCAGGACGCCACCATCGAATTCGTCGACGGCATCCAGGTGGTGCGGGCGTTCGGTCAAGCGGGCAAGGCGCACACCGTGTTTCATGAGGCGGTGGACGGACAAGCCGACAGCCTGAATCGGTTGAAGATGCCGATCATTCGCATCCAGTCGGCCTCCGACATCGTGGTCACGCCGGTCTTCGTAATGCTGGTCGTCGTAATCGCCGGACTCGCCGCGGTGGGATTGGATTGGGTCGCCCCGCTGGATGTATTGCCGTTCTTGCTCGTCGGCCTCGGACTCGGCAGTGCGCTGCTCGGCCTCGGATACGGAACTCAGGCGCTGCGGGCCGCCGGTGCGGCCGCGGTGCGCCTGCACGAACTGCAGCAGACACCCGAATTGACTGTGCCCGAGGCGATATCGGCGCCCGATCCAGCGGCCGCTGGTGTGGTGCGGTTCGAGGGCGTGAGTTTCGGATATCGCTCGGATCACCAAGTGCTGCGCGAGATCGACCTCGAGCTGCGGCCGGGCACCATTACCGCGCTGGTCGGGCCGAGCGGGTCGGGTAAGTCGACGCTCGCGAAGCTCCTGCCGCGCTTCTACGACGTCGGGGACGGGCGGATCACCGTCGCGGGCCGTGATATTCGCGACTTCTCGACCGAGGAGCTCTATCGCACCGTCGGATTCGTCTTCCAAGATGTGCGCTTGATCCGCGGCAGCATTCGCGAGAATCTGCGGCTGGCCCGGGCCGAGGCCGATGATGCCGCACTGGAACAGGCGGCACAGGCGGCCCAGATCCACGACCGCATCCTGGCGCTGCCGCGTGGCTACGATTCCGAGATCGGCGTCGACGCGACGTTGTCGGGTGGTGAGGCACAACGACTCTCGATTGCCCGCGCGCTGCTCGCCGATACTCCGGTGCTGGTCCTCGACGAGGCGACCGCTTTCGCGGATCCGGAGTCCGAGGCTGCGGTGCAGGATGCGCTCGCGGTACTGGTCGCGGGCCGGACCGTGCTCGTGATCGCGCATCGGCTGCACACCATCACCGGTGTCGATCGGATTCTGGTGCTGGAAAACGGATCCCTGGTCGAGCAGGGTGATCACGCCGGTCTGCGCGAGGCGGGCGGTACCTATCAGCGACTCTGGGAAATCAACGAGGCGGCCCTGGGTGCGCTCGCGCTGGTCGAAAATGTCGAGGTGACACGATGATTCGCAAGGTGCTCGGGCTGATTCCGGCGGAATTCGCCCACCTGACGCCGAAACTGCTGGCGGCCATCATCGCTCAGGCGCTGAGCCAGGCGGTGGCGTATCTGCTGTTGGTGCCGGTGCTGGAGGCGCTGTTCGACAACGAGCTCGGTCGCGCCTGGCTCTGGGCGCTGTGGATGCTGGTCGCGGTCGCCGGGGTCGTCGTGTTCGGATATCTGCAGGCCGTACTCGGTCTGCGCATCGGCGTCGGCATGCAGCGCGGGCTGCAGACCAGGCTCGGCGATCATCTGAATGCGCTGCCGCTCGGCTGGTTCGAGACGCACAGTGCCGGGCCGCTGTCGCGGATCGTGGTCGAGAATGTGCGTGAGATCCAGGGCCTGATCGCGTATCTGCTGACCAAGGTGCTCACCAGCATCGTGGTTCCGCTGGGTGTCGCGCTCGGCATGCTGTTCATCGATTGGCGGATCTCGCTCGCCATGTTGCTCGCCGCGCCGGTGCTGTTCGTGGTCAACGGTCTGGCCAATCGCGCTTACACCCGCTCCGATGCGCGGATGCACGAGACGGCGGCCGAAGCCGATTCGCGCGTGGTCGAATTCGCGCAGGCACAGCCGGTGCTGCGGGCCTTCGGTGCGGTGGGGCCGGGCAACCGGGCGCTAGACACTGCCCTGGCGCGGCAGCGCTCGGCGATCACCCGATTGATGTTCGCCTCGGTGCCCGGTCTGATCGTATTCGCGCTGTTCGTGCAGGCCGTGTTCCTGGTGCTGGTCTACATTGCGGTGGGCCGGGTTACCGACGGCGCCGTTTCGGCGGCGGCCGCTATCGCGCTCATCGCGGTGAGTTCCCGGTTCATCGAACCGCTGAATCAGGCCGCGCAGCTGGGCAATGCGTTGCGGTCGGCCGCGGCGGCCGCCGATCGGGTCACCGGACTGCTCGCCGAACCCGTACTGCCCGAGGCGAAGTCGTCGGTGACACCGGGTGCGCCATCCGTCGTCTTCGACAATGTCTGCTTCGGCTACCGGCCGGGTGAGCCGGTGCTGTCGGAGCTGAGTTTCGAGGTGCCCGCCGGAACCACCACCGCGATCGTCGGGCCGAGCGGCGCGGGCAAGACGACACTGCTGCGGCTCGCGGCGCGGTTCTACGATGTCGAGGCGGGCCGGGTCGTGGTCGGTGAGCACGATGTGCGCGAACAACCGTCGGAGACGCTGTTGGATCAGCTCTCGCTCGTCTTCCAGAACGTCTACCTGTTCAATCAGTCGGTGGCGGACAACATTCGGATCGGCCGCCCCGATGCCACCGACACCGAACTGCGCCGTGCGGCCGAGGCGGCCAGGGTGGACGAAATCGTCGAACGGCTGCCCGACGGCTACGACACCGCGGTCGGCGAGGGCGGTACGACACTGTCCGGTGGTGAGCGGCAACGGGTTTCGATTGCCCGCGCGCTGCTGAAAGATGCGCCGATCGTGCTGCTCGACGAGGCGACCAGCGCGTTGGATCCGCACAGCGAGGCCGTCGTGGTGCGCGGGGTGCACGAACTCACCAGGGATAAAACGGTAATCGTCGTCGCGCATCGGCTGGCCACCATCGCGCATGCCGATCAGATCCTGTTCCTCGATGGTGGCCGGATCGTCGAACGCGGTACGCACGCGGAACTTCTGGCGCTCGACGGCCGGTATGCCGACTTCTGGAACGAGCGGTCGCGGGCCACCGGTTGGCGGTTGGAGCCCGCACCGATCTAAGGGACGGGACCGCCATGGATATTCGGGTGACCGGCCGCTGCCTCCTGGATGTCCCCATCCCGGAGGAATGCGACCAAAATATCGTTGGCCGCACGTTGCGTATCCACCGGTCCGCGCTCACCCCCGATGAATTGGGCGACGGCGATTCGCGCAGGCGCGGCGAGGAATAGCGGCACGTCGGTGAAACCGATGTGGTTGGCCTCGGTGATTTCGTAGCGGAATCCGGTCGCCTGGAGACGCTGGATGAGGTCGCGGTTGCGGTCCAGGTACTGCGCGGAATGACCGGTCTCCGAGTGATCGCTCTCCAGCAACAGGAACGGCTGTTTCAGGGCGGGCAGATCTCCGTACAGGGTGCCGTCGATATTCGCCACCGCCTTGATGCGGGGCTCGTCGGCCGCCGCGGCCACCGCGCTCGCGCCGCCGAACGAATGTCCGATCGCCGCAATGCGATCGGTATCGAGGTGACCCGAGAGTGCGCCGATGGCGTCGGTCCGGTGCAGTTGATCGAGCACGAAACGCAGGTCGCCCCTGCGGACTCGGAGGTGGTCGGTCATACACCGCTCGCCGTCCGCATCGTTCTCGGGAAAGTCATCGGTCGCCGTCGCGACGTTGCCGTCCGCGAGTCCGGTGACCGCCACCGCATCGCCCGGTGCCGACACGTCGCCCCGAAGTCGCACCCAGCTCATCCCGAAGTATGACCCGGCCTCCGCCCGCATGCTGCGCACCTTATCGCTGCCGAGGGGGTAAAAAGGTGGCTGGCGAGGAGATCAGGAACGACCTTTCGACTACCCTCGGCGGATACGCACGGCTCGGTGCGGGCCGCGGGGGTTATTTCCAGTAAGCGCGGTATTTGATAGCGGTTTTCGGCAGCTCGTGGGTGGTTTTGAGCGCCTTGACGATCGAGCGCGTGGTGTGGCCGTCACAGGCGACCCAGGCGAAAGCGTCCTTCGGGCACTGCATTTCGTTGGCCTGCTCGCGGAGGAGTCTGCCGTTGTCGATCCGCTGCACCCATTTCACCTGGTGGTGCGGCTTATTGCGGACCGGGAGCCCGGTGTCGGATTCGTATTGCCATTCCAGCCAGACCCGGGCGGGCACATCGCCGATCGCGTCGAGCAGTGAGTTGACGGCGGGCAGCGACGCGGTATCCCCGAAGATGACGAACTCGCTCGGGAGTGGTTCGGGCAGTTGGAAATCCGAGCCGAGCACCGAGACATCGATCTGGTCGCCGACGGCCGCCTTTTGCGCCCACATCGAGGCGGGCCCGTGGTGCACCGCGAATTCGATCGAGAATTTGTTCTCGTCCGGATCGGGGTCGACCAGCGTGTAGCCCCGCTGATGCTCGCGCTCACCGTTCGGAATCCACAGCCGCACCCACTGCGTCGGATGCACCGGATGATCGGCGAGCAGTCCGCCCGCGTCGAATCCGAGCCGCATGTATTTGTCGCTGATGTACTCGGTCGAGGTCACCGTGAGCCGGTAATCCTCGGCGCGCCACGCCTTCAGCATCAACCCTTCGAAACCTCTACCCATGCAGCTAAGGTTAGCCTAAACACACTCTGATGTCGTGGGGTGTCCGGTGAAACTACTCCGAATGGCCGTGCGGCCCCGAGGCGGTGATCTGCCACGGGGCCAACTCGCGTGCGTCGCAGGCGATTACAGGTTGCAGGGCAGCATCGCGACGCTCGCGATGGTGCATTCGGCCTCGCGGGTCAGCTTCCAGGTGCCGTCGATCTGCTTCCAGGACAGGTCGAAGTACCAGGGGTCCCAGCCGTCGATGGCGGTGGTCAGCTGGGCGGTGAGCAGATCGCCGGAGACATTGACCGGGCCGAGCACGTCCCAGCGGAAGCTCGGCGGCGCCGAGGCCATGACGCTGCCGACCTGGTCGACCAGGCTGAGACCGGCCTCGCCCGCCTCGAGTTCGGCCGCGCGGGCGGAGCGCGAAGCGCCGGTGTTCAGCACCAGTTGCAGCTTTGCCTTCAACTCGCCGAGGCCGGGAGTGGCGGTCCGCATCGGCGCGCCGATGGGCGCGGCGGTGGCCGGGGCCACGGTGGCGACGGTGCCGAATGCGCCGATAACGGCGGCCGCGGTGAGTGAGAACGCCGCGGTGGCAAGGCGCGCCACCGGCCTATTTCTGGTGCTGAGCATCGGATCATCCAATCGTTCGTTTGCCGGGAGGTGCCGGTCCGAGGACTGGCACTACAGTGCAATATAAGGTAAGCCTATGCAAAGCTGAAAGTCGGAAGTTAGGCGACCCTGGCTACCGCACCAGATCGAACGCAGGAGAACCGTGGACACACTATTGGTGGTCGGCGCCGGGCCGAAAGCCCTTGCGGTGGCGGCAAAAGCGCACGTCCTGCGGAAATTGGGGCTCGCCGCCCCGCGCGTGATCGTCGTCGAGGCGCATGCCGTCGGCGGCAACTGGCTGCCGAGCGGTGGTTGGACCGACGGGCAGCACCGGCTCGGTACCAGTCCGGAAAAGGACATCGGGTTCCCCTACCGCTCGACTTGGGCGCGCGGGCACAACCGGGCTATCGACGAGGCGATGATGGCCTACAGCTGGACCTCGTTCCTGGTCGAGCACGGCACCTACGCCGAATGGATCGACCGCGGCCGACCGAGCCCGCACCACCACGTCTGGGCCAAATACCTGCAGTGGGTGGCGCGTGCGATCGATCTCGAATTGGTACTCGGAACAGTGGATTCGGTCGCGGCGGCGGCTGACGGCTGGCTGGTCTCGGTGACCGATGCGGACGGTGTGATCACCCAGATCGACACGGACGCGCTGATGATCACCGGTCCTGGCCACAGCGGTCGGGCTCTGGCCGAACACCCCCGGGTGCTCAGCATCGCCGAATTCTGGGATCTGGCGGGCAAACGCGCGCTGCCGGTCTCCTCGCGCGTCGCGGTGATCGGCGGCGGCGAGACCGCCGGTTCGGCCCTGGACGAGTTGGTCCGACACGACATGCTGACCATCTCGGTGATCACGCCCAAGGCCACCATCTACACCCGCGGCGAAAGCTATTTCGAGAACGCGCTTTTCAGCGATCCGACCAAGTGGAACGCGCTGAGCATGGACGAGCGCCGCGATGTCATCCGGCGCACCGACCGCGGTGTGTTCTCGGTTCGCGTGCAGGAGAGCGTGATCGGCGACAACCGCGTGCATCACCTGCAGGGGCGGGTCGTGCGGGTCGCCGAACAAGGCGACGGCGTGGCGGTGACGCTGCGCAACGACCGTCGCCCGGATCTGGTGCAGAACTTCGATCTGGTGGTCGACGCGACCGGCGGGCAGCCGCTGTGGTTCCTGGAGCTCTTCGATTCCGATGCCGCCGACCTGCTGGAACTCGCCGTCGGCGGTCCGCTGACCCAGCCCAGGCTGGAGGCCTCGATCGGCTACGACCTGGCGGTCTCCGGACTGGACGCGAAGCTCTATCTGCCGAATATGGCGGCCATCGCCCAGGGGCCCGGATTCCCGAATCTCAGCTGCCTCGGCGAACTTTCGGATCGGGTCTTGCGTACCGCCCCGGCGCGTCAGGTCGTCGGTGCGCGGCGGGGTGCGGCCGCCCGGCTGGGCTGATTCGGCCCGGATATCCCCAAATACATCTACGTGAGGTTTTCATGCGCATCGTCTCGTTCGGCTTCCAGACCTGGGGCCGCAAAACGCTACAGGCACTGATCGATTCGGAGCACGAGGTCGTGCTCGCGGTCACCCATCCGGCCAGTGCGGACTCCTACAAGGGAATCTGGTCGGATTCGGTCGAGGACCTCGCCCGCGAGCACGCCATCCCGGTGCATCTGACCGAACGGGCCGATGCCGAAACCATCGACCTGGTGAAGCGGGCCGAACCGGATGTCATCGTGGTGAACAGTTGGTACACCTGGATGCCCGCCGAGCTCTACAACCTGCCCCCGCACGGCACCCTGAATCTGCACGATTCGCTGCTGCCCAAGTTCACCGGCTTCTCCCCGGTGCTGTGGGCGCTGATCAGCGGCGAGTCCGAGACGGGCCTGACCGTGCATCGGATGGACGAGGGCCTGGACACCGGCGACATCCTGGTGCAGCGCGCATTGCCCATAGGACCCACCGATACCGGCACCGAATTGGTCTTGCGCGGTATGGAACTCATTCCCGGCGCGCTGCGGGAAGCGCTGCACGCCCTGGAATCCGGTACCGCGCAATGGAAGCCGCAGCGCAAATCCGAGCGCACCTACTTCCACAAGCGTTCCGAGCGGGACAGCCGCATCGACTGGACCTGGTCCGCCGTCGATCTCGAGCGTTTCGTGCGTGCGCTGTCCGAGCCGTACCCGCGCGCGTTCACCTACTACCGCGGTGAGCGGGTCGAGGTGCTCGAGGCGGTGGTCTCCGAGGCGCGCTACGGCGGCACGCCCGGTCGGGTGATCGTGCAGGAGGGCGGAGGCGCGGTGGTGTGTGGCACCGAGGCGCATCGCGGGCGCAACCGCGGCCTGGTGCTCACCCGGATTCGCACCGCGGACGGTACCGAGCATTCGGCCGCGGAATTCTTCACGCGCGGTGGCTATCTCACCGACCAGTGAGGCGGCACGGGGGAGTCGGCCCGAACCAGTAGACTTGTTAGGGTAGGCTACGCTAATATCGGGCGACCGTTCAGAAGTAACCAGACAGTGCAGCGTGCCGGGGGGTGTTGTACACCGCCGATCGAATGACGCTGCCTGGCGCGACCATTGCGCCGGGACGTCCGGCGGAAGCGCAGGAGTCAAGAAATGCCAGCAAATCTCGGATGGATCCGGCAATTCCACCAGCCCCGCTCCGTCGAATGCCCGCCATTGTTGATCTGCCCGCATGCGGGTAGCGGTGCGTCCACCTATCGAGCGTTCTCGAAGGTGCTCAGCGAGCACTTCGATGTGCTGATCTTCCAGTACCCGGGTCGTCAGGACCGGGCCCGCGAGGCGGCGCTCGCCACGCTGCCCGAACTGGCCGCCGGTGCGTTCGCGGAATTCCGGACCTGCGAACACAATCGCGGCCTGCCGCTGACCGTGTTCGGCCACAGCATGGGCGCGATGGTCGCCTTCGAACTGGTGCGCCACGCCGAAACGGCCGGACTCGAGGTGCGACTGCTCGCTCCATCCGCCGCGGTTTCGCCGGGCCGGGCCGTCGACCTGCCGCCGCATCCGACCGAGGACGAGCAGATCCTCGACCATCTCGGCGCGCTGGAGGGCACCGGCGCCGATGTGCTCGGTAGCCGCGAGCTCATGCGGATGGCGCTGCCGGTGGTGAAGGCCGACTACCGCGCCTTCGATTCCTATACCTGCCCAGTGGATGTCCAAGTGCAGGCCAAGATTCACGTGCTCGGCGGTGCCGAGGACACTTTCATCACGCCGCGCGAGCTGTACGGCTGGTCCAATCACAGCGCACAGGAGATCGACGTCACGATCTTCGACGGCGGGCACTTCTATCTGAACGACAATGCCGCCGGTATCGCGGAGCTGCTCGCGCCGGAACTGGATCGCGTCGGATGAGTACCGAAATGGATCCGATCGTCATCTCCGGTATGGCCGTCGAGGCGCCGGGCGGTATCGAGACGCTGCCCGACTTCTGGTCGGCGCTGGCCGAAGCGCGCGAACTCATAGGACCGTTCCCGCGCAATCGGGAGTGGCCGATCGAGGAGTTGCTCGCGCTGCACCGCACCGAAGGCTGGAGCCGGGTCGCCGATGCCGGTGGGTTTCTGTCGGAGGCAACCGAATTCGATCCGATGTTCTTCGGTATCACCCCGCGCGAAGCCATTTCGATGGATCCGCAGCAGCGGGTCGCGCTTCGGGTGGCCTGGCGGGCGCTGGAGAATGCGGGCATCAATCCGGGCGCGCTGGACGGCGCCGAGGTCGGCTGCTTCATGGGCGCGTCCATCAATGAATACGGGCCGCAGTCCGGTGTGGTGACCGAGTACTCCGGATACCGCGCCACCGGGACCGCCCTCGGCGCGGTGGCGGGCCGGATCTCGCACAGTCTCGGACTGATCGGGCCGTCGCTGACCACCGATACCGCGTGCGCATCGTCGCTGACCGCATTGCACCTGGCCGCCAACGCCGTGCGTGCCGGTGAATGTGACTGGGCGCTGGCCGGTGGCGTCTGTGTCATGGGCTCGCCCGCGGCATTTTTCGAGTTCTCCAAGAACAACGCACTCGCCGTCGACGGACACTGCCGCTCCTATGCCGCCGATGCGACCGGCACGCTGTGGGGTGAGGGCGCCGGTGTGGTCGTTGTGGAACATGAGTCGCGCGCACGCGAACTCGGCCATCGGATCTATGGCCACGTGCTCGCCACCCGGGTCAATCACAACGGCAAGGGCGCGCCGCTCGCGGTACCCAGCGCGACGGCACAGCAGCGACTGATCGAGAAGACCTTGGCGGCGGCCGGAATCCGACCGGACGACATCGGCCTGATCGAGGGGCACGGCACCGGGACGCCAGTCGGCGACCCGCTCGAGCTCACCGCCCTCGCACAGTCCTACGGCGGTGTCGACCGCGGCACCGACGGTCCGCGACTCGGCTCGGTGAAGTCGAATATGGGTCACGCACAGGCCGCCTCGGGGGTGCTCGGCCTGATCAAGGTGCTGCTGAGCGGCGCGAACGGTCAGATCGCACCGAGCCTCTACGCGGACAACCCGACCACCGAGGTGGATTGGGACGCCACCAGCCTGCGGCTGGCCACGAAACTCGAACCCTGGGACCCGATCGGCGGCGTCCGCTACGGCGCCGTCTCCTCGTTCGGCGTCGCAGGTACCAACGCGCACGCGATCTTGGCCATGCCTGTGCTGGAGGATATCGATGCCTGACTACCGACTACCGGACGGCACCGTCCCGGTACTGCTGTCCTCCGATACGGCCGACGGACTGCGCGGTGAGGCGGCCGCCATCCTGGGATATCTGGAGCGGCATCCCGGCGTGACCCCGGATCGCGTGGCGGACATGTTGTTTCGCACCCGGGTCGCGCGCCGCCGTCGGGCGCTCGCGATGGTCGACAACCGCGACGGACTGCTCGATGCGTTGCGAGCGGTCGTCGTGGGCGCCGAGCATCCTGCGGTCGTGGTGACCGATGGCGTCGCCACCGCGCGCGGCATCGGATTCGTCTTTCCCGGACAGGGCAGTCAGCGGCCGGGCATGGGCAAGCTCTTCTACGAGATCTCCCCGACGTTCCGTCGCGCGGTCGATGATTGCACCGCGATCTTCGAGGAACGCTTCGGGCACCGCGAGCCGCTGCACTATCTGCTCGGCGACGATGCACAGTTCGAGGACCACGTGCGGGTGCTCCAACCTGCGTTGATGTTCCAGATGTACGCCTTCGCCGCCATGTGGCGCGCGGCCGGTGTCGAGCCCGCCGCGACCATCGGGCACAGCCAGGGCGAGCTGGCCGCCGGTGCGGTCTCCGGAGTCATGACGCTGCGGGATTCGGTGCTCGCGGTGACACATCGGGCACTGGCCGTCGATCAGCTTTCACCGCGCGGCTATTCGATGGCGGTGCTGGGGATGGACCGCGACCAGTGTGAGGCGCTGCTGGCCAGGCACTCCGGCTGGGCCGAGCTCTCGGTGGTCAATTCGGCGCATATCCTGGCCATTTCGGGTGACCGCGAGACCATCGTCGATATGGTGGCGACCGCGACCGCGCGCGGTCAGTTCGCCAGGGAGATCCGCGTCGCGTATCCGGCGCACACCTCGGTGGTCAGCGAGTACCGGGAGGGACTGGAAGCGGCACTCGGCGACGAAATGAGCGGCCCGAACTTCGTCGCAACCGAAATCTCTTGCTACGGTGCGACACTCGGCACCACCATCACGCCCGACCTGCGGCACGACCAGTACTGGTATTGGAATCTGCGCAACCGGGTGCGGTTCGATCGGGCGATCACGGCGGCCACCGCCGACGTCGACACCTTCGTCGAGATGTCGGAACATCCGATGCTGCAGTTGGCCATTCAGGAGAACCTGAGTACGGTGCGGCCGGACCCCGCCCGCCCGCAGCAGGAGTTCCGGGTGATCGGCACTTCGCTGCGCACTGCGGCGGGACTCGGCGAGTTCACCCGCAATCTGGCGACCGTCGCGGTGCACGACCTCAATTATCGATGGGATGCGCTACGGGTCGAATCCGAGTCGGACACAGCGCGTTTGCCGCTGCGCGACTTCCCCAACACCGTGCTCAATCCCCAGCGCCTGTGGGCTCACTACCGGACCGAGACTTCCACGCCGGTGGCCCCCGAGCACACCGCGACCCGGCTGGCGGAGCACTGGGTACGGCTCGAGCGTCGCTCGCTGGTTTCGCCGCGCACAATGCTCGTCGTCGACCACACCGGGCAGTGCGCCGAACTGGCGGCGGCGCTGTGCACCGCCGCCGTCAACCACGGTGGTGGTGCGACCGTTCACGATCCGGACCAGCCCGCCGACACCGCCGACTACGACTCGATCGTCGTGCTGCTGCCGGAGTTGCCGGATCTGGACGGGCCCACCGCGGTCGCGGAACTGGCGCGGTTCTATGACGCGCGCTGGCTGCCCGCGCTCGACGCCACGGTCACCGACTGCTGGTTGGTGACCGTCGGCGGTGAAGCCGCGGTCGCCGACGATCCGGCACCGCATTTGTTCCACGGCGCGGTCTCCGCCGGATTCCGTTGCATCGGACTGGAAAATATCGGCACCGCCTTCCGGCACCTCGATCTCGACGCCGCCGATGCGGGGCAGGCCGCCAAGATCGTGCGCGCACTGCATGCCAAGGACGAACCGCAGTTGGCACTGCGCGCGAGCGGGCTCTATGCCAAGCGGCTCGAGGTAGAACTCGAACCGTCGGCCGGAGCTCAGGACGATGCGGAACTCGAGCACGTCGTCATCGTCGGCGGGACCGGCACGCTCGGACTGAAGTTCGCCGAGTACTTCGCCGGTCGTGGCGCGCGGCGGATCACGCTGCTCAGCCGGTCCGGCGAAACCGATTCCGTCGCAGGCCGTTTGCGGGTCGTCCGACAGATCGGCACCGCCGAGGTCGCGGTTGTCGCGTGCGATGTGAGCGACGAAGCCAGCGTGCGTGAGCTCGCCGTCGCACTGGCCGACACACCGGCGACCATGCTGGTGCACGCCGCGGTGAACTATGTGCGCGCCGAACTCGCCGATGTGACCGCCGAGAAGCTGTTCGAGATGGCGGCATCGAAGATCATCGGCACCGGCCATCTGCTGCGGCTGCTGCCGCTGGCCACGGATGCGCGGATCGTCATCTGCTCGTCCGCGGCGGCCACCTTCGGTGGTCGCGGGCAGATTCTCTACGCCACCGTCAACCGCATGCTCGACGTGCTGGCCACGCGCCTGCGTGCGGTGGGCACGAATGCCGTTGCGATGCAGTGGGGTATCTGGGATCTCGAAGGGCCACTGCACGCGGTCGGCGTGGACCGGATCGCCGCCGCGGGCGGCCAGTCCATGGACCCGCGCGACGCACTCGCCGTCGGCTTCACCCAGCACGCCGAAATCGGACGGCCCGGCAATCGCATTGTGATGGCGGCCGATTGGTCGCAGTTGAACGACATCATCTCGGCGGTCGGCTGGGGTCCGCTGCTCGCCGATGTGCTCGCGCGAGTAGAACCGGCCCCGCCTCGGGTCGACCCCGTCGTTGTCGCTCCCGCCGTCGTGGCCGTACCGGAGGCGGTCGTGCCGTCCGCCGGTTCACTGTCCGACCAGGTCCGCATCGAACTGGGCAAGGTGATGGGCGCCGACGGGCTCGACGCCATCGACAGTTCGGTGCCGCTGGTAGCCCTCGGCCTGGATTCGCTGCAGGCATTGGACTTCCGCAAGCGGGTGCAGGCCGAACTGAACCGCGATCTTCCGGTGGCGGCCATTCTGGGCGGCGCGTCGTTGGACGACGTCGTGCGCCTGATGGCCGACAGCAACGTCTAGGCGAGGGATTGACGATGTCGAACAACGAGCAGGCCAGCGTGCTGGACCGCCGCAAGGCGCTGCTGCGCCAGCGTTTGGCCGAAAGCGGCCTGACCGCAACGACTTCCGGCAATGCGCCGGTTCGGAGATCGAAACCCGGTGAACGTCATCCGCTTTCGGCCGGACAGCGGCGCATGTGGTTTCTGCAGACCCGCGATCCGGAGGACACCACCCTCAATATCTGTGTGGCCTACCGGCTGACGGGCGCGCTCGACGAGGCGCGGCTGCGTGATGCGGTAGCGGCCGTCGTAAACGGCCACGACATTCTGCGCACCACCTACGGGCTCGACGAGAACGGCGAGCCGTACCAGATCGTCCGTACCGACCTCGAACTGTCCTGGCAGGCACACGATCTCACCGATCTGCCGGAAGCCGGGCGGTCGCGCAGACTGGAAGTGCTGGCACGCCGGGAATTCGGCCGACCGTTCGATCTCGCGACCGAGTCGCCGTTGCGGGTCAACCTGGTGCGCACCGGTGCCGATGAATTCGCGCTGCTCTTGGTCGCGCATCACATCAGCTGGGATGACGACTCGTGGGCCGTCTTCTTCACCGAGCTCAATGCCGCCTATCGCGCCGAGTCCGTCCAGACCGACCGTGCGCAATTCGTCGACGTCGCGGTCTTCGGCGATATCGCCGCCGACGATGCCACTGCCGATATCGACTACTGGCGCGCAACCCTGCGCCCACTGCCGGAATCCCTGGAACTCCCGGGTCCGGCCACGGTCGCCACAGTGGCGACGAAGCAGTCCGATCGGTGCACCTTGCCGCTACCCGCGGAGCTCGTCGGCCGGGTCGAGGCCTTCGCGCGTGTGCACGGCGCCACCCCGTTCATGGTGTGGCTGGCCGCCTATGACGCGGTGATCCATCGCTACACCGCGGCAACGGATTTCCTGGTATCGGTCCCGGTGACCGTGCGCCGCGATGCCGCCGCCGAATCATTGATCGGCTACTTCGGCAATACGCTGCTGTTGCGGGCCACCATCGGCGCCGAGGACACCTTCGCCCGCTTCACCGAAACCATTCGCGACACCTGTGTCGGCGCCTTCGCACATCAGCATGTCGGCATCGATCGCGTTGTGCGCGAGGCGAATCCGGATCGCGTCGGCGGCCGGGACGGGTTGGAGCAGCTGGTCCGACTCGGCTTCGGGGTGCGCAGGAGCGCGCAGGGCTTCGATCTCGCGGGTGTCGAGGCGACGCTGCTGGATCTCGGTAGTGCTGTGGCGCAGGTTCCGCTGGGACTGACCGTTGTCACGGAAGCCGATGGGGCCTATCTGGAGGCCGAGTACCGGATCGCCGATCTGGACCGTGCCCTGGTGGAACAGCTACTCGGCCACTACGTGCAGCTGCTGGACAGCGCGCTCGCGAATCCAGACCGCGGGCTCGGTGATATCGATATGCTCGGCGCTGCCGATCGTGCCGCGATTCTCGAACTGTCGCACGGCCCGATTGTCGAGGCCGAAGCGACCACAATGGTCGCACTCTTCGAAAACCAGGTCGCCGCAACGCCAGACGCACTCGCCATCGTCGCCCCCGCCGAACGCGACACCGAACTCAGCTATCTCGAACTGAATCGCCGCGCCAATCGTTTGGCGCACTGGCTGATCGGGCGTGGACTGGGCACCGAGGACATCGTCGGATTGCGGCTGTCGAATTCGGTGGAGTTCGTCGTCGCGGTGCTGGGTGTGCTCAAATCCGGTGCGGCCTACCTGCCCATCGATCCCGCCTACCCGGACGATCGCATCGACTACCTCGTCGAGGATGCCGCGCCCCGGCTGGTGCTCGATCGGGCCGAGCTGGACGCCGCCGAGGCCTCGGCCGTCGCACTCCCCGAGACGGATCCTGTCGACACGGACCGGGTGCGGCCGCTGCTGCCCGGCCATCTGGCGTACGTCATCTACACCTCCGGGTCCACCGGAAAGCCCAAGGGCGTGCCGGTATCCCATGCCGCGATCGCCGAACATCTCGCGGGCTTCGTCGCGGAATGGAGTATGACCGCCGAGGATCGGCTGCTGCAGTCCTCCTCGGTGAGCTTCGATGCCTCCCTGCTCGATATCTTCGTGACGCTGACCCTCGGCGCCCGGCTGGTCATCCCGAAGCCGGATGCGTTCCGCGATATTCCGTATGTGGCCGAGTTGATCACCCGCTGCGGAGTCACCGTGCTGCATATGGTGCCGTCGATGTTGAGCACCTTCCTGCTGCTGCCGGAGGTGAGCGAATGGCGTGCGCTGCGGCATGTTCCGGTGGGCGGTGAGGCGCTGCCCGGTGAGGTGGCCGATAAGTTCGCCGGTGTCTTCGATGCCGAACTGCGCAATCACTACGGTCCGACCGAGGCCGTGGTGTGTGCGACGCATATGAATGTGGAAGGTCCGCAGGGCACGCGGATCGTGCCGATCGGTGTGCCGAATCAGAACGTCACGGTGTATCTGCTCGACCAGGCGCTGCAACTCGTGCCATCGGGTGTGGTCGGTGAGATCTATTTGGGTGGAGCGCAGTTGGCGCGCGGCTACCTGAATCGGCGCGGGCTGACGGCGGAGCGGTTCGTCGCCGATCCATTCGCGCCGGGCGCTCGGTTGTATCGGACCGGCGATCTCGCGCGACGCAATGCCAATGACGAGATCGAATTCGTCGGCCGGGCCGACGAGCAGGTCAAGGTGCGTGGCTTCCGGATCGAACTCGGCGAGGTCGAGGCGGCCATCGCGTCCTATCCGGGTGTCGGACACTGCGTCGTCATCGCGGTCGACGATGCGGCCGTCGGTGCGATGCTCGCCGCGTATGTGGTTGCGGCCAACGGCCTTTCCGAGTCGGCCCTCGATATCGACGAGGTGCGCAGGCACGCCGGGGCGACGCTGCCGGAGTACATGGTGCCCAGCGCCTTCGCGGTGATCGACGAGATCCCGTTGACCGTGCACGGCAAGCTCGACCGGCGCGCGCTGCCGGATCCGGAACGCGCTACGACTCGCCGCTACCGGGAGCCGAGCACCGCCACCGAAATCCGCCTCGCGGGCCTGTTCGCGCAGATCTTCGGCCGCGAGCAGATCGGCGCGGACGATTCCTTCTTCGAACTCGGCGGGCATTCGCTGCTGGCCACCCGCCTGGTCGTGCGGATTCGCACCGAATTCGGCGTCGAGATCGATGTGCGGGCACCGTTCGATACCCCGACCGTCGCGGGACTCGCCGCGCTCATCGAAGCCACACCGGCACAGGCCTGCGCTGCCATGCCCGCGTTGCTGAAACGGGAACGCCCCGAGCATATTCCGCTGTCCTATTCACAGCTCGCGTTGTGGTTCCAGCGCAAGCTGGAGGGGCCGAGTGCGATCGGCAACATTCCATTCGCGGTGCGGGTGGACGGTCCGCTGGATCTCGATGCGCTGACTGCCGCGCTCGGCGATGTCGTCGCCAGGCACGAGGTACTGCGCACCGTCTTCCCCGAGAACGGTGGCGTGCCATATCAATTGGTGCTGCCTGCCGGGCCGATCGATGTACCGGTAACGGAGCTGGACGATCCGGAGAAGCTGCGTGCCGAACTCGCCGCGGCCGGTCAGCATTGCTTCGCCGTGGACACCGAGCTGCTGATTCGACCGCGAATCTTCGTGCTGGACAACAAGGCCCACGTATTATCGCTGCTGGTGCACCATCTGGTGGCGGATCACTGGTCGTTCCGAACGATGCTGGACGATCTCGCCACCGCCTATCGTGCGCGCACCGCGGGCGCTGATCCGGACTGGACGCCCCTGGACGTGCAATACGCCGACTATGCGCTGTGGCAGCGCGAGGTCGTCGAGACGCTCGGCACCCAGGTGGATTACTGGCGCGACACACTCGCCGGTCTGCCGGACGAGATCAATGTCGCCCTGGATCGCCCGCGTCCCGCCATTCTCGGCAAGAACGGACATGTGGTGCCGTTCGCGGTGCCCGCCGCATTGCGTGACAAGCTGAAGGCCCTCGCCGAGGCGAGCGGCGGCAGTGAATTCATGCTCTACCAGGCCGCGGTCGCGACTCTGCTGCACAAGCTGGGGGCGGGTGTGGACATTCCGCTCGGCACGCCGATCGCGGGCCGGGTCGATCCGGCCGCCGCCGAGTTGGTCGGCCTGCTCGCCAATATGGTGGTGCTGCGCAATGACCTGTCCGGCGATCCCACGCTGCGGACCGTGCTCGAACGCTCCCGCGATACGGCGCTCGGCGCGTACAGCAATCAGGACATCCCGATAGAGCGCGTGGTCGACTCGCTGAATCCGGCGCGGTCCCGGTCCAGGAACCCGCTGTTCCAGGCCATGATGCACTTCCGCGAGGAGAACTGGGACGGTGCCGGTCATGGTTTGGACGCGCACACCGCGCTGACGGTACTGCCATTGGATTTCGACACCTCGCTGCTGGACCTCAGCATCAATTTCTTCGCGGGTCCCGACGGCGGCTTCGATGCCAGCGTCATCGTCAATACCGATCTGTACGAGCCCGCGACCGGAGAGCTGTTCGCGCAGCGCATGCTTCGCGTATTGACGGCCTTCGCCGAAGCCCCCGACAGCACGGTGGGTGAGCTCGACGTCATGCCCGCCGCGGAGCGGCAGCGGGTCCTCGGTGAATGGGCCACCGGTGTGGAACTCTCCTGGACGCCGGGCATTGCCGAGTTGATCCGGCGTGGTCGCGGGGTGCCGTCCGATCGGATCGCCCTGCGGTGCGGTACCGAGACGCTCACTTACGGCGAGCTGTTCGAACAGCTCGATGGCGGGGGATCGGCGCGAGTGCCCGATGGTGCTTCGGCGGCCGGGGTGGTGCGCAGGCTGGCCGCACTGGATGCGGTAGCGAATACCGGCGGGACCATCGCTGTTTCGCACGTGGTGCTCGACCGGGAGGCGCTGGCGGCCGCGGTGGCCGATCGACGCGCCATTGCCGCCGATCGCCGCGGCGAATCGCTGGACCGGGCCACGGGTTCGGCGGATGTGCGGCTCGTCGCCGCACCCTGGACGGGATCCGAGGTCGAAGTCGAGTTGCTGGCCGCGCTCGCCGATGGGGCGACGCTGATCCTCACCACCGAACAGCAACGTGCGGATCCGGTCGCGCTCGTCGAGCTGATCGGTGCGCATTCGGTCACCCACGTGGTCGCCGAGCCCGTCACGCTGTCGCGGTTCGTGCAGACCGGTGTCTCGATGCTGCCGTCGGTGCGTAGCTGGGAGGTCGTCGGAACCGATTGGCCCGCGGCGCTTCCCGATCTGCTGCCCGCGCTCGCGGCCGGTTCGGCCGCCACCTTCGACTTCCGGATTCCGGAGTACGCGGGTGCGGTGGCACGCGGTGCGGTCGATGGCAGCCGACGCGCGCGACCCATTCCAGGGGCTCGGGTGTTGGTGCTGGATGCAGCCCTGCGACCGGTCGCGCCCGGCGTTGACGGCGATGTGTACGTCGGTGGTGCCGGACTTGCTCAGGGGTACGTCGAGGATTCGGCAGACGCGTTCTTCGACGACCCGTACCTGCCGGGAGCCCGGTTGTTCCGCACTGAGCAGCGGGGGCGCTGGGATACCGCAGGGCGAGTCGCGTTCCGGACCGATAGCACCGGTGAAACCAGGACGGGCACAGCATCTTCCGATGTGGAGCACACCGAGACCGAACAGCAGCTCATCGCGATCCTCGAGGAACTGCTCGAGATCGAGGATGTCACCGCCGACGACGGCTTCTTCGCACTCGGCGGCGACAGCGTGATCTCCATCCAGTGGTCGGCTCGCGCCAATGAACTCGGCCTCCCGCTGTCTCCGCAGCTGGTATTCGAGCACCTGACCATCGCCGAACTCGCGGCCGCGGTAGACGAAGCGGTGGCCGCCGGGGTGACCACGACCATCGGCGACACCTTCGGTACCGGTGGCGTGCGGGCCGAGCCCGAGGAGCCGACCGACAACCATCAGCATGCCGCGATGAGCGTGTCCGGTCTCGGCTCGGACGCGCTGGCCGCATTGGGTGCGGCATGGAAGCAGTCGCAATGAGGGGCGATTTCTTCCGAGTGGTGGACCCGACGAGGGGCGATGCGATGACCGTTGGCCGAAAGGCGATGCGATGACTGTGGACCGGAGCGTCCCGGCCGAAATCGAGGATGTGCTCGCGCTCAGCCCACTGCAGGAGGGGCTGTTCTCGTTGGCGCGGCTGGCCGCCGACGGGGTCGATCTGTACACGATGCAGTTCGTCATCGATATCGGCGGTCCGATCGACGTGCCGATGCTGCGCCGCAGCGCCGAGGCGATCCTGGAGCGGCACGCCAATCTGCGGGCCGCGTTCTGGGATAAGGATCTACCCAAGCCGGTGCAGATCGTGCCGACCTGGGTGGATCTGCCCTGGTTCGAAATCTCCGCGCTACCCGCGGAATTCGATGCGATCGCCGAGGCCGACCGGCAGCAGCGGTTCGATCTCTCTCGTGGTCCGGCCCTGCGGATTACGCTGGTCACGCTGCCCGACGAGCGGCACC
>NZ_BDBY01000403.1 GCF_001613225.1 Nocardia pseudovaccinii NBRC 100343
ACATGGGGAGGCAGTCACTTGCGCTGGATTCGGAGAGCGGGGAAGTAGACGGCTCGGCCCGATACCAAGATTCCGAGCATCGTCCGGCCCTGACTGGGATAGTGGAATCACAGCCGGAGTGGACGCGCAGGGTCACGATTCGAAGCCCGAGGAAGGGGACGGCTCAGCCCGATACCGCGATTCTGAGCATCGTTCGCTCCTGACTGGAATAGTGGAATTACAGATGTTGGATTCGCCCGACCCGGGCGCCCGTGTCGATCCCTCCGAGTCGACAGCCCGGGTGGGAGCAGGGCGGGACCGCACACAGCGCGATGAGGGGAGGTGGGACGCCCGATGATCGCTGGAACACCGGTGCTCGACCTCGACGATGCCGCTTCGCTCGAGGCCGCCGATGTCGGCGGCGCCCTGCGCTCTGCGGCATCCGGCGGCGCGCAGGTACGCGCGACCGCGGCAGCAGTCGGTGAGGACGCGCTCGCGCGCCTCGCGGATCTGCGACCACGCAGCGTGGTGTTGGTCTCCGGCTCGGGCCGGGCCGCGCGCGCCGCGAGTCTGATCGTCGCCGCACTCGGCGACCGAGCGGGCCTACCCGTGGTCCCGGTCGCTGCCCTTCCACCATGGGTCGGCCCGCTGGACGTGGTACTGGTCGCGGGCGACGACGCGGGTGATCCCCGGCTGATCGATGCGGTCGACCGGGCACAGCGCCGGGGCGCGGAGGTTGTGGTCGCCGCGCCGCACGAAGGTCCGCTGCGGGCCGCGGCGGCCGGGCGTACCTCACTGCTGGCGCCACGGATTCCGGTCCTGGACCATAATCGGCTGTTGCGTTTCCTCGCCGCCTGTATCGCGGTGCTGCGCATAGTCGATCCGACCCGCTCCGGCGCGGCCGTACCCGATCTGACCGAGCTGGCCGATGTGCTCGATGCCGAGGCATTACGCGATGGCCCGCACAACGAGGTCTTCCACAATCCGGCCAAGACGCTGGCCGCGCGCATGCAGCAGCGCGCCGTCGTGCTGGCCGGGGACTCCCCGGCCGCCAGCGAACTCGCCGAGCACGGCGCCGAGGTGCTGTTGCAGTCGGCGGGCAGGGTCGCCACCGCGGTGGGTCTGGCCGAGGCCGTGGCCGCCAACCCCCGAATGGTCGAGGCCGCAGGCGAATCCGCGCCGAACTTCGATCCACTGTTCCACGACGAAGAACTCGACGGACCGGCGCCGGTGGAGCGCATCCGGGTGTTCGTGCTCAGCGCGGATCTGGATCAGGCCGCAGCGCGGCGCCGGCTCGCCGTCTTCGGCGGCAACGGATCGGGTCTGGTCGACGCCGATCTGGTGAGCGCGGATATCGAACCGCTGCACACCTCGCTCACCGATCCCGCCGCGCCCATGCCTGCCAGAGTGGATGATTCGGGCGCGCCGCTGCCCGGCACCATCGCCCATGCCAGCGAACTCGAACAACTCGCGGTGCTCGCGCTGCGCTTGGAGATGGCCGCTGCCTATCTGCGGTTGATCGGCTCGCGCAGCGGTGCGACACAGTCCACGGAACAGCTCGACGGGGGACACTACTAGTGCACGAACTCGTTGGTGCGCTGCGTTCCTATGCCTGGGGTTCACGCACCGCACTCGCTCAGTTGTGCGGCCGACCGGTCCCTTCCGCGCATCCGGAGGCGGAGCTGTGGTTCGGCGCGCATCCCGCCGATCCGGCGTATGTCCGCTTGGAGAACAGCACCCGCTCACTGCTGGAATTGGTCGCGGACGATCCGGAGCGCGAACTCGGGCCCGCCGCACCGGAATTCGGCGGGCGGCTGCCGTTCCTGTTGAAGATCCTGGCCGCCGAGGAACCGCTATCGCTGCAGGCGCATCCGAGTTCGGCGCAGGCGCGGGCCGGATTCGAGCGCGAAAATCACGCGCGGGTGCCGCTGGATTCGCCGATGCGCAACTATCGCGACGAGAACCACAAGCCGGAATTGGTTGTCGCGCTGGACCGGTTCGAGGCACTGGCCGGATTCCGGGATCCACATCGCACGGTCGAGCTGCTGCGCGCACTGGATGTGCCGGGCCTGCGCTCATATGCGGATCTGCTCGCCGCCCAACCTGATTCGGCGGGACTGCGGACACTGTTCACGACCTGGATCACGCTGCCGCAGAATGTCCTCGGCACACTGCTCCCCCAGGTGCTCGACGGATGCGTGCGCTATCTCTCGGTGAAGGGCGCCCGGGAGTTCACCGCCGAGGCGCGCACCACACTCGAACTCGCCGAGGCATATCCGGGCGACGCCGGTGTGCTGGCCGCGCTGCTGCTCAATCGGCTGACACTGGAACCGGGACAGGGACTGTTCCTCGCGGCGGGCAATCTGCACGCGTATCTGCGCGGGCTCGGCGTCGAGATCATGGCCAATTCCGACAATGTGCTGCGCGGTGGTCTCACGCCCAAGCATGTCGATGTGCCGGAGTTGCTGCGGGTGCTGGACTTCGAGCCGATCGATCTGCCGGTGGTGCTCGCGGAACCGGCGGGCGATGGGTCGGTGCACTATCGGACCCCCGCGCCGGAGTTCGCGCTGCGGCGGTTCGATCTGACCGCGGGATCCGGGCAGGTGCCGCTGACATCCGCCGGGCCGGGAATCGTGCTGTGCACGGGAGGGACCGTGCGGCTGTTGCAAGGAGTGAGCGAGCTGGTGCTGGGACGCGGCGCGGCGGCGTGGATATCGGCGGCCGACACCGAGATTCGCGCCCAGGCCGTCGACGGTGACGCCCAGTTGTTCTGCGCCTGCGTCGGTGGCACGAACTGACCTGTCGCCCAGTTTGTTCGTCCACTGCTCTAGGCTGTTCGTTCGACGGGCCTCCTGACCGGACGACAACGGAGCGAGTTTTACGAGCGACGTTCGCGGGCC
>NZ_BDBY01000404.1 GCF_001613225.1 Nocardia pseudovaccinii NBRC 100343
AAATCGGACACAGGAGGACCTACCCAGATGTCGGCTGGTGGTGGCAAAAAGGCGATTCTCGCCGCGTTGTCGGCGAACGCGGGGATCGCGGCGGCGAAGTTCGTCGGCGCGTTCATCACCGGTTCCGGATCGATGCTGGCCGAGGCGGTGCACTCGGTCGCGGACACCGCCAACCAGGGGCTGCTGCTGCTCGGTCAGCGCCGGGCCGCGCAGGATGCCGATGAACTGCACCCGTTCGGATACGGCCGCAATCGCTACTTCTATTCGTTCATCGTGGCGCTGGTGCTGTTCACACTGGGCTCGATCTATGCCATCTACGAGGGCGTCCACAAGGTTCAGCATCCGGAGGAGCTGAGCAATCCGATCATCGCGATCGTCATCCTGTTCATCGCGATCTGCCTCGAGGGCTATAGCTTCATGACGGCGATGCGGGAATCCATCCCGCTCAAAGGCAATTCGAGCTGGTGGCGCTTCATCCGCAATTCGCGCAGTCCGGAACTGCCGGTGGTACTGCTGGAGGACACCGGCGCGCTGATCGGTCTGGTCTTCGCATTCGCGGCGGTCGGGTTGACCATGCTCACCGATGATCCGGTCTGGGACGGCATCGGCACTCTCGCCATCGGCGCATTGCTCGGGGTCATCGCGCTGATCCTGATCGTGGAGATGCAGAGCCTGCTCATCGGTGAGGGCGCGACGCCGGAGGAGGACAGCGCGATCCGGGCCAACCTGGTCGACGGCAAGCGCATCGACCGGGTGATCCACCTCAAGACGCAGTATCTCGGGCCGGAGGAGATCCTGGTCGCGGCCAAGATCTCGATCGTGCCCGATCTGGATATCGAGGACATCGCCGCGGCCATCGATGACGCAGAGGCCAGGGTGCGGGCGGCCGTGCCAGCCGCGCGGGTGATGTATCTGGAACCCGACCTGTACCGGACGCCGCGGGCCTGATCAGGTGATCGCCCGCGCGGCCTGCGCAATCCGGCCCGCGAAAAGTGCATGCTCAGGCGGGATTCGGTGTGCGCAGCAGATCCAGTGGTTTGGTGCGAATGCCGAACTCCGTGCGCAGCACGTGCCGCGCGGCATGCAAACCGGACATGCCGTGGACACCGGGGCCGGGCGGGGTCGAGGCCGAGCAGAGGTAGACGCCGGGTAGTGGTGTGGCGTAAGGGTTCCAGCGCGGGACCGGGCGGAAGGCGAACTGGCGCAGGGTCATCGCGCCCGCGGATATATCGCCGCCGATGTAGTTGGCATTGTGCGTCGGCATTTCGGCGCCGGTGACGACATTCTTGGCCAGGATCAGATCGGTGAAACCCGGGGCGAAGCGTTCCACCTGGGCGATGACGGCGGCGCTGATGTCGCGGGTGGAGCCGTTCGGGACATGGGCGTAGGTGTAGAGCGTGTGGCCGCCCGCCGGTGCCCGCGTCGAGTCGACCACGCCCGGCTGAATGGCGAGGACATACGGACGATCCGCGTGTCGTCCTGCGGCGACGGTCTTCTCGGCGGCCATCGCCTCCGCGCGGGTGCCGACCAGATGCAGCGTCCCGGCGAGTGCACAGCTCGGCGCCTGCCACGGCACCGGCCCGGTCAGCGCGAAGTCGACCTTGCAGGCCGCGCCGCCATATCGGAAGCGGCGCAACCCCTTTGCGTAATGATCCGGCAGCCGGTGCCCCGCCATCCGCAGCAGTTCGGCGGGCGCGGTATCCAGCACAACCGCACGCGCGCCGCCGAATTCGTCGAGCGATTCGACGCGGTGTCCGGTGACGAGCTTGCCGCCGAGGCGTTCGAGTTCGGCGATCAACGCATCCGGAATTGCCTGGCTGCCGCCGCGCGGCAGCACCCAGCCACCGGCGTGCGCGAGTGTCGCCAGCAGCATGCCCGCGCCCGCCGCGGGGATGGCGCGCGGCGGTGTGATCGCATGCGTGGCAACGCCGGTCAGCAGTGCCGGTGCCGTCTGCTCGCGAAATCGTAGATTCCACAGGGGCGAACCCTGCTCGAGCACCCGCAGTCCGAAGCGCAGTCCGGTCAACGGGTCGGCGGGCGGACGGCGCAGATCCGACATCGCCAAATCCACGACCTGCCGCCAATGTCGGACCATCGGCTCGAAGAGCGCACGCCATGCGGCCCCGTCACGACCGAGACCAGCGGCGGTGCGGTCCAGATCGCGCCAGGCCACCCCGGCCTTCCCACCGTCGAGCGGATGCGCGTAGGACACCTCGGGCGCGAGCAGTTCGACACCGTGCGCGGCCAGATCGAATGCGCGAAAGAAGGGCGACGCCAATGCCATCGGATGCGCACCGGCGCAGACATCGTGCCGATATCCGGGCAGCGTCAGCTCGGCAGTGCGGCTCCCACCGCCCGCGGTGGCCTGCGCCTCGTGCACCTCGACGGTGAGACCGGCACGGGCCAGGATCACCGCCGCGGCGAGACCGTTGGGACCGGAACCGACCACGACGACATCAGGCATACCTCGATTCTGCCGGGCCGACCCGGGTCGTGCCGTCACCCGAGCGAGGTATGGATCACTGATGTGTCCATTGGCCGAGCAGCACCCGGATGCGCTCCTCGCGCAGGTCGTCGACGAGGCGACCGCTGCGATCCAGGGTGGCGATGCCGTGCAACGTGCTCCAGACCACCTCGGTGCCCGCCTGTAGATCGAACTCGCCAGCGAACGGCGCGTATGCGCTCTGGATCTCACCGAACGCATCGCGCAGCGCCTGTGGTGCGTCGTTGCCGAAGTTCAGTTCGGTATCGAGGACGAACATCGCGTCATAGCGGGCCGGATTCTCGGTGGCGAAGTCCAGGTAACCGCGCACCACGGCCTCGAGTTCCGCGACCGGCCCCTGCGCGGCCGCCCGCCTTTCCCGCAACCGGGCGGTGAGTTCGACGATTCCCTGCTCAGCGACGGCCGACACGATCGCCGCCTTACCTGCGAAATGGCTGTAGAGCACCGGCTGGCTGTATTCGATTCGTTCGGCCAGGCGACGCACGGTCACCGCCTCCCAGCCCGAGGCTTCGGCGAGTTCGCGTGCGGTGTCGATGATGCGCTGATGGCGTTCGGCTCGTTCGCGTTCTTTGCGGCTCTGCGTGGTCATGGTCGAAATTCTAGCAGCGCTAGACAAACTACCGAGGCTCCATTAATGTGGCTCGTAGACCTAGCGTCGCTAGATTTCAGAGCAATAGTTCGAGGAGCACCCATGACCATCTCGCGCATCGCCACCGCTCTTTCCCTCATCGGCGCGGCCTTCATCCTCTACATCGGCATCAGCTACCTGGTCACTCCCGAAACCATTGCCACCGGATTCGGTCTGCCGGAATGGCCGAAGGGCGACGCGGTCGCGTTCATGAATCTCAAGGGCGTCCGCGATACCGTCTCCGGGCTGATCATCCTGGTACTGCTCGCCACCAAGCAGCGCTACGCCCTCGGCATCGTCACTCTCGTCATCGCCTTGATCCCGATCGGCGACATGCTCACCGTGCTCAGCTGGGGCGGATCCACCGCGGCCGCCTTCGGCATCCACGGGCTGACCGCCACTCTGGTCGCCGCGACCGGTGTGCTGCTGATCCGCGAGCGGACTGTCGCGAATCGACAGGAGCGCGCCGAGATCAACGCCTGATCACCGGTTCCGCAACCGCCGCCGACCTCGCAAATCGCTTGGTCGGCGGCGGTATTCGCGATCCGGCACACAATCCGGATCGTGCCGATGAGTTTCGGCGATCAACACCGTCCATATCGCTGAACGCAAGAACAGAGGAGACGAACATGGCAACGACCAAGCCCAAGGGGCCCTCGTCCTACTTCCCGTCGATCGAGGCCAAATACGGTCGCACCATCGACGAGTGGAAGGCCGCCGTGCGCGCGTCGAATCTGGCCTCGCACAAGGAAATCGTCGAATGGCTGAAGTCCGAGCACGGCTTCGGCCACGGCCACGCCACCGCGATCGCCCAGCACTACCTCAATCCGGAGAAGTGGGCCGACTGATCCCACCGACACCACGAAGGGGCCCGCAGATCCTGCGGGCCCCTTCGTCAGCGGGTACAGCTAGGCCGAAACCAGATCCTTGGTGTCGTCCTGCTGCGGCCGCGGGCCGTGGTCATCGTCGACCATGGTCCGCTCGTCGAAGGGCAGTTTGCGATCGAGGACAGTGTGGACTCGGTCCACATCGACGGTCTTGGTCCAGGTGCCGACCAGCACCGTGGCGATGGCGTTGCCCGAGAAGTTGGTCAGCGCACGGGCTTCCGACATGAAACGGTCGATCCCGACGATGAGGCCGACGCCGTCGAGCAGTTCGGGACGATGGCTCTGCAATCCGCCTGCCAGTGTGGCCAGACCCGCGCCGGTCACACCCGCCGCGCCCTTGGAGGCGACGATCATGAACAACAGCAGGCCGACCTGTTCCCCGATGCTGAGCGGTTTGCCCATCGCATCGGCGATGAACAGCGACGCCATGGTCAGGTAGATGGCGGTGCCGTCCAGGTTGAACGAGTATCCGGTCGGCACAACGACACCGACCGTGGTCCGTTCGACGCCGAGGTGCTCCATCTTCGCGATCAGCCGCGGCAGCGCCGACTCCGAGGACGAGGTACCGAGGATCAGCAAGTACTCCCGCGCCAGGTAGCGGACCAGCTTGAAGACCGAAACCCGCGACACGCTCCACAGCAGCACGCCGAGTACGCCGAAGATGAACACCAGACAGGTCAGGTAGAACGCGACCATCAGCAGTGCGAGTTGCTTGACCGCATCGAGTCCGGTCTTGCCGACCACATTCGCGATCGCGCCGAACGCACCGATCGGGGCCAGCCACAGGATCATCGACAGAATCCGGAACACCAGCTTCTGCAGCGATGCGACACCGCGCAGGATCGGCTCGCCCGTCCTCCCCATCGCCTGCAGCGCGAACCCGACGAGAAGCGCGATGAACAGCGCCTGCAGCACGCTGCCGGTGGTCAGCGAGGACAACAGCGTGGTCGGAATGATGCTCTGGATGAATTCCCAGGTACCGCCCGCGGCATGCGCCTGATCGGCCAGTTTCGCGCCCTGTTTGGCGGTCTTGGCGATATTCATGCCGGAGCCCGGCTCCAGCAGGTTGCCGACGACCATGCCGATGCCGAGCGCCACTGTCGACATGACCAGGAAGTACCCGAGTGCGAGTCCGCCGACCTTGCCGACATTGGCGGCCGAACGCACCGAGCCGATGCCGAGCACGATGGTGCAGAAGATGACCGGCGCGATCATCATCTTGATCAGATTGACGAACATCGTGCCCAGCGGGCCGACGTCCTGGCCGAATTCGGGGGCCAGCCAGCCGACCAGAATTCCCGCGATGACGGCGACGATGACGGCCAGATACAGCCAGTGGGTACGGTCGCGTGGCACCTGTCGCTCTGGTGTTTCGGCGAGGTCGGTTGTTCGGTCGCTGCTATCGCTCATGGTGGGTGAAGTCCCCTTCAAGTGGTACCGGCGTGAGGTGGCTCACGCCCTCACGTGCACAATGTTGGCTGCCAGAGGTGATGGCGGTCACGCTTTGGTGCATTACGTTCAAAATGGCACGAGGGAAAGAAAGTGTTGCGCGTTGGGAAACACGGGGGACGCGGTCGGCTATCGCTGGCCGGACAGGCCTTCGTACTCCAGCTCGTGGTGCTCGGGTTGGTCATCGGAATCGGGGCGGTGCTAGCCGTTCTGGACACCAGGCACCACAGCGACGTCACCACCTCGCGCGAGGTCACCGATGTCGCGGTGACCGTCGCGCAGGCGCCCTCCACCCTCGAAGCACTACGCACCGCCAACCCCACCGCGCTGCTGCAACCGGTGACCGAACGGACCCGCATGGCGACCGGGATGGACTTCATCGTGGTGATGGCGCCGGATCGGACCCGGTACACCCACACCACACCCGAGCGCATCGGGCAGCCGTTCAGCGGCAATATCGATCGGGCACTGGCCGGGGAGACGTTCACCGAGACGTTTTCCGGAACGCTCGGGCCCTCGATTCGAGCGGTCACACCGGTCTACGACGACGGTCGCATCGTCGCGTTGGTGTCGGCGGGCGTGACGCGGGCGCGGATCGGCGCTCAGGTCGGTACGCAATTGCCGTTGATTCTCGGCGTGGCCGCAGCGGGTCTGCTGGTCGCGGCGGCGGGTTCGTTCCTGCTGAGTCGCCGGATTCGCCGCCAGACGCACGGTCTCGCGCCGGATGAGCTGCGCACGATGTACGAACAGCACGATGCGGTGCTGCATTCGATCCACGAGGGCCTGGTGGTGTTCGGTCCGAACGGTGACGGTGCCGAAGTCGTCAACGATGAGGCGCGCAGGCTGCTCGATCTGCCCGATGGGCCCGTCGCGCGCGCGGATCTGCCGATCTCGATGCAGCGGATGAGCTGGGGGGTGGTCCGCGACGAGATGCATGTGACCACGGATCGGATTCTGCTGGTCAATCAGGATGTCGTCACCTGGGATCGGCGGCCGATCGGCACCGTCATCACCATTCGCGACCACACCGAATTGCGCACGGTGATGGGTGAACTCGATTCGGTGCGGGGTTTCGCGGAATCGCTGCGCGCGCAGGCGCACGAATCGGCCAACCGGCTGCACACCGTGATCACCATGGTCGAGTTGGGGCGCTATCGGGAGGCCGTGGAGTTCGCGACCGCGGAACTTCAACTTTCCCAAGCCCTTATCGATCGACTGCTCACCTCGGTCGGCGATCCCGCGCTCGCGGCACTACTGCTCGGCAAGGTGAACCAGGCCGCCGAGCGGGGCATCGAGCTGACCATCACCGAGGATACGGCGCTCGACTCGACCGCACCGCTGTCCGCGCAGGAGACGGTGACGCTGGTGGGCAATCTGATCGACAATGCCATCGACGCGGCCGCCGACGATTCGGTTGGTTGGGTAGAAGTGACTGTGCGTCAACAGGATTCGTCGGTCGTGGTCGATCCCGCGCTGGCGCCGGATCCGGCGCTTGCCATCGAGTTCACGGCGTTGGATTCGATGCGATCGGCGAACGATTCGGCACTGTATGTGCGCGTCGCGGACAGCGGCCCCGGAATGTCGGCGGAAACCTTCGCCCGCGCCGCCGAACGCGGCTACTCCACCAAGGCCGACCATCACGGCCTCGGGCTGGCACTGGTCCATCGCCTTGTCGATCGACACGGCGGTGTGATCGGCACCGAACGCGATCCGGAAAGTGCCGTGACCGTGACGATCCCACGAAAGGATGCGCGATGATCCGAGTGTTGATCGTCGAGGACGAGCCATTGATCGCCGAGGCGCACCGCGCCTACGTCGAACGGATTCCGGGCTTCAGCGCGGTCGCGGTCGCGCACACCGGTCGCGAGGCCATGCGCGCCGCCGCCGATGCCGCCGCCGAGAACGCGCCGATCGACTTGGTGCTCATGGATATCGGACTTCCCGATGCCAGCGGCCTCGATGTGGCCGCCGCCCTGACCGGCCTCGCGCCCCGACCCGACGTCATTGCCATCACCTCAGCCCGCGACTTGGCCATGGTGCGCACCGCAGTCTCCTACGGCGTGGTCCTCTACCTGCTGAAACCGTTCACCTTCGCCGCCTTCCGCGACAAACTCGAACGCTACCGCGAATTCCGCACCGCCCTGCCCGCGGGCGAAACCGCCATCTCCCAACACGACATCGACCGCGCCCTCAGCGCCCTGCGCACCTCCGACCAACGCGCCGCCGCCCCCAAAGGCGTTGCCCCCCAAACCCTGGACGAAATCTCCCGTACCGTCCGCGACGCCCCCGGCGGCCTCACTGCCGCCGACACCGCAAGCACCGTCGGCGTTTCACGCATCACAGCATGGCGCTACTTGGAAAAGCTGGCCGACGACGGCCTCGTCGACCGTAAATCCGACTACGGCCGAGCCGGCCGCCCCAAAACCCGCTACATCTGGAAAATCCGCCCGGAATAAATCACCATTCCGGATGGGCAGAGCGGTTTGTTAGTCCGGGCGGGGTTTGGGGGTGGTGCGGAGGTGGGCGCGTTCGCCTTGTTTGCCGAAAAGGCTCAGGAATTCGACGGGGTCGGGGCCTGCGGTGCCGAACCAGTGCGGGACGCGGGTGTCGAATTCGGCGGCTTCGCCGGGGGTGAGGACTACATCGTGTTCGCCGAGAATCAGGCGGAGGCGGCCGTTGAGGACGTAGAGCCATTCGTAGCCCTCATGGGTTCGCGGGTCGGGCTCGCGGCGAATATTCGGCGGGATCACCAGTTTGTAGGCCTGGATTCCGCCCGCTCGGCGGGTCAGGGGCAAGTAGGTCATGCCGTGGCGGGTGGTCGGGCGCAGGTGGATGCGCGGGTCGCCGGTGGGTGGGGCGTCGACGAGTTCGTCGAGGGTGACGCCGTGTGCCTTGGCCAGCGGCAACAGCAATTCGAGGGTTGGGCGACGGGCACCGGATTCCAGGCGCGACAGGGTGCTCACCGAGATGCCGGTTTCAGCGGAGAGGTCGGCCAGTGTGGTTTCACGCTGGCGGCGCAGCGCGCGTAACCGAGGTCCGACCGCGTCGAGGGCTTGGCCGAGGTCGTTGTCCATGCCGACCAGATTGCCATATCGGCAAGTTTGTTTGCCAATTTCGACGACCGGCCCGCATGGTTGTCCGAGGAGGTGGTCATGTGACCGAGCGAAGCGAGGGAACCAATCAGCACAGCACCAACGGTCGCAGCGGAGCCGAGCGCCAGCGAGGCGCAGCTGTGACCGATCAGCTGAAAAGCGACTATGACGTGGTGGTGATCGGCGGTGGGGCGGCCGGATTGAGCGGCGCGTTGATGCTGGCCAGGATGCGACGCTCAGTGGTAGTCATCGATGCGGGGCAGCCCCGAAATGCCCCAGCCGAGGGCGTGCACGGACTGCTCGCCAGGGACGGAACGCCGCCGGGCGAATTGCTCGAACGCGGTCGGGCCGAGGTCCGCGGCTATGGCGGACATGTGGTGAACGGCGAGGTGATCACGGTCGCGCGGGCTGGCGACGGATTCGCGGTGTGCCTCGGTGACCGGTCAGTGCGGGCGCGACGGCTCTTGGTGACCACCGGGCTCGTCGATGAGCTACCCGAGATCGCGGGACTGCGGGAGCGTTGGGGCCGCGACGTGATCCACTGCCCGTACTGCCATGGCTGGGAGGTCCGCGACCAGGCCATCGGTGTGCTCGGCACCGGCCCGATGGGGGTGCACCAGGCACTGCTGTTCCGTCAGCTCACCACGGATGTCACGTACTTCTCGCACACCATGCCGATAACCGCCGAACAGTCGGAGGAGTTGAACGCCCGCGGCATCCGTGTGGCGCACGGCGAAGTCACGGCGCTGGAGATCGTCGACGACCGCCTCGCGGGAGTGCGGTTGGGCGACGGCACCGTAATCGCTCGCGAGGTCGTGGTGGTCGGCTCGCGGATGGTCGCCCGAGCGAGCTTCCTCGAAACACTCGGACTGCAACCGACCGAGCACCCGGCAGGTGTCGGCGAATACATCACCACCGACGCCACCGGCCGAACCGATGTGCCCGGCGTCTGGGCCGCGGGCAATGTCACCGACCTGACGGCCCAGGTCGGCGCGGCCGCAGCAGCAGGCGCGGCCGCCGGAGCTCAGATCAACGCCGATCTGGTCGCCGAGGAAACCCGTCGAGCCGTTGCCGCCTACCGCGAACCGTTCTCCGCCGAAACCGAAGCGCAACTGTGCGAGGCCGTTACGGGCGATCATCGGCACGGCATATAGCCCTCAGACCGTCGTCGGCTCGGGAGCCGGGGTACCGGCCCGGCGACCGAGCCGAACCGGCATCCGCTCATATCCGTGCAGCGTGAACAACTCTCGACGCTGCGGCACCCCATCGAGTCGCAGGTCAGGGAAGCGCTCGAACAAGGATTGCAGCGCGTAGGTGGCTTCCATGCGGGCCAGGCTCGCACCGAGGCAGGCGTGGATACCGCTGCTGAATGTCAAGTGCTCCTTGGCATTCGAGCGGCCGACATCGAAGACATCCGGATCGGCGAAGACGGCGGGATCGCGGTTCGCTCCCGCCAGCGACAGCACCACGGTATTGCCCTTGTGCAGCTGCACACCCTCGAGTTCCAAGTCGGTCAATGCGATTCGCGCCGTCGTCTGCACCGGCGCATCGATGCGCAGCACCTCTTCGACCGCATTCGGCCAGAGATCCGGTTCGGCGCGCAATCGATCCAACTGTTCTGGATGCGTGACCAATTGGGCGACGCCGTTGCCGATCAGGTTGACCGTGGTCTCGAAGCCCGCGCCCATCAACAGGCTCGCGGTCGCCTTCAAGGCGAAATCATCGAGCTCACCCGAGGTGACCAGACTGCTGAGGATATCGTCGCCCGGTTCGCGGCGCAGTCGCGCGATATGGCCGTGGAGGTAATCGTTCATCACCTCCATCGAACCGAGCGCACGCCGGAATGCCCGCCAGGAAATCCCGATATCGAGCAGCGGCGTCATCCGATCGCCCCAGTCCAGGAATAGCTTTCGGTCCTTTTCCGGGAAGCCGAGCATTTCCGAGATGATGGCGATCGGCACCTGCGCGGCATACGACGCGATCAGATCGGCCGAACCGCCCGAGGGCAGCGCACCGAGCAGTTCCTCGGTGACGGTCTCGACCCGTTCCCGCAACCGGCGGATCGCACGCGGGGTGAAGGCCGACGCGACCGGCTTGCGCATCCGCGTATGCTCCGGCGGGTCGATGACCAGCATGGACGGCGGCTCAACCGGATTGGGCGGCAAGGGAAGTCGCTCGGCGAGCAATTGCAGCGGCTTTGGAATATTGAAACTGTCGGTGGTGCGCACACCGAATCGATTGTCCCGCAGCACGGCTCGGCACAGCTCGTAGTCGAAGCTCGCCCACGCGATCGCGGTGCGCTGCAGCCGCCCCTGTCCGCGAAGCCGCTCGATCAGTGGATAGGGATCGGCGAGACCATCCGGTCCGCCCATCAGCTGGGCGAACGGATCGCCGCGCCGCGCCTGGGTGCGCAGGGCCAACCGCGGCGCACCCTGCACCGATAACCACCGGAACCAATACTGCGGCTTCATCACTTCACCAACCCCATCGTTGCGCGACAATTCCACCGTACGGACTAACCGGCCAGGGTGGAACGTCCCATGGTCGGACGCCGACGTATACCAGGGTAGGAGCTCAGCCGCGCTGCGCGGTCACCCGCTCGGATTCGATGCGCCGCTCGCGCAGCGCCGGATCCGGATTGACCACCTGCACCAGCGAAGCCCCCGCCACCAGCACCGAGAGGAACCCGTCGATCAGTTCGGCCGGGGTATCCCAGGAAGTGCTCGACAGCACCCGGTCGCCCTCGGAAAACCCTTGCAGCACAGCGGATTTTCTGGCCTCGGCGAGCACCTCGGAGACCCGCATCCCGCCCAGCGCCACCCCTGCGCCGCGCGGCATGAACTGGTCGCCGTGCACCCGCACGGAGGTGGCGAAATCGGTGATGCCGATCGGCAGATCCCGCACCGGCATGCCGAAGGCATCCAACGAGAGCGCGGCGACCTCTGGAATACCGTCGGTCTCGTCCAATCGCTCGGCGGTCGCCAGCGCCAGATCGGCATCCGGATCGGACCCGAGCACTACCTCGGTCCCGGCCCACCAGCAGCCCAGCAGCACCGCGGCGGTCTGCCAGTGCGCGGGCAGCAGCACCGCGACTCGCGCACCCGGGCTCAGCCCGAATTCGTCGCGGATCAGATTGGCGGTCTTGGCCGCCCAGTTCGCCAGGGTCAGCCCGGATAGTTCGATCCGGGCGCCGGTGGCGTCGTCGTAGTAGGTGACGCGCGGACCGGCCGGGTCGCGCTCGAGGATCGGATCGAGTACCGCCTCGGTGAGTGTCAGCACGTGGTCGTGGTCACGCATCGGTCAAATCACGCATGGTCAATTCACGCATTTCGGTCCGTTCTGGCCTGCGTCGATCGGTGGAGCCGGTGGTACGGGCGTTGCGGTGCTCGACGTTCCGGAGAAGTCGAACATGCTGCCCGCGGTCGAGCCCGGACCAGAATAGTCGCTTGCCAGCACGACGCTGACCGAATCCGGGGACAACGTGTTGTCCGCGATGACTGTCAGCCCGCCGAGCGCCTTCGCGACCGCCTTGGCCTTCGGATTCGAGGTATCCATCGCGAGCACTCGACTGCTGGTGACGGTGGACCCGGTGTAGTTGCCGACCAATCCCTCTTGGAATCCCTTGGCCGTCAACGCCTGCGCCACCTGTCCCGCGAGCCCGCCGATCCCACTCGCATTGAACACACTGACGCTCACCGATGCCGGATCGGTCGTCGGCTCGGCATGATCCTCCGACTTGCCGTCGACCAGCGACGCCACATACGACTTCACCGCTTTCGGATCCACCCGTACGACCGATTCACCATCGCTGGTCGTGTCGTTGAGATCGGCGACCGGAATCGTCTCGAAACTGACCTGACCGCCGGAAAGATCCTTCAGCTGTTGCAGGAACGCGAGCACGTCCCAATCGTCGTCCAGCACGACGGTGCGACCGACCGCATCACTGAGATTCCGCAACTTGCCCGGATTGCTCAGCGTCTTGGCGCTGAGCACCTGGCCGACCAACCGCGCCATGAAGACCTGCTGGCGCACGATCCGGTCCAGATCGCCGCGCGGCAGATCATGGCGCTGGCGCACGAAGCTCAAAGCCTGTGGGCCGTCGAGCTTCTGGCGACCAGCCCGGAAGTCGGCGCCGGACATCCATTCGTCCACGGGATTGTTCAGGCAGACATCGACCCCGCCGACCGCATCGGTCAACAGCACGAACCCGAGCAAACTGACCTCGGCGTAGTGGTCGACCGTGATGCCGGTGAGATTGGCCACTGTCTTGATCAGCGCCTGGCGCCCCGCCTGCGTGGACTGCTTGTCCGCGTCGGCCTCCGAGACGCCCTGGTTGATCAGCTTGCGGCGCTGCGCCTCTTTGGTCGCGCCGTAGGCCGAGTTGATCTTGCTCGTGCCGACGCCAGGAATGTCGACATAGGAGTCGCGCGGAATGGAGATGGCGGTGGCGGAGCGCCCGTCGTTCGGGACGCGAACCAGCACGATGGTGTCGGTATTGGTGCCGACCTCATCGCCCGCGTGCAATATGGCGCGCTCATTGCCGCTGAGCGGATTGCCGTGCGCGTCGGTGCGGCTGTCCACGCCGACCAGCAGGATGTCGACGGCGCCGTCGCTGCCGCCGCCGAGGCCGAGGCCGCCGATGCGTTCGATATTCGAAATCAGCGAGTCGACGCTGTGCCAGGCGAATCCGGTGATGAGCAGGACCAGCACCGCCCCGGCCGCGACGAACGCGCGCAGCGGACCCAGGCCGCTCCCGGCCGCGGGTAATCGCGACGACGCTGTCGCCCTCATCTTCTGCGGCACCACTGCATCCTCTCGCCGAAAACCGAGCATTCTGCTGCGCTTGCCCGCGCGCTCCCAGCTGATGTACCGACTGCCCAGCGCCGGTTCGTCGAAGCCGACGCGTCGCTGACTCGACCGCCCCGCCTCCGGTAGCCCCCGTCTTGCTTGCCCCGAGGCTAACCGACGGCTACCGCGGCGGACCACAACCGCAGGTGCCACGGCGTGCCAGACTCGTGCCCGTGACCGCGATATCGCCCTCATCGACCGTAGCCGCGCGCCTCGTCGTGACCGGAGCGGGTGGGCAGTTGGGACGCGAACTGTTGCACCGCGCACCCGACGCCCACGCCTTCGGCCGCGACGAATTGGACATCACGGACGCGGACGCCGTGCGCGCCGCACTGGAACCGGGTGATGTCGTGCTGAACTGCGCCGCGTACACCGCCGTCGACCAAGCCGAATCCGATCCCGACGCCGCCTTCGCGGTCAATGCGACCGGACCGGCCGTACTCGCCGCCACCTGTGCGCAGGTGGATGCCCGATTGATCCATGTTTCGACCGACTATGTGTTCGCGGGAACCCACGACAAGCCGTACGACACCGACGACCCGACCGAACCCGGCACCGTCTACGGCCGATCCAAATTGGCGGGCGAACAGGCCGTGCTGACGACCGCGCCGCACGCACATGTGGTGCGCACCGCGTGGGTATACACCGGGCGCGGAAGCGATTTCGTCGCGACCATGCTGCGGCTGGAACGCGAACGCGACATCCTCGACGTGGTCGAGGACCAACTCGGCTCCCCGACCTACGCCGCCGATCTGGCCGCCGGACTCCTGGAATTGGCGGGTCGGCCGGATGCGCCGCGAGTGCTGCACGCCACCAACTCCGGCCAGGTCAGCTGGTTCGAATTCGCGCGGGCGATATTCGCCGGAATCGGCGCGGATCCGAGCCGGGTGCGCCCGTGTGACTCGACCGCGTTTCCGAGACCCGCACGGCGCCCGGCATATTCGGTGTTGTCCAACCGTTCCTGGGCCGATGCCGGACTGACTCCACTGCGACGGTGGGAGGTCGCACTCGGGGACGCGCTGTCGAGGTTGTCACAGTAGGCTGCATGCCCGTGAGGGAGCGACAGCGAGCGAACCATCAATACAGCGTGCAATCGCGCATGACGGAGCCGAGCGTCAGCGAGGCGCAGTCGTGAGCGAGCGTCAGCGAGCGAACCATCAATACAGCGTGCAATCGCGCACGACGGAGCCGAGCGTCAGCGAGGCGCAGTCGTGAGCGATTCCGGATCTGCCGCCCCTGGCGGCCTTGTCGTCGTCACGGTGACTTATTCACCCGGCGAGCACCTCGAGCACTTCATCACCACCCTGGCCGCTGCCACCAGCGAAAAACCGCAGGTGATCCTGGCCGACAACGGTTCGATGGACGGTACGCCGGAGCTGGCGGCGGAGGCCAACGCACACGTGCGGCTGCTGCGGACCGGCGGAAATATCGGTTACGGCGGTGCGATCAACCGGGCGGTCGCGGAGATCGATCCGAGCGTCGAATTCATCGTCATCGCCAATCCGGATATCCGCTGGGACAGCGACTCCATCGACAAACTGCTCGCCGCCGCCAAGCGCTGGCCGCGGGCGGGGGCGCTCGGACCGATGGTGCGCGAGCCCGACGGCAGCGTCTATCCGTCCGCACGTTCGGTGCCCGGACTGCTCGACGGCGCCGGACACGCCATTCTCGGCACGGTGTGGCCGTCGAATCCGTGGACCCTGCGCTACCGCCAGGACAACGAGCAGATCTCCGAGCGGGCCGTCGGCTGGCTGTCCGGTTCGTGCCTGCTGGTGCGGCGCGCGGCCTTCGATTCGATCGACGGCTTCGACTCGCGCTACTTCATGTACATGGAGGACGTGGACTTCGGCGACCGGATGGGCAAGGCGGGTTGGCACAACGTCTTCGTGCCCGACGCCGAGGTCACCCACGCCAAGGGCCACGCGGCCGGACGCCATCCCGAGGTGATGCTCCCCGCGCACCACGCGAGCGCGTACCGATTCCAGGCCGATCGGCATCCGCACTGGTGGCAGGCACCGTTGCGGTTGGCGTTGCGGGCCGGACTTGCGATCCGTTCCCGGATTGCGGTTCGATCTGCGCTGCGTCAACAGGCGCGGGAAGCCCAGAGCTAACGTCACAAGTTCGGCACACAACAGTGCCGAACCCGTGTCGCTGGGTACTGAAACTGGTGTCTGTCCGGTGACGCGCACCACCGAGCACACGATCCACTGTGAACAGGGAGCATGATGGCAGGAAATGCAGGCACCGACGCCGTGATTCTGGTCGGCGGCCAGGGCACGCGGTTACGTCCGCTCACCCTGTCGGCGCCCAAGCCGATGCTGCCGACGGCCGGACTGCCGTTCCTGACCCACCTGCTCGCCCGCATCGCGGACGCCGGAATCACCCACGTCGTGCTCGGCACCTCGTTCAAGGCGGAGGTCTTCGAGGAACACTTCGGTGACGGCGCCGACCTCGGCCTCGACCTCGAGTACGTCACCGAGACCGAACCGCTCGGCACGGGTGGCGGCATCCGCAATGTGCTGCCCAAGCTGCGCGCCGACAACATCATGGTGTTCAACGGCGACGTACTCGGCGGCACCGATCTCGGTGCGATCCTGGACACCCACGAGTCCACGAATGCGGATGTGACGCTGCATCTGGTTCGGGTGAGCGACCCGCGCGCATTCGGCTGCGTGCCGACCGACGAGGACGGGCGGGTCACCGCCTTCCTGGAGAAGACGCAGGATCCGCCGACCGATCAGATCAACGCCGGTTGTTATGTCTTCCGGCGCGAATACATCGAGAAGATCCCGGCGGGGCGGCCGGTGTCGGTGGAGCGCGAGGTGTTTCCCGCGCTGCTCGCCGAAGGTGCCCGCGTGCAGGGCCACGTCGACTCCTCCTACTGGCGCGATATGGGTACCCCGGAGGACTTCGTCCGCGGCTCGGCCGACCTGGTCCGCGGCATCGCACCCTCCCCGGCCCTGCCCGGACAGCGTGGTGAATCTCTCGTCCACGAGGGTGCGGGCATCGCCCCGGGCGCACTACTCATCGGCGGCACCGTCGTCGGTCGCGGCGCCGAAGTAGGCGCAGGCGCGCGCCTCGACGGCGCGGTGCTCTTCGACGGCGCCCGCATCGAAGCAGGCGCCACCGTGGAACGCTCCATCATCGGCTTCGGCGCCCGGATCGGCCCCCGCGCCCTCGTCCGCGACGCCGTCATCGGCGACGGAGCCAACGTCGGGGCCCGCTGCGAACTACTACGCGGCGCCCGCATCTGGCCCGGCGTCGACATCCCGGACGGCGGCATCCGCTTCTCCACAGACGTGTAATAGAAAGGCGCACCAGGCTATTCGGCGTGCGCGTGGTAGGCGCACGGTGAAGAGCCTGTTGCCGAATGCGTCGACAGGCGGCTGTTCCGTCACATCAACGTCACACGCCGGGGATCAAATCGCCTTCCGGTGGGCACGATTGCGCGGCAGTCATCGACATAGCAGCGAGCCCCGAATCGCGTCCAAAATTCGCGGCAATTCGGCAACAGGCTCTGAACCGTGTGCGAGCTGCGCGCCGCTAACCCGGTTGCCCCGGCGGCCTCAAAGAAGGTGCGCAGGCACTCAACTGAAGCCGACGGCCTGTTCGCCCCAAGCGGTGTGCAGGTCGCGGTCCGGGTCGTCGATTACCCGGTCGATGTTGTCGATCAGGAGTGTCGTGCGGGTGCTGGGGCGGTAGGGCGGCCAGTGTTTGGAGCCGTCGATGGCGGCCGGAACACCGTGGGTGGCGAAGGCGAGCCAGCGGCGTTGCATGCGACCGGAGACTTCCATAGCTACCTTGCGGCCGCCGAGCCAGAAGGTGGGATCGTGGTTCAGGGTGCCGAAATTGCCGAAGACATAAGGCAATTCGGTGGCATGACCGGCGCCGACGCGTGCCGCCTTCAGCATGGGGGTGGCGTGGTCGAAGCGGTACATCCAGGTCGGTGAATGCTGGGCGTGGCCGTCGGCGACCCAGTGGGCCGGCATGCGGAAGGCCGCGTCGGTGGACATGGCAAGTGCGCCACGGGTTTTCGCGAGATCCGGATAGGCCGAGGTGATTTCGGCGATGCGCTCTGGCGACATCTCCGGATGATTGGCGGCCACATCGCGCAGCATGGCATTCACCGCATCCGGAGTCACCGGCATGATCGGCGAGCGGAGGACGCGGAACAGCGAGGCCTCGTCCTTATTGGTGCCGATGATCAGCGGCACGCGATGCGAACGGCCCTGTTGAAAGCGGTCGATGGGATAGGTCGGGACCAAATAGCCGTCGACGACCGGCGCGGCGGCCAGTCGGCCCGGCTCCTTCAACGGAATCTCGTCCAGCAGTACGCCCGCCGCGGTGACGATCCGGTCGATCGGGCACTCCAGCAATTCGCTTGCACGCGAATACGGCAATTCGATCAGCTCCAGAAAGCGCTGGGCCACAGCTGCAGCCCGCTCCTGGCCGAAAACCGTTGTCGCGGGCGGACTTTGCGCAATCGCCCGATGGAACAGACCGGCCGCAGGCGGTGCGGTCAGCAGTGCGGTCACGCATCCGGCTCCGGACGATTCGCCGAATAGCGTCACGTTGCCCGGATCGCCGCCGAATGCGGCGATATTGTCGCGAACCCACTCGAGTGCGGCGATCTGGTCGTGCAGACCGAGGTTCGGCGTGAAATCGTCGGAGAGCGAGGACAAGTCGAGGAAGCCGAGGGCGCCGAGGCGGTAATTGACCGTCACCACGACCACGTCACCGGATTCGGCCAACTTGCGACCGTCGTAGATCTCCTGGGCCGCGGTGCCGAGGCAGTACGCGCCGCCGTGCAGCCACACCATGACCGGGCGCGGCGCACCGGTATCAGCGGAACTTCGCGGCGACCACACATTGAGCCAGAGGCAGTCCTCCCCCGTCCGCAGGTCGGAGTCGACCGGGACCATATTGCCCATTGTCTGCGGGGCGATCTCGCCGAAGGTCGTGCACTCGCGGATGCCATCCCACGGCTGCGGCGGCAGTGGCGGCCGGAACCGGTTCGGGCCGGACGGCGCGGATGCGTACGGAATGCTGCGCCACACCGCGACCGGTCCGTCCCAGCGTCCACTCACGCGGCCCCAGGTCGTCTGGGCGACCGGCTCGGTGTCGCCGACCTCGGAGCCAGGTTCGATATCGAACTGCGTGGTCATCTTCCGCACCTCCTGCCTACGCCCCGGGCAGGTGCGCTGCGAGTTTGCTCCGGCCGGGTCCAAGCACCTAGCGATCTCTTATCGAGAGTACGTCCAGTTGGACAGTGGGATAGGTGGGACGCACCTCTCACCCTTGGCGCTACGCTGGGCCGATGCCGAGTTATAGCTTCCGGTGCCGCAGCTGCGGCGACACTTTCGAGCTCAACCGTCCGATGGCGGAGGCGTCGAATCCGGCGGCCTGCCCGAACGGCCACGATGACACGGTCAAGCTGCTGACCACATTTGCCACGGTCAGCAGGGGTGGCGGCGGCACAGCGTCACCCGCGCCCGCGCCGCGGCCCGCCGGTGGCGGATGCTGCGGTGGCGGCTGCTGTTCCTGAATCCGGCGCGGTGATCGGCGTGGTCGATATCACGCTGGGTCGGGTCGGTCTCGCTTGTCGACGTGGCCGAGGTCACGGTCCGGTGCGACGCGGTCGCGCACGCGCTGCTTGAGTACGGCGATATCCGGGAATCCGCCGTCCGCCTTGCGCTCCCAGATCTGGTCGCCGTCGATGGTGATGCGGAACACGCCGCCCGTGCCGGGGATCAGCGCCACCTCACCGAGTTCGGTGGCGAAGGTGCTCAGCAATTCCTGTGCCATCCAGCTCGCGCGCAGCAGCCAGCGGCATTGCGTGCAGTATTCGATCGCGACACGTGGCATGGGTGGCACGCTACCGGTCACGGTTCGATGATGCCGTCGAGGTAGACCCAGGCTCCGTCCACCCGGGCGAATGTGCTGACCTCGTGCAGAGATCCACGTCGGCCTTCGGCCTTGTAGTGGGCGATGAATTCCACGGTGCCGGTGTCGTCGAACGGTCCGCCGCGCTCGGTGCGCACGATCTCCAGGAACAGCCAGCGCTGGTCCGAATCCAGGTCGAACGTCTTCGGTCGGGTGCTCGGATGCCAGGACCGCAGCAGGTATTCGGTATCACCGACCGCGAATGCGGTGTAGCGCGAACGCATCAGCGCCTCGGCCGTCGCCGCGGACCGCTCCCCCGCCAGCACCGGTCCACAGCATTCGCCGAACGGCTCCCCACGCTTACACGGGCACGGCTGCGCGTCGTCCATGACTACGAATCTTGCTCGCCGTGCGGATCACTGCGCGCTCCGGGGCCCATGATCAAGATCAGTGGCACTGACGGAGGGGCTACTCGGGCGATGCCCGCGCAGATTCCACCTGATCTTGATTCACGCGTTCAAGGGAGCTGGGGGCGCGAATGGGTTTGGTTGAATGGCGTGTCGCGCGGAGTGTTGCGTAAAGGTTTACTGACGTAGGCGATCCGGCAACTCCGAGGCGACGAATCACGGTGTGGATAAGCGGAAGTGTCGACACCGATCAAGGAGCCCGCCGTGGGACTGCTGAATGTGTTGAACATGTTGGGAACCGGTTCCGCCATTGCCTCGGAGGGCCTTTCGCTGCTGGCCGGTGTCATCGGACTGTTCAGTCAGTCCTGACTTCTCGATCGCTCCAGCGGGTGGCGGCTGTGGCGAGTGAGGTGGCGATGGCCGCGGTCTGCTCGCGCCAGCGGCGTAGTTCGGTGACGCTCGGGGCGAGTTCGTAATCGTGGTGGTGAGCGGCGCGGGACAGGGCTGCCCACACCGTCGCGACCTGCGCGGCGGTCGCGTCGCCCGCGAATACGCGCAGGGCGAGCAGTTGTGCGCGCATCGGGCAGCGCGCCAATTCCGGTGCCACCTGCAACCACAACTCGTCGACGGATTGTTCGAGCGCGAGCCGCAGAATCCACACCGTCGCCCGCGACCACAGCCCATCGGCATCGGTCACCGATCCGTCGAGCAGCCGATCCACCGCATCGAACCGCTCGGCCACCGTCGGCCGGGGCGGATGCGGTTTCCCCGCCACCCCCTGCTTGCGCGCACCCCCTCGCCGCCCCGCCCCGCCCGCCTTCCGCTGTCGAGCCCCATCCCGCCGAGTCGTACGGCCCTGCCGAGCCGCGCCGTTCTTCCCACCCGAGTCGTCCGGCACCCCGGCTTGCCTTCCCGCCCAGTCCTTTCCACCCGACTTCCCCCGCGAGCCGCCATCCCCCTTCCGACCGGCACCGTCTTGCCGACCCTCGATACCTTGCGACCCCGCGCCACCCGATGGATCACTATCTCGCGCCCGACCGTCGTCCGAGTCGTCCGACGTGCCCGCGTCATCACGCGCCGCGCTCACCGCCACCCCCGAGCTACCGATGCGCAGCGCTCGTTCATCGGCGTAGCCAGCCGACGAACTTTTCGGTGTCCGCTATCAGGTCGCGCATGCTGCGGCCGATCGGGACGTGAGCTCCTGCGGTGGCGTCGCGCAGGGCATCGACGACCCATTTGCCCTCGCGGGCGAGATGTTTGTTGAGGTCGTCTACTCGGCCGCCGATCCCCATGACCGCGAGTGCGACCATTGCGCGAGTGGTTTGTGCGCCTTCGATATGGCGTTCGACGTCGCGGTGGTCCATGCCGTCGGCGAGCAGATCGCGCCTGGCTCTGGCCAGGCTGGCCGCTTCCACGGCGGAGCGGCAACAGGTGGCCACCAGTTCGTCGGCGATCGCCGGGGGGAGTTGGGGGGTGCGGACCAGGGAGCGGGCGTCGTCGAGGTAGCGGCGGATCGGGTCACTGGATACCCGCACTTCCACCACCGAGCGCTCGCGGCGCTGCACTTCGAGCACGCTGGCGTCCAGTTGCATGCGCCGCACCGCCTCGGCCAGCCGCTCGTCATGGGTGAAGACGATGACCTGCCGCGTCCATGCCATGACCTCGAGCACCCTGGCCAGTCCGTCCACCTTGGCCGGATCCATGGCCTGCACCGGGTCATCGATCATGACGAAGCGAAAAGGACTGTCCTCCACCGTCGCTCGCGGCAGGAACAGCGAAAGCCCGAGGGCGTGCAACTCCCCCTGACTCATCACCCCGAGCGCGGCGCCGTCCACCTCGTCGACGGTGACATCGAGCAGCACCCGCCGCGCGGTTCCGGCATTGCCCTGCAACCGAATCGCACCGAGTTCGACATTGCTCTGCTGACGCAGTGTGCGCCAGACCCAGCGCGCCGTGGTCTCCAGCGGCGCCATCCGCTCCCCGCGCAATCCGGCCGTCGCGGATTTGAGCCAATCCTCGGCGCGCTTGAGTGTGCGCAGTTCACTGCCGTTCGCGATGATCGCGCGGGCACCCTCCAGCCAGCCGCTGATGCGGGGCACCAGCGGCGCCCACACCTCGTCGAGGCGGTTCAGTTCTTTGCGGGTGCCCTGTTGCAGCGACTCGAGTTCGTCGACCAGGCGCGTGTGCGCACCGCGCAGTCGATCGGGCAGGTCAGGCGAGTAATCGGCGCCGGTCAGCGCCGCCCAGTCCGTCCAGGCGCGACGCACCGCGGTGGTGTCGACGGTGGGCGGATTGCGCGGATCGAAATCGAGTTCCGGGGGGATATGTTCCGGGAGTGCGCGGGCGTCGCGGACGGCCTGTCGCAATGCGGCCCGCGCGCTCGCGAGTGCGTCGACTCGGGAGGTCAGCTCGGCAATCGAGGCGTCCGCACCGCGCAACCACGTCGCGTCCAATTCCCCACGCCCACAGACCGGACACGCACATTCCCCGCTGGCACCGACATGATCGCGCGCCCGCCGCAGCAATTCCAGCACCCGCAGATCGGCCTCGGCATCGGCGGTCGAATCGCGCGCGAGCACGGTGCGGCACTCTTCGAGGCGAGCGGCGATCGCTTCGACTTCGGCACCCGATGGCAAGACCAGCCGCACGATTGCTCGCAGCCCATCCGGCCCGACCGGATTCTCTGCCGTGCCGAGTATTTCGCGACCGACGGCCCTGAGATCGGGGCGGTCCGGGCGCAGTAGGGCGGCCATCCTCGCCGCACGGTCGTCGGCCACCGCACCGAGCGCGGTCACCAGTTCGACGCGTTCCTGGCGCGAATCCCGCACGGCGCGTTCGAGTTCCAGTCGACGGGTGCGAATCCGCTCTTGCGCCACAGTTAATTCGTCGAGGCCGAGCAGCCGGTGCAGCGCGTCGAACAGATCGCTCGGTTTGCCGTCGACGAGTGCGCCGAGTTCGCTATAGGACAGGAAGGGGCGATACAGCTCCAGCAGACCGGCCCAGCGGTTACCGTCGAAATCCGTTGACGCGGCGCCGGATCGCTGTTCGGTCCAGTGCGCCTGCCCCAGATCCGCCTGCGGTGACCACTCTTTGGCGATGGTCAGCTCGGGATCGGCTCCGGTGGTGAGCAATTCGAGTTCGATGCGCGCCGAGCCGCCATCGTGCAGATTCCGCCAGCCCTCGCGCCATGCCGCCGACCGGCCGTCCCAGCGCCGATTACTGCCGGTGAGCACCAGCTCGGCGGCCTCGGCGAAGCTCGACTTACCACTTCCGTTGCGGCCCACCACCAATGTGAGACCCGGACCCGGCGGCAACCGCAGTGTCGCCTCGGGCCCGATGCCACGGAAGCCGCGCACCCGGATCGCCCGCAGGAAGATGCCGGAGCCGTCGAATTCGGTTGTCAGATCATCGGACTCGCCGCCGCCGAGGGCGCGGAGCACGGTGTGTGCGACATCGGGGGTGACCGCGGGATCCGCTGCGAGCCGCCGGGATACCACTTCGGTCAGGCGCGGCACCGTCGCAGTATCGGTTCCGGGATCTGTACGCATGCGTAAACCCCCTAGACCACGAACCGCGGCACGTCCTCCAACCCCGCACGGGTATCACTGTTGAAAGCTGAACGAGACGCTACCCGATGGCGTCGAATTCGCCCACCGCGGTGCCGTTTCGCGCGGTCGGAAGGGGAAATGCGAATCTGCCCGCGGGGATGGTATGGCCATCGAACAGGCTGGGCCCCGCTCGATGTCCACCCCTCGCCAACCCCGGCGGGCAGCTCGATGGTGTGTCACCCGATTTGGGTGGCTCGGTCGGAGCCGAACAGGACAGAATGCCAGAATCGGACAACCAGCGCAAGGTGCTGCCCTTGCCGAATCTGTCGTCCGCGCAGCGTATTCCAGAAAAATAGCCCCTCACCACCTAACTTGTCGGTGGGCTGCGGTAGAAATTCGGCAACCGAGCAATGGGGGAAGACATGACATACAGTCGATCCGGAGCCGCCGGATGAGCCAGGCGGGAGCCATACCTATGACCGCGCCGTGGACCGAGGAACAGGTCAGCGCGCTCGCACCCGACGCGAGCTCGCTATCCGCCGCGCGCAAGCTCGCCGGGCGCTGGCGCGGCACCGGACGGTCGGATACCGCGCTGTGGGGCCTGTGCCAGGGCAGCGGCGCCAAGCCGTATCAGACAGTCGTGTCTCTGGCGGGTCCGGCATACAAGTGCTCGTGTCCGAGCCGCAAGTTTCCGTGCAAGCACGCATTGTCGCTCTTGCTCGCCTGGTCGGGGGGCGCGGTCGCCGAAGCACCGATCGCGGACTTCGCGGCGGA